>DFBM01000120.1:0-15722 GCA_002366645.1 Rhodobacterales bacterium UBA3080 | reverse complement strand
TCGCCAACAAGATACCCTTCTGCGTCGTCAAAGTTCATTACACAGGTGGAATTTCCGTGGATGCCCATCTTCTTTTCAAGATTGCCACAGACAACGCCATTCCGGTTACCAAGCGAGCCATCCTCGTTGACTATGAATTTAGGTACAATGAACAGCGAAATGCCTTTGACGCCCTCCGGTCCACCCGGAATTTTTGCCAATACGAGGTGGATGATGTTATCCGCCATGTCATGCTCGCCCGCCGAGATGAAAATCTTCTGGCCGGAAATCTTGTAGGAACCGTCAGTCTGCGGATCCGCCTTGGTGCGCATCAAACCCAGATCGGTGCCGCAATGCGGCTCGGTCAGGTTCATTGTGCCGGTCCACTCGCATGTCACCATCTTGGGCAGAAACTTTACCTTAAGTTCGTCCGATGCATGGGCACGGATCGCCTCGTAGGCACCGTTGGTCAAACCTTGATACATATTGAATGCGAGGTTGGCGGATACATGCATCTCGCTAACGGCGGAGCCAAGTACATAAGGCATGCCCTGACCGCCATATTCAGGATCACCAGCCAAACCTGTCCAGCCGCCCTCGCGGATCATATTGAACGCTTCCTTGAAGCCGTTCGGCGTGCGCACCACGCCGTTTTCCAGCTTACAGCCTTCGGTATCGCCTACCACGTTTAGGGGGGCCAAGACGTCGCGGGCGATCTTGCCGGCTTCGTCCAAAATCGCACCGGTGAAGTCGCGGTCGAGATCGGCGTAGCCCGGCGTGTCGCTTTCATGGACACGCAGAACATCATGCAGCACAAAATCCAGATCTTTCAGTGGCGGCGTGTATGTAGGCATTTTCGAAATCCTTTGAGTGTTTATTCGGCGGCCAGTTTGACACCGCGATCGGCTAGAACCGTCTCACCCCAAACCAGTTGTTCCTTCAGATCGGCGATGGCTTCGGTCAGCTCGTCGCGCTGTTCTTCCATGTCGCGCAGGCGTGCCTGCGCCAGCTCGTAAGTCTTGGTCAATTGCGTAGTCTGTTGATCGCCAAGGGAGTAGAGGTTCAGCAGTTGCCGGATTTCCTCAAGGCTGAAACCGAACCGCTTGCCTTGCAGGATCAGTTTCAGGCGCGCGCGGTCACTTCTGGTGAACAGGCGTTTCTGGCCTTCGCGGATCGGAAATATCAATTCCTTGGATTCATAAAATCGCAGTGTCCGCGGAGTCACATCGTAGGACTCACACATCTGTCCAATCGTCATCAAAGATTTAGTCATTCTTCCCTCCCAGGTTGACGTGAAGGTAAAGAGGGAATTTGTCAAAATCAAGTAAGGTTGACGTGAACGTAAGGTGACGTCGCGTCAGCCAAGCTGGTCAAGCGAATCCTGTGTCACCTGGCGCAAGCGCTGCAATTCGCAGGTTATCTCGTCCAGTTCCCGCTTGCGCTGTTCCAGTTCTTCAATCTGATCGGTTGACATTTCGATCCAGCGTTCCATCTGGCTGCGGTTCTGGTCGCCTTGGTCATATAACTCCAACCACTGCCGGATTTCTTCGAGCGGAAAGCCAAATCGCCGACCTTGCCGGATAAGTTTTACCCGCGCTTTTTCCGTCGGACCGTAGTATCTGGTGCGGCCCTTCTTCACTGGAGAGATCAGCTCAAGATATTCGTAGTACCGCAAAGTGCGCGGGGTCACTTCGAAAAGCGCACACATTTCTTTCAGCGTTAACGTTTCTGATGACATGCCATTCCCCTTTTTGCGCATTTTGAGCAAG
This sequence comes from Rhodobacterales bacterium UBA3080, assembly GCA_002366645.1. GTDB lineage: Bacteria > Pseudomonadota > Alphaproteobacteria > Rhodobacterales > Rhodobacteraceae > NORP23. Next base: position 13,974 of record DFBM01000120.1, on the reverse strand, counting down.
CAGAGCTGATTTGGCAATCACAAGAAAGCGTTTGGTGCAAAGAAATAAAATCCATAGGCTAGCAGCATGGCGGGCAGGGTGCTGTACAGCGTCGCTGCTACGGCTGCTTTAGGGTTCAACGCGATCGCAGGAAACAGCGCATCACCATCATTCGAGATCGCATTCCCCATCAACGCCGAGAACGGAATGATGCCGTTTATATACAACGTCGTGACCAATACCTGCGGCCCGCAACCCGGGATCAGGCCAATCGCCACACCCATTAGCGGCAACAGCGGTGCTATCGCCGAAAACGCATCCTTGAGGTCCACGCCCAGAAACGTCACCACATAGTCATAAGCCAGATAGGCCCCGATCACCCAAATCGAGATAAAGCTCGTTTCTTCCGCCGCTCGTGTAAAGGGTGCATCGTCTACATGAGACATCGCGTGCACTGGCGAAGTAACCCAGACAAACAGCCCGAGCGCCGTCCCGATTAACCCGACAGCGGTCATCCACGGCCCGAAAACCGCCTCCAGATCAACCTGCGCCAATTGCGAGACACCCATCACGAGACCAGGCAAGACAACCGCAACATAGGCGTAGTCTCTGGGGCGAATGCGTCCGATCAACGGTGCCAGTTCACATGTCGCGGAAGGAATGCCGCGAAAGTCGGTTTTGTTGAACAAATCCACCAGATATCCGGAGGCGATTCCGACGATCAAGGATAACGGCAACACCACGATTGCCACATCGGGCCGCGTTGCGATCAAAAGGAACGCTGCGTCACCCATCGTCGCGGTCAGGGCAGCGACAACCGCCCCGAATCCCACATTGCCGGACGAATAGGCCGCAACCACAACCACGGCACCGCCGCATCCGGGGGTCGCACCAAGGAGGGCCGACATCGGCACCTGAAACCCGCGCGCATTGCGCAGGGCGGCGCCTAGATTGAAGTTGAACAGCCGTTCCGCCCCGTAAAAGATCAACAATGTCGTTGCCACAAAGGCGCTAACCTGCACATAGGCGTCGGTCATCAGGCCACGCGTCAACTCGCCAAGTTCGCCGGGGAAGGCTGCCAAAACCATCAAAAGCAACACAACAGGCAAGCGTTTCCCCCGAAACGGACCTAATTTTTCCGGAAAACTCCAACCGGTTTTCGGGGCGGTGGCTTCAATCGACATAAGCATTTCCTGCAATTGCGAATTATTCTCATTTGCAATATGGCGAATTAGACTGGCATTTGCAAGCAAAATATGGCCAGACTTTTACCAAGCCCAATTTCCGAGTCGGAGACCAGCCCATGACCAGCGACGAACAACAAACGCAACGCCGTAAAATCGCCCGACAGTTTATAGAGGCCATCCCCCATGCGCGCGATCTCGGAATGAAGCTGCTCGACATCGGGGAAGGGACGGCCGAAATGTCCATCGACTATGACCCGCGTTTCGTCGGCGATCCGGGTACGGGCGTTTTGCATGGCGGAGTCATCACCGCATTGTTGGACACCTGCTCAGGGGCGGCGGTATCGGCGCACCCGCTGGTTCCCTCCGGCACGGCGACAATCGACCTGCGGATCGACTACATGCGCTCCGCCACCCCCGGCCAACGCGTCATCGCCCGCGCCGAATGTTACCGCGTAACCCATTCCGTCGCCTTCGTGCGCGCCACCGCCGTTGATGAAAACGAGGATGATCCCGTCGCTTCCGCCGCCGGTGCCTTCACCGCCGGCCGTCCGAAAAAGGAGGGCGCATAATGCCCCGTCCCAAACCCGAACCGGTTCAAGTCATCAAACAACGCCGCGATGCGGCCTTGGCCAAGCTTGCCGGCAATGTTCCCTATATCCAGCACCTCGGCGTTAATTTCGACCGCCGTGGCGACGAGCTCACCGCAAATTTGCCGTTCAACGAAACCCTGATCGGCAATCCGTTCCTCCCGGCAATCCACGGCGGCGTAACCGGCGCCTTCCTCGAAGTCACCGCAGTGGTGGAGCTGATGTGGTCCATTGTCTGGGACCAGATGGAAAGCGGCGGTCCCGCCGCCCTCGCGATCGAGCGTGGCGAATTCCCTGCGATGCCCAAAACCATCGATTTTACCGTCGACTACCTGCGCACCGGCCTTCCGCGCGACGCCTATGCACGGGCGCGTGTAAATCGCTCCGGACGTCGCTATGCCTCGGTTCATGTCGAGGCATGGCAGGACAACAAAACCAAACTTTTCGCGCAAGCCACGGGCCATTTCCTGATGCCCGATCTGGACGGTGTGGATGGACGCTGACACAAAGGCGATCACACATCGCCGTGTCTTGCATATCGCCATCCCGATCGTCATTTCGAACGCCACTTATCCGATACTCGGTGCTGTGGACACCGGCGTCGTGGGGCAGCTAGGCGAGGCCGCACCGATCGGCGCAGTCGGCGTCGGCTCCATCATTCTCGCGGCAATCTACTGGATTTTCGGCTTCCTGCGTATGGGCACATCCGGACTGGTCGCCCAAGCCCGCGGCGCAGGGGACGTTCCCGAAACCGGTGCCCTTCTGGTGCGGGGTCTGATGATCGGCGCGGTGGCAGGACTGGTCTTCATCCTCTTCCAGTCGGCGCTGTTCTGGGGCGCGTTCAAAATCTCCCCCGCCACACCCGAGGTCGAGAACCTCGCCAGCCAATACCTGTCCATCCGCATCTGGGGCGCACCCGCCGCCATCTCGACCTATGCCATAACCGGCTGGCTGATCGCGATGGAACGCACACGCGCCGTCCTGATCTTGCAACTCTGGATGAACGGTCTGAATATTGCGCTCGATATCTGGTTTGTACTTGGCCTTGGATGGGGCGTCGAAGGAGTCGCCATCGCCACCCTGATCGCTGAATGGAGCGGCGTTCTCCTTGGCCTATGGCTTTGCCGCGCGGCCTTTGGCGGCGACCAGTGGCGCGACTGGAAGCGGGTATTTGACCGCATCAAAATAAAACGAATGGCGGTCGTGAATGGTGACATCATGCTGCGTTCGGTGCTGCTGCAAACCAGCTTCCTGACGTTCCTGTTCATCGGCGCAGGTCTGGGCGACGAGACCCTCGCCGCCAATCAGATATTGCTGCAATTCGTCGGAATCACCGCTTACGCCCTAGACGGTTTTGCCTTCGCAGCCGAAGCGTTGGTGGGCCAAGCTCTCGGCGCCCGCAACCGCGCAGCACTCCGGCGCGGCGCCTGGCTTTCCAGCAAGTGGGCCTTTGGCGCGAGCCTGCTACTTGTCGGCGCTTTCGGCCTTGCGGGCACTACAATCATTGACATCATGACCACCGCACCGGACGTCCGGATCGAGGCACGCTCCTACCTCTGGTGGATGGTAATCTTCCCGATTATCGGCCTGCCAAGCTGGATGTTCGACGGCTTCTTCATCGGCGCCACCCGCACCCGCGAAATGCGCCTTGCTATGTTCCAGTCGGCCATCGTCTATGGCGCGTTGCTGTTTGTGTTGGTCCCGACGATGGGCAACCACGGGCTATGGCTGTCACTGATATTATTCGACATCGTCCGTGCGCTGACCCTTTGGCGCTACTACCCAGCGCTCGAAGCTTCGGCGGATGAACCGTCAGAGAATATCTAGAACCGACTCTGGCGGCCGCCCCAACGCAGCTTTCCCCTTATGGAAAACCACAGGCCGCTCGATTAATATCGGGTGCGCAGCCATAGCGGCAATCAAAGCATCATCCGTCGCGCCTCGCAGACCGAGTTCCTTATAAACCGCCTCACCCTCGCGAATTAATTCTTTTGGCCCGACACCCAACAATTTCAAAGCCGCACGCAATTCCGCTTCCGTCGGGCTATCCTCGAGGTATCGCACAATCGCAGGCTGAAGGCCTGCCTCCTCCAGAATTGCCAGTGTCTGTCGCGATTTCGAGCATCGCGGATTGTGCCAAATAATAGGCTCGCTCATAACCAAATCTCCCGTTTGCTGCCCACGGCATCGGCAACATTGTCATACCCGTCACGTTCCAGCAGTTCATCCAGCCCACGTGCAATATCCGCCGCCAGACCGATACCTTTATAAACCATCGCCGTATAAAGCTGCACCGCCGAAGCCCCTGCTTGAATTTTGGCATAAGCCTGCTCGGCGGAACCAACCCCGCCAACTCCGATCAACGGTAACTTGCCGTCGGTCAATGCTGAAAGCTGCGCCAGAACCCGCGTGGATTTCTCGAATAACGGTAGTCCGGACAATCCGCCCACCTCGGCCGCCTGCGCACTGGTTAAACCTTCGCGCGACAGAGTGGTGTTGGTGGCAATAATTCCGGAAATCCCCGTCGACAGCGCCACCTCCGCGATGTCCTGCAAGTCCTGCGGCTCCAGATCTGGCGCGATCTTCAGAAACACCGCCACCGGCTTCGCCAGCTTGGCATTCTGGGCCATGACACCGTTCAACAACCCCTCTAGCGCAGCCTTGCCCTGCAAGTCCCGCAGCTTTTCGGTGTTGGGTGACGAGACATTCACGGTGGCAAAATCCACATGCGGACCACAAGTCGCCAATACTTTGGCAAAGTCCTCGGATTTGTCGCTGCTGTCCTTGTTAGCCCCGAGGTTAATCCCCAAAACGCCACCCTCGGGCCGCGCAGCCAACCGCTTCGCGATCACATCCATGCCCTGATTGTTAAACCCGAACCGGTTGATCGCCGCGTCATCCGCAGTTAGCCGGAACAATCGCGGCTTCGCATTCCCCGCCTGCGGTCGCGGAGTCGCGGCACCAACCTCGATAAACCCGAAACCACTTCGCAACAAAGGCGCAATCGCCTCGGCGTTTTTGTCAAAACCGGCCGCCAAGCCTATTGGGTTAGGTAAAGCCAATCCCGCCACAGTCGTCGCCAAACGGTTCGAAGTCACTACCCCCGGCGTCGGCGTCAAACCCATCCGCAACGCCCGTAACGCCCATCCATGCGCCTGCTCGGGGTCGAGCAAATGCATCAAAGGCAGGCCGATTTTCTGTAAGGCTGCTTTCACAACACACCATCCGGAAATACATGCCCGTCGACCCCATGCGGCAACGGCTTAACCCAGACAATATCTTCCATCTTCAAAGCCCTATACAAATGCGGAAACAAGTCGCCGCCCCTCGATGGCTCCCACTTCAAAGCCTCCCCGAGCGTATCCGGATCAAGCGCCAGAATCTTCAGCCCTTCTACTTTGGAAAAATACTTGAATACAGTCTCGGCAACCTGCGCACCAGTCGAGATATGAATATAGCCGTCTTCAAGATCGATAGGCGCGCCGGTGGTCTCACCCGCTGCCTCAAAGGCTGCCCATTCGTCAGCCCGGAATATTTTGTAAATCATCATGACCCGTCTTTGCGACAGCTTGGCCAAAGGGTCAATACTCTTCTCCGCTTCCGGATTTCGCGTAGGCCTTTAAACCGTCGCCCAGATGCACCCACGGGATTTTTTCTTCCGCGTAAACGCTGAAAGTTGCGGGTGTATTTTCTGGATGATCGAGCGTTCCGGTGTAGAGATGGATTTCTTCGCCATAGCGATCCGCATCAAAGGCCAAAGGCGTTCCGCAATCCCCGCAGAATAACCGGCGAACCCCTTCCGACGAAGGATACACCGCAGGTTTTGCGCTGGTCCATTCGAACGCGGTCCGGTCAAAACCAACAAAAGCGGCCGCCACTGCACCGGTCGAGCGGCGGCAGTCTTCGCAATGACAAAAGCACGACCAGTTGACCGGCTTTGTGCTCTCGTACGTCACGCGGCCACAATGGCAACGACCCGTTACGCTGGCACTCATAAATGTCCCTCGGCTTTAGCCCAAAGCATCGTCGCGTCGAGCGCCTCTTCCATAGGGGCGAACATCTCGTCCAACTCGTCGGCGGTGATAATCATCGGCGGACACATGACGATACTATCGACGACAGCGCGCACGATTACGCCGCGTGCAACCAACTCCGCCGCCATTTTAGCGCCTACTTTGCCCGGTGTGTCGAAACCTTTGGCTGACGCATTTGGCACCATCTCCAAAGCGCCCATCAGACCGAGGCTACGATACTCCCCAACCAGCGGGTGCTCGGCCAATCGTGCCAGATGCGCTTCGAACTTCGGCGCCAGACTTTGGACATGCCCTACGATATTGCGCCGCTGGTAAATCTCCAAGGCCTTCACACCAACCGCACAGCCCATCGGGTGGCCACCGTAAGTAAATCCGTGCCCGAAGGTGCCCAGTTTGCCCGAATGCCCCTCGATGACATCCGCCATATCCTGATTGATTGCCACAGCTGACAAAGGTGCGAACCCTGCTGTTAGCTGTTTGGCCATAGACATAGATGTCGGCTTCATACCCAGAGTTTGCGAGCCGAACCATTCGCCGGTGCGACCAAAGCCGCAGATCACTTCGTCCGCGATTAACAGGATGTCATACTTCTCCAACACCGGACCTATGGCCTCGAAGTAGCCCTGCGGCGGCACCAACACGCCGCCAGCTCCCATTACAGGTTCGGCGATGAAGGCGGCAACTGTATCTGGCCCTTCGGCAATGATCTGGGCTTCCAGTTCTGCGGCCAAACGGGCGGAGAATTCCAATTCGCTCTCACCCGTAACGGCTTCTTTCCAGTGATGTGGCGTTCCGGCGTGCAATATGCGGTCGACCGGCAGATCAAAGTCCATGTGGTTATACGGCAGGCCGGTCATCGAAGCCGACACAATCGTCACCCCGTGATAGCCCTTCTTGCGGCTGATGATCTTTTTCTTCTCGGGCCGCCCCAGTGCGTTGTTGTAATACCAGATCATCTTGATCTGCGTCTCGTTCGCCTCGGACCCAGAGGATTGGTAGAACACCCGCGCCATACCCGGCGCCAGTTCCTTGATTTTCTCGGCCAACTCAACGGCGGGCTCGTGGGATTTGTTCCCAAACAGGTGGTAGTACGGCAGCTTGTCCATTTGCTCCTTGGCGGCGTCGACCAACTCCTGATCGCTAAACCCCAAACCGGCACACCACAGACCGGACATGGCCTCGATAAAGGGTTTGCCACTGTCGTCGAACACCCGCACGCCTTCACCGCGTGTGATGATCTGCAAACCGGTTTCGCGCAGGGCGGGCGAGTTTGCATAAGGATGGAGCAATGCTTCGAGATCGCGGGTCTGCGAATTCGGGAGGGGTGTGTTCATGTGATAACCTCGGTGAATTGGATTTACCGCGAGCCTAGGAGTGCAAATTGCAGCCGTCAATCGCTGCTAGACGTTATGAAGTTTTTAATAATCTGCAGTTTTCGCATTTCGACATTTGCACGACTCGCTAACATGCTGTTTACTCGATCCTGTATTTCAATTTCGGAGGGAAACATGAAAACATTTCGTATACTTATGGCTGCTTCGGCACTGGCAATGTCTGCCACTGGCGCTCTGGCCGATTATAATCTCACAATTCTTCATACAAACGACTTCCACGCGCGCTTTGAACCGATCAGCAAATACGACTCCGGTTGTTCTGCTGAAGACAATGCCGAAGGCAAATGTTTCGGCGGCTCCGCGCGCCTGGTAACAGCTATCGAAGCTGCGCGTGCACGTTCTGACAACTCCATCCTTGTTGATGGCGGCGATCAGTTCCAGGGAACGCTGTTCTATACTTACTATAAAGGTAAGCTAGCAGCCGAGATGATGAACAAGATGGGCTACGAAGCGATGACCGTGGGTAACCACGAATTCGACGACGGTCCCGAAGTTCTTCGTGGCTTCATGGATGCGCTGAATTTCCCGATCCTGATGTCGAACGCCGATTTCTCGGGCGAGCCGCTACTGGCTGGCGTTTTGCAGAAATCCACAGTGATCTCGAAAGATGGCGAGTTGATCGGTCTCATCGGTCTGACACCTCAGGATAATGATGACCTGTCCAGCCCGGGCAAAAACATTATCTTCACCGATCCGTCCGACGCGGTTCAGCATCAGGTGGATGCGCTGACAACAGCGGGCGTGAACAAGATCATCGTTCTGTCCCACTCCGGTTACGTTGTTGACCAAATCGTTGCGGCCAACACTACGGGCGTTGATGTGATCGTTGGTGGCCACTCCAATACATACCTGTCGAATACATCTGATCGTGCGAAGGGTGCATACCCGACTATGGTTGGCGACACAGCTATCGTTCAGGCTTATGCCTACGGCAAGTTCCTCGGCGAACTTAACGTGACATTCGACGACGACGGCAACCTGATTTCGGCGACCGGCGAGCCAATCATCATGGACGGTGAAGTTGTTGAGGACGCAGGCACACTCGCCCGCATCGCAGAAGCTGCCGTTCCGCTTGAGGAAATCCGCAGCAAAGTTGTGGCCACGACATCTGCCGCCATCAACGGCGAGCGTGATAGCTGTCGTGCGGTGGAATGCGAAATGGGTAACCTTGTAGCTGATGCGATGGTTGATCGTGTTGCCGACCAAGGCGTCACAATCGCGATCCAGAACGGTGGCGGTGTTCGTGCCAGCATTGATGCAGGCGAAGTTACCATGGGCGAAGTGTTGACGGTACTGCCGTTCCAGAACACGCTGGCGACAATGCAGCTGACAGGTGCAGGCGTTATCGCGGCACTTGAAAACGGCGTTAGCCAAGCGGAAGAGGGCGCAGGTCGTTTCCCGCAGGTTTCCGGTATCCGTTTCACTTGGGATGCATCCATCGCACCGAACGAGGGCCGTGTGGTCGAGGTTCTGGTGGCTGACGGCGACAACTGGGTGCCAATCGATCCTGACGGTGTGTACGGTGTTGTGACCAACAACTACATGCGTTCGGGGGGCGACGGTTACAAAATCTTTGCAGCCGAAGGCATGAATGCATACGACTATGGCCCTAGCCTGGAAGATGTTGTTGCCGAGTTCATGGCCGCTGCTGGAGCGTATACGCCTTATCTGGATGGGCGTATTTCCCAGAAATAAGGGATTCAATGACTGATAAGGAAGGCGCCGGGGCAACTCGGCGCCTTTTGCATTTTGCGAACTGCATGCTTAGGCTGATAGTTTTTAATCCTTTGGCCTAATATGCATATTTCTGTATGTGATCGAGCAATAATATATATGAATTGTCGCCTAACCGACATAGAATCAGTTAAAGCTTTCATAAATATGTTGTACCTGAAGTGATTGGTGTAACGGATAGATTGTTACTAGTACTTGAGTAAATGGTGGCTGATGCGACAAGAGACGATATAGCCAGCCTTGATCTAGGCGGATATATTTTTTTGGATCTTCGAGCGTTGGAAAGATTCGACGGGGGGTACGGTGTTTATATTATTGAACATTCCCAGTTTCGCCGGCGGCAATATTATACTAAATGGCGTGTTCTGCACCCAGTCACTTCAGGAACCAGCTAGCTACGGCTAGCAATGAATACCGGATATTTGAGATATGGAAGTTAGCGCAAGATTCCCGCAGATGGCGAAGGCTGATATCTTTTCCGGCCTGCCCAAGGAATTTAGGAAAGAATTCCTCGACCGTTGTACCGTGCTAAATTACGACACCCCGACACACGTCCTGATACAAGGCGAGCAGTCCCCCGGCTTGTATCTGATTGCAAACGGTTCTGTTGAAATTCTCTATTTGGGTGAAGACGGTCGTGAAACCTTTTTTGCGCGCGCAGGAGTGGGGGCTATTATTGGCGAGACAGAAGCGATAACCGGTCAGCAATGCGCTGCCACAGCCGAGGCGGATACGAATACGACCTTGCTGTTTTGCCCCAGAAAACTGCTGATGGAGGCGTTAGGTTCCGTTGAATTTGTCACTAATTTGATGAAGGTATTTCACGGGCATTTGTTGCAGTTGAATTATTTCAAACTGGTTGACCGGAACTCGCCAGTTGATCACAGGTTGTGCGCCTACCTGCTGATGTTCTCGGAGCGTGACAGCACCATCTATGATTCACAATCGTATCTTGCTGGGGTGGTCGGCTGTTCACGCCAAACCATTAATAAGGAGTTGGGCATACTTCGAGATAAACAGTTTATCTCGGTCGATAAGGGTAAAATCGAGATTTTGGACCGCGAAATGCTGGAAGCCTTTTTGGCGGTATAACTGCTCAAACTTGGTTTGCGTACGTTAATATTTGTGGCAGTTTTCGCTTAATGCACATAAAAATATCATCAAATAGTCTCTTTTCAGCCCTTAGTATGCCTTGATTGGTGGCGATAAAGGCTTCGTTGGCGGATACAAGCGTAACTATTACAATTGTAAATAGTAGGTATCCGGCAGCACTGCGAAGCGAAAATAGGGTGTTTTTGCGCGGCGCTGGACAGCTGATATTTGGGATCCCGCCCCCGAGTATCAGACACCATTGTTAACGTAGTAAATCCCGCCTATAGCCGCGGCCACGATTGCGGCGGTTATCACCGCAAAAGTAATTTTCCAGACGGAATAGGGGCGTTCGCCTTTTACGGTTCCGCTTTGGGCATTCACCACAAAACGGAACGTCTTGCCGCGATATTTATACGCCGCCAGCCATACGGGCAGTAGTACGTGTTTGAACCTTACATCTTTGACGGTCGTTTCCAGATTGGTGATCTGCTGGCGATCCCCTCCGATATCGAATTTCACGTCGCGTACGATCCGCCTATCCATTATTTCGCGTGCTTCGACATAGCCTTCTTCCAGATCAACCGAATACCCTTCGGCGCGGAACCCTGCCAGATATTCGGCACTGTATGGTTCCAGGGCAGACAAATCCCACGGGGCCAAGGCATCGGTATATTTCTTTGGCAGGCTGGTCGATCCAAGAACCAGCACATCGTCAAAGAACCGGGCGACGCGGCCACTTACCGGCGTCCAGCGAATTTTCTGAACCTGCTTTGTGCGGGTTTGGGGTTTTCCATCGACCATTACGCGGACGGTTTTAGTCACATAATAGATTGTACCACGTTGTCCTGAATACCGGCTTTTGGTGTCGGCATCATAAGTCCAGTAAGGCACATAGATGCCCTGCATTTTGCGGCCCGCACGGGCATATTTTTTCAAACCATTGGGGGCGAACCAAAGCCTGCCCAACCACTCGTTCATGGCAATACGGCCTTGTTTTTCGGACAAGGCAAACGGCACAACCCCGCGTGGCTTGATGTGGCGGTGTACACCCGTACCGATCACCACAGGGGTGGCGCAGAACGGGCATTCGGTGGCGTGGTCGTTATCAACGAATTCGATTTGTGCGCCACAGTTTTCGCATTTTGTGAAACGGATTTCTTCCATTTCGGCGGCATTCATGCCAGCCGACAGCGCTGCCTTAAAGTCCATTTCCCTAATCGCACCGCTGGCCCATGGGCTGACGTCGATTGCTTCGCTTGCCCCGCAATGATCGCAGCTTAGTGCATTCAGTGTCGGGTCAAAACGCATATCGGCCCCGCATACTTCGCAGGGGAAACGATGTTCTTCAGTCATGGCTTTGCCTTACGCAGCAGGTGGGGGGGGTGGCATCACGGTGAACAATTGCGCCAGTTCGTCGATGTCGTTGGCTTTGCTCCAGCCATCTTGGCCAGCCGTCCAGACCAGCGAATCCCGCGTGAAGGAACCATCGCCTGCCATACGCCCAAGACTTGCCCGCGAGAATGGCCCGGTCGTTGCGCCGTTTGCCGCGATATGCCAGACTTTTTCGGCAGGCGGCGGCGGAGGGGCCATGGCGGCTGCTTGACCCAACCCTTGCGCCATCTGCCCGGCCATCGCCATGCCCATACCCATTCCAAGACCCTCGCCCATGCCGCCACCGGCAGGATTAGCTGCGGCCGCAGTCATCGCCTCGGCTGCCGAGAACTGCGTAAAGCGCCCAAGATCACCGATAACACCCATAGAGGTCCGCTTATCCATCGCGGCCTCGACTTCCGTTGGAAGCGAGATGTTCTCGATGTAAAAGGCGGGCATTTCTATACCGAACTCGGATAACTCGGGGCTGACTTTGGCGGCGATCAATTTTCCGAGGTCCATCGTATTGGCCGCCATGTCCAACACAGGAATGCCGCTGGATGCAATTGCCGCCGAGGCACGCGCAACGATGTTGTTGCGGATCTGGTAGGTGATCTCGTCCGTTGTAAATTCGCCATCCGTGCCGACAATTTCGCGCAGGAATTGCGCGGGGTCGGAAACACGGATCGTATAGGTGCCATAAGCACGGACACGCACAGGGCCGAATTCAGGATCGCGGCACATGATCGGGTTTTTCGTGCCCCATTTCAAGTCTTGGAAACGGGTTGTGTTAACGAAATAGATCTCCGATTTGAACGGGCTTTCAAAACCGTGATGCCAGTGCTGTAACGTGGTCATGATCGGCATGTTGTTGGTTTCCAGCATATACATGCCGGGGGTGAACACATCGGCCAACTGCCCTTCGTGGACAAACACGGCCGCCTGACCTTCACGCACCGTCAGCTTGGCGCCGTACTTAATTTCGTGGTCTTCCCGCTCGAACCGCCAAACGAGTGTGTCGTTGGTTTCGTCCGTGTGGTGGATGACGTCAATGAATTCGCCTGTTAAAAAATCAAAAATACCCATGTGTTTCTCCTTAAATCAAGTTTTTCCCTACCGTGCTGCATCGCGCGCGATGGCGGGCAGCAAGGGGATTACTTCATAACTCTCCATACCTGCTTTGAGGCGGGGATCATACAGCATTCGCAGTAGAATTTCGTCGTGTTTGGTCAGGAACGCGAACTCCTCGTCGTCGTTGAAAATCGAGGGTCTGGCGTCGAGGCTGTCATTCGTTAGCCCCATCGCTTGTGCCATTTCTTCGTGGATGCAGGATTTGCGCATAAAATCGCTGTGTTCGGATTTCACCAGGATCAGCACATTGCCATAAACGCCCTTTTGGCCCGGTTTGGTGAAGGCAAATGCGGCGCAAAAGATATTGCGCGGGCTGTTGCGAAAGGCATCGACCACGGCGGGGCTGATGTCCCGCAGGATCGAGGGCAGGGTGTGGGCGAACCCGGCCTGCTCTTTATCATTCAGGAATAGCACCAGAAAGTTGGCATCCTCAGCAGAGGATGTCCGCATATCGAGGTTCGTCAGGCGCGCAAGGCGGCGTGTGAATTTGGAGACTTCGTTGTTGTTGAAACGGGTGGCACTTTCCGATGTGCTGGCGCCATTGATTGCGGCGACACGCACGGGGCTTTCCCAGCGGCGTAAAAACGTCTGGGATTGGCCAGCAACAAATCGGCCATTGGTAATGTGGTATTCGTTACGCAGGGCAATCTGTTCGAAGTTCTGCACCAGATCGCTATAGGTGAACGGTGCATCCTTGGGGCTGATGTCGGTCCGCATTTTGCCAAGATCAAGCATAGTAGCCTCGGCGGCGGCGTATACCCGTTGTAATTCGGTGCCTTTATCAAGGGGGGCTGAATACGGCTCAACGCATCCGGCGACAAACAGGATCGGCGCAATCAAGTATATGCGTCTTAGGATGCTCATATCTGCCTTCAGTCTGGTCGGCCCGCGCGCTGGTACGCGTGGGCCGAAGTTATCAATCATTAACACTTTCACCAACAGCAACACCAGCGCCCGTTTCTTTGGCTTTGGCCGCGGCGAGCGTGGTCTTCAGCTCCGCTTCCATGACCTTCAGCTCTTTCTCGGCCTCGGCACGTTTGGCTTTGCCCTCGTCGGCAATACGTAAGCTGTCCTCGATGGTTTCGATCAGGTCAGCGTTGGCCTGTTTGATCGCCTCGATGTCAAAGACACCGCGTTCCATTTCTTCGCGGATAACCTTGTTTGCCTGTTTCAGGTTGCTGGCATTGGATTTCAACAGCTCGTTAGTCAGGTCGTTGGCGTCATGCACCACTTCGGCGGCTTCGCGCGAACGGTGGATGGTGACAGCCTGCGCCAGTTGGGTTTCCCACAGTGGCACGGTGTTTACTAATGTGGAGTTAATCTTCGTCACCAAAGACTTGTCGTTTTCCTGCACCAAACGGATGGAGGGCAGGGATTGCATCGTCACTTGGCGCGTCAGTTTCAAGTCATGCACCCGACGTTCCAGATCGTCCCGTGCGGCCCGTAGATCACGCAGCTCCTGTGC
>DFBM01000127.1 GCA_002366645.1 Rhodobacterales bacterium UBA3080 | reverse complement strand
AGAACGCGCTCTTTGCTGGTCACGACGTCGGTGTCCAGAACTGGGCAATGCTCGCGTCCCTGATCGAGACCTGCAAACTAAACCAAGTAGAGCCGCACAGCTACCTAACCGGAGTCCTCACAGCCATCGTCAATGGGCACAAACAAAAGCACATCGATCAGCTGCTGCCATGGAACTTCGCCGCATAGGTGGGGCCAAAGCAGCGCTTACATTGCACCGAGCAACGGCAGCACAAGACGGCGTCTGAGAACAGCCCGCCGTCTACTTCTTTCAGATCACATTCCCCCCTTTGCCATTCAGGTGAGAACCTATGCCATAAAACCAAGTTCAACCAAATTGGAGCCGCAAAATACTGGCAACCCTCAATGAAAACCTGTCTGACGATCCAGGACCACTTCAATTTGGGCTAGAGTGTCGCTTTGAAAAGGGACTTTCTCACCGTCGCATGGACGCCAAAATTTCCGTCGGCCACTTGTGTGACGCCAAAATCGACGGCAATAGACATAAGGGCATTAGCATCATCCTCACTCAAATTGTAAGTATCTATGAGAAAGCGCCGCGTCTGACGAAAAGCGTTGCGCATCGCAAGATCAACGGTTGACTGGGTGTAAACATCCGTCTGTGCGCAGCCTCCCAAATCTCGGAGGTGATTTTCGAAACTGAAACTCTGTATCACCCAAGTCTCCGGTGTTTCGATCAGAGGACCACATAGGCCGCGCAGATGCGGTTTTGTGGGCTCGCCCGATTTATGCAATCGCAGTCTCACCGTTCCTGTCAATGACATCTCCAAACCGGTGCCGTTGACCTCACCGTCTCCCTGACTAAAGTGCCCGTCTCCGATGGAGAGAAGGGCACCCGTTACGGCAACAGGCAAATAGATGCTTGTGCCTGGCCCAGCGCGCCAGTTGTCGAAGTTGCCTCCGAAATAGCCGGGCGGGACACTGTCGACAAGCTCCGCCTCGCGAGGCGCAACCCCGACGAAACCAAAGTGGGGCCGCGCGGGCACCGTCACCCCATTTAGCGCAGATTGGCACTTGTCTATGCTGCTGTGGTCTACGGGGATGCCGGGATAGTCCATAGTCGCATGGATGACGCCGAAGGGGTCTGTCTGCGGTGTCCAAAGATATTGGTAAAGCGGGCGCGCCTCGTTCGGATTTGCAAGATCGACCTCGAAAATGGTGATCGTTTCGTGTCTCTTCGACAATTTCAGAGGATCATTATACTGATAGCCCCACCATGCCGACGCATTGCTGCCAAACGCTTTGCCGCGGAACTGGGGATTTGCACAAGGTCGAGGCGCAATATCTATGATTTGCACCTCCAGGACATCGCCTGGCTCTGCCCCAATGACGTGGATCGGACCGGTGCAGATATGTACGCCAAACCCCTCGCCAGCCCCGCGGCCAAAGATCGAAGCGTTCATCGGACCTGCGCCGCGCCGGTCCACTGCCTTTGCTTCCTTCGTCCACATGAAAATACTCTCTGCGCCCGGATCGCCCTCAATAAAGCGCGCATAGTCATCGCCGCCATGTTGGGTCAGAGTTTCGATCTTCACCACCGAGTCCGAAGGCGCAAAAAGGACGGGTTGATTGGCTTTGCTAATATGACCCCAATGAACAGTGTCGACCCGTGCAGGTAGGACGAAATCAATCGTATTTCCGTTTCCGGGAGCAGGAACCGGGAGGTCCGAACTGGGTTCGAAGTGACCACGTGACACCCGGCGCAATGGTATAGTCAGCGAGGGATCAGGCACGCTGCCTGGGTGGCCGCGTAAGGCATAGGGTAACGGCGCATCACGGCTGGCTTCACGCAATTCGCGCGGCGAAATACCGAATTCGTCCCGAAACACGCGACTGAAATGCGCCGGACTGTTGAACCCCCAGTGATGGGCAATCTGAGCGACACCAAGGGACACCTTAGATAGGTCCATGAGATCGGAGCGACTCCGTTCCAAACGCTTCCGTCTTATATATCGCGAGAAGCTGCTGCCATTGAGTTCGAACAAACGCTGCATATAGCGCACGGAAAGTCCGACCAATTTTGCAATCTCCGCAATTGATAGATCGTGGTGTGACAAATGTTCGTCGATCACCATCGAGACCCTCTGGAAGTGAGCCAATTGCACTTGAGTGAATGTGGTTTCTGCGAAATCCGCTTCATCGCCCAAGGCACTACAGACCAAATCAACCAGTGCAGTTTCGCTGATACTCAAATTGCTTTGATTGAGACCGTCCAGTTGTGTTCCCAGTATTGTCAGCATCGCCCGGACCATGTCTGTTGCGACAGAATTACCCAGCACCAAAGGAAGCTTTGGTTTCTGGTGGCCAAGGCACCTTGTGATCGCATCATGCGGAAGTTCCAGCAGGATCACTTTGGTATTGTCAAACCAGCGCAACCGCCAATCTTGTCCCTGATCGACCACAGCGAGATCGTTTTGTGCAAAGGTCTGCACTTGTCCGTCCGCAGATAGTCTACCGCGGCTGCGCAGTGTTAAAACCAAGAGTAAAGGTGCCAAACGAGGTTGGTTCGGTATGGGACGTAGAACTTGGGCCGGGCCGATGAGGCGCGCGATGCGCAAGCCGCTTCCGGTTTCGATCACGCTCAACAATCCGGTGGGAGGTAGCGCTTCCTCTGACGAGCGCATCAGGCCCAACCCGGCGAGAGCCTCACGCCAGCTCTCGGCCTTGCTGTCTTCGGGGAGCGAAGAAATATTCAGGTGCCTGGGGGTAAATGTCATGGCCATTGCTTAAAACATATCTCAGGACTGCACACGTCCGGCAGCGCAATCGCTTCGGCCCTCGTGACTATCTTCGACTATGCCCCTTTTTTATGCAACTATATCAGTCGTCGTTGTTCCGCATACGCACAATCTATTGTTCGGATGCGACAGGATTTTCGGTGAGCGTTCTTCTGTTAGGTTTTCGCGCCATATAGTATCTTGATTTTACTTACTAATTTTAAAAACTCTGACAGTTGAATCCATTTTGAGACGACGATTGGCGACTCTTGCTCAAAAATTTGAGCGGAGTTCAATGGTGAGCGT
The DNA here is from genome assembly GCA_002366645.1 of Rhodobacterales bacterium UBA3080. Lineage (GTDB taxonomy): Bacteria > Pseudomonadota > Alphaproteobacteria > Rhodobacterales > Rhodobacteraceae > NORP23. The sequence continues at coordinate 1,535 of DFBM01000127.1, read as the reverse complement.
CAACTCAGAAAACTCACAACAGGAGAAACAATATGTGTCGTGGAGACGATGTGAATTGCCCGGATTTCGAGGCTCATTTCAAAGCATTTAAAGAAGATATCAATCCTGGACGCCGCGACTTTTTGCGAAGTGGAGTCCTTGGCGCGGGCGGCTTGGCCGCAGTGGGAGCGGCGGGCGGCTTGTCTCTGGTGACGCCGGCACTTGCTCAGGCAAGTTCGAAAAACGGTCCAGCCACTCCGTCTTACCATTACCTTCCCGCCACTTCCGAGACTGTTCACTGGGGCTATTTCAGCAAAACCTTGAAGCCTCAGGTCGAGATTGACAGCGGTGATATCGTCACAATCGAAACTCTTACCCACCATGCAGGCGATGATTTGGAACGCATGGTCCAAGGGGATGAAGGGGCTGAAAGCGTATATCTGTGGACGAAGGATATGAAGGGTGTCGAGCGTCGTGGCGCGGGATCTACCGACCCGAATGTCTATAAGATCGGCTCGGGAGACGGTAAGGGCGTTCACATCATGACCGGACCGGTCTATGTGCGAGGGGCGGAGCCCGGCGATGTTTTGGAAGTGCGGATTCTCGACAGCGCCCCACGACCCTGTGCCAACCCCGACTATGTCGGCAAGACGTTCGGATCGAACGCCGCAGCAGGATGGGGGTTTCACTATAATGACATGTTGAACGACGACAAGCGGGAGGTCGTCACAATCTATGAGGTGGACGCGACAGGCAACAAGAGTTGGGCCGAAGCTGTCTACAACTTTAAGTGGGTGCCGCAGACCGACCCTTATGGCGTCGCTCACACCATGATCGACTATCCCGGTGTGCCGGTTGACCATTCTTTGACCACGCGCAACTACGATGTCCTAAAGGGTATCCGGGTTCCTATTCGGCCTCATTTCGGCACTTTGGGTGTCGCTCCGGCGGAAGCCGATTTCGTCGACTCGGTACCTCCCAGCTACACTGGTGGCAATGTCGACAACTGGCGGATCGGAAAGGGAGCTACAATGTATTATCCCGTCGCGGTCGACGGGGCGTTGCTTTCGGTCGGCGATCCGCACGCCTCTCAGGGGGACAGCGAACTGTGCGGCACTGCCATCGAATGCTCTCTGACCGGCACGTTCCAACTGATCCTGCACAAGAAGGCGGATCTGGCAGGAACATCGCTCGAGGAGATGGACCACCCGATGCTGGAAACGCAGACGGAATGGTTGGTTCATGGCTTCTCCATGCCCAACTACCTTGCAACCCTTGGACAGACCGCTCAGTCAGACATTTATGGGAAATCCTCGATTGATGATGCGATGCGAGACGCCTTCCGTAAGATGCGAAAGTTTCTGATGAACACTAAGGGCCTGACGGAAGATGAGGCGCATTCGCTCATGTCTGTCGGGGTCGATTTTGGGATCACACAGGTCGTCGATGGCAACTGGGGTGTCCACGCCATCATAAAGAAAGACATCTTCTCCGGCCGCGCCTGACTTGCAAGGACGGCTCATATAAAAACGGGCGCGGCAATCCCTGCCGCGCAC
>DFBM01000183.1 GCA_002366645.1 Rhodobacterales bacterium UBA3080 | reverse complement strand
TCGATTGCCTGACTTTGTGGCTGAGCAACTTGATGCTGGCGGATGCAAACATCGAGAACGAAATCGAGATACTGCTCACGGGCCTAGCTTCCGCACCCAAACCCATTGTTTTTGTCTCGAACGAGGTTGGCATGGGCTTAGTTCCCGATAACCAGCTTGGCCGCAGATTTCGCGACGCGCAAGGCGTTCTAAATCGTGAAATCGCAAAGCGGGCCGATCTGGCAGTATTTGTGGCCGCCGGACTTCCTTTATTGTTAAAAGGTGAACTACCCGAGGCCTTGAAATGACGACTCGTTTCTGGTGGGTTCGCCACGGTCCTACCCATGAAAAAGCAGCCATTGGCTGGACCGATATTCCCGCAGATTTGACCAATGTTCCGGCGTTGAACAGGTTGTCTACCTACCTTCCGGCCAGCGCGCGCATTGTATCTTCGGACCTTCAGCGCGCTAGTGCGACAGCGGATGTCGTGCAAGTCGACCGGCTTCGGAAGCCGGATGATCCCGCCCTTCGCGAAATGAATTTTGGCGATTGGGATGGGCGCAGCTTTGCCGATATTGCTGAGTCTGATCCAGAAACCAGCCGCCAATTCTGGGAAACACCGGGTGTTATTGCACCACCAAACGGTGAAAGCTGGGATGACTTATCCTCGCGTATCTCCGCCGCCGTCGATGGCATAATTCAAGAACACGGTACGGGCGACATTGTGGTGGTTGCGCATTTCGCCGCCATCCTCACCGCCTTGCAACGCGCCAGCGGGATGAGCGCGAAGGCAGCGTTCTCGTTTAAAATAGACAATTTGTCAGTGACGCGGCTGGACTACATTCACACAACGAAGTCATGGCGGGTTCATGGAGTTAATCACCTTCCGTGATGTAATCTACGTTCAAACCTAATTGGACAGCCCGGAATTTCTTTCCTAGTCTGTCCGAAAAAGGAGAGAGTGATGACGTATTCGATAGCGATCGGTGATAAAATCTATTCCAGCTGGTCCCTGCGCGGCTGGTTGTTGTTTGAAAAATTCGGTATCCCGGTGACTGAAGAAACCGCGCGCATGTATTCGCCGGAATTCACTGCAATGCTGTCGAATTATGGCGGAGGGCGTACGGTGCCAGCCATTCGGTTTTCCGAGGATGAAGAAACCGTTATTGTTTCCGATACACTAGCAATCGCTGAAACACTGGTGGAGCGCCATCCCGAAAAGAATATGTGGCCGGCCAATGCTGCTGCTCGCGGATACGCCCGCTCGATCGTCGCCGAAATGCACTCCGGATTTATGAATATTCGCAACGACTGCACGATGAACCTTCGGCATTGTTATTCCGGTTTTCAACCGTCGCCAGAAGTGCAGCGAGAGATTTCGAGGCTGGAAACGATATGGACCGAAGCCCGCACCAAGTGGGGAAAAGACGGGCCTTGGCTGTTTGGCAGTTACTCGATTGCAGATGCCTTTTACGCCCCTGTGGCGACTCGATTGCTGACATACGATCTGCCAATTGCCAAACTGGCGGCCGATTACGTTCAAACCACAGTCAACGATCCAGCGTTTAAACGTTGGCGGGCGGAGGGTTTGGCCGAGAACTATGTTCAACCTGGGTATGATCTCGATTTACCGACCGTTCCTTGGCCTGAAACCTAAAAAATTAACGAAAATTAAACAGATTGTCAGCGATAAGGGGCCTGTCACAGACAGGAGTTCTCATGATCGCGCGTGCTTATACAGTTGCATTTCAAGGCGTAGATGCCCGCTTGATCGAGGTGCAATGCTCCCTCGCGCCCGGAATTCCGGCGTTCAACATGGTCGGGTTGCCTGACAAGGCAGTATCCGAATCCAAGGAAAGAGTTCGCGCGGCGATAACCGCGATGGGCTTGGCGCTTCCGGCGAAACGGATCACAATCAACCTATCACCGGCCGATTTGCAAAAGGAGGGTTCACATTTCGATCTGCCAATAGCGATGAGCTTGCTTGCGGCGATGGACATCATTCCAAAAGATGAGGCTGCGCAGCAGGTTTGCCTTGGCGAGCTGTCTTTGGATGGCACATTGGTGCCGGTGGTTGGCGCTTTGCCCGCCGCTATTGCTGCTGCGGAGTCTGAATTCGGACTGATTTGCCCCAAGAACTGCGGACCAGAGGCAGCATGGGTTGGGGCGGTTCGTGTCATCGCTCCGGAATCACTACTGGCCGTCGTTAACCACTTTAACGGGCGAAACGTTATATCTGCGGCGGAACCGGGCGAAGTGCTTTCCGATAACTCGGTAAAAGATTTGCGAGACGTTAAGGGGCAGGAAAAAGCCAAACGTGCGCTCGAGATCGCTGCAGCAGGCCGTCACCACTTCTTTATGATTGGCGAGCCAGGTGCAGGTAAATCGATGCTGGCCGCTAGGCTGCCCGGGATATTACCGCCACTTGATCCGGCAGAAGCGCTGGAAACCTCGATGATTCATTCGCTAGCAGGAATGTTGGAGGAGGGCGGGATATCAAAGACACGACCGTTCCGTACGCCGCATCATACGGCCTCGATGGCAGCGATTGTCGGGGGTGGTCGCAACGCGAAACCGGGCGAGATTTCACTGGCGCATAACGGGGTTCTGTTTATGGACGAGTTTCCGGAGTTTGCCCGACCGGTTCTGGAAACCTTGCGGCAGCCAATCGAAACAGGCGATGTCATAGTTGCACGTGCCAATGCGCATGTCCGGTATCCGTGCCGTTTTATGCTGCTCGCCGCGGCGAACCCCTGCAAATGTGGTTTCCTGACGGATCCCGAGCGCGCATGTGCACGCGTTCCATTGTGCGGTGATGAATATTTGGGGCGCATATCAGGCCCGCTGATGGATCGCTTCGATATCAAAGTTGAACTACCACCGGTCGAGGTTTCTGATTTGTCGTTGCCACCGGCGGACGAAGGCTCGGCTGAGGTGGCGCTCCGTGTTCAACATGCGCGGGATTTACAGAAATCCCGTTTTGCCGAGCATGACGGAATTTTCACGAACTCCGATGCCGAGGGCGGATTGCTTGAGGCGATTGCAGAACCGACGACAGAGGGCCGTAAGCTTCTCAATGATATGGCACAACATTTCCGTATGAGCGCGCGTGCCTATCATAGGATATTGCGTGTTAGCCGGACAATCGCCGACCTCGATGGTGACAGAATTGTGCAACGTCACCACATCGCCGAGTCGGTCAGCTACAGATTCTACCGCGAATCCGCGACAGGACGTGCCAAACTCGGTTGAGGGGCGTTATTTACCTTTGAACGATGGTTTTCGTTTTTCCGAAAGCGCTGCCAAGCCTTCGACGTGATCCGCCGAGGCAAAACATTCAGTAACCCGGTCGCTCGCTTCGTGAAGATCGAGAGCGTCCTGGCTAATCTCCAGAATGGTCCGTTTCATACCTTGAACTGCCAAAGGGGCTCCGTCGACAATTGCGCTTGCTAATTCATCTGTCCGAGCTTCGAGATCGGTGCCGGCTACCATATAGTCGACGAAGCCATTTTCGAGCAGCTCGTTGCCCACCGATACTTCGCCTAGCAGAAACATACGTCGTGTCGTTTGTGTGCCGAGCTTCTGGATAAACCGCGCAAGCCCTGCAGGTTCGTAGTGCACACCGATTTTGCCAGCGGGCACAAACATTTTCATGTCCTCTACTCCGATACGAAAATCGCAAGCCATCGCGAGTTCGGTGCCGCCGCCATATACGCCGCCATTCAGGGCGCAGATCGTCGGTGCATGGAAGTTTTCCAGCGCGTCACAAACGGCCGTAAGCGGGTTATCTGACCAATCGCCACTTCCGACATCTCCTAAGGAAACCCCTGAACAAAAGCTTTTTCCGGTTCCGGTCAGGATTAGAACGCAAATGTCGGCGCTGACCCAGTCGGCTAAAACTTTCCGGATGTCGCGCATCGCTTGCCGATCGAGCGAGTTATGGACATCTGGCCGGTTAAGCGTAATCCGCCCGACGCGGTTCTCTAATATTGCTTCGATCATAGGTCAAAACTCGCAAATAGTGGCGCGTGATCGGAGGGACGGTCCCATCCGCGCGCATCCCGCAGCAAACGGCTGGAATGAGCGGCGCCCGCGATATCGCCTGTAGCCCAAATATGATCCAGACGGCGACCTTTATCCGCGCCGTCCCAATCTTTGGCGCGATACGACCACCAACTGTAAAATTTGCCATCGGGAATATCCTGCCGCGTAATATCCACCCAGTTGCCCGCATCTTGTGCGGCGGCGAGATGCTCGATTTCGATGGGCGTGTGGCTAACGACCTTGCGAAGCTTCTTGTGATCCCAAACGTCGTCTTCGCGCGGAGCAATGTTGAGATCACCTACGAGAATGGATTTCTCAGGCTTATCACCGTGGAACCAATCTTGCATTTCGGTCAGAAAGTCGAGCTTATGACCAAATTTTTCGTTTACTTCGCGGTTGGGCTCATCTCCGCCTGCAGGAATGTAGTAGTTGTGAATAGTAACACCATTCGCCAACCTTCCGGCGACATGCCGCGCGTCGCCCTTTTCGCAAAAATCACGATGCCCGGCATCTTCCATCGGTAAGCGCGAAAGGATGGCAACGCCGTTGTATCCCTTTTGGCCGCGCGCAATCAGCGAATAACCTAGGGAAGCGAAATTTTCCGTCGGGATTTTATCGACCGGAGACTTACATTCCTGCAAACACAGCACATCCGGCGCTTCTTCTTCCAAAAGGCGCAACACTAGCGGCTCGCGTAGGCGAACGGAGTTTATGTTCCAGGTGCAAACAGTAAAGGCCATTAAGTTCTCCAATAAATTTCACTGGAGTCTACCCGCCGGGCCTAGGACTACAACTAAAAAAACCCGCTACGATTGACGCAGCGGGTTCAAGTCCAGGGAGGTAATCTTAGGAAGCGAGGCGATACCCGCCGCTTTCTGTAACCAGAAGTCTTGCATTTGAGGGATCAGGCTCGATTTTCTGGCGCAAGCGATAGATGTGGGTTTCCAGCGTGTGTGTAGTGACGCCGGCGTTATAGCCCCAAACCTCGTGCAGCAGCACATCACGAGCCACTACGGATTCATTGGCGCGGTATAGGAACTTCAGAATGTTTGTTTCTTTTTCCGTTAGCCGGATTTTCTTTTCGTCGTCGTCCAGCAACATTTTTGCCGCCGGTTTGAACGTGTATGGGCCAATGGTGAAAACAGCATCCTCGGATTGTTCATGCTGGCGCAACTGCGCACGGATGCGGGCCAAAAGAACCGGAAATTTGAAGGGCTTGGTTACGTAATCATTTGCGCCAGCATCGAGGCCCAGAATGGTGTCAGAATCCGTGATATGCCCCGTCAGCATCAAAATCGGGCTTTTAACGCCTTGTTTACGCATTAAACGGCACAGTTCGCGGCCATCCATATCGGGCAAGCCGACGTCCAGAATAATCAGATCATACAGCGCTTCTTTGGCCTTCTTCAGGCCTTCTGCGCCGGTTCCAGCTTCGAACACGTCGAATTCATCGGTCATAACGAGTTGATCGGCGAGCGCTTCGCGCAGGTCTTCCTCGTCATCGACCATTAGAATTTTCTTAATGCTACTCATTTTCCGGCTCCTCTGTGCGGTGTTCTTAATAAGTGTTGTGAATCGAGGCCAGAAGCAAGGTTTTGAGGAAGATGCTCACACAGCCGTGTCACTTTTACGGGAAATGTTTCAATTCCGGCTGGTAGTGGATATATGATTGAAACGAATTGAAACATTTTCTGGTCGAATCCAATGACACTAGCCCTGAATCGAGAGGAACGTATCGCCCGAATGGGTAGTGATATCCGTATCGGCGTGCCTGTTGTGGTGCTGGACGGCGAAAATGGTGGGCTGGTTTTGGCCGCCGAGGTGGTCAGTGCCGAACGTCTGGCAGAACTTCGTGATTCCACGCAACCACCGGAACTGGCTATTACGTTGCGTCGGGCACAAACGTTAAAAGTTGCAGCGTATGACGGCGATGTTGCGCGTATAGCGGTGCCTGACGACGCGGGCGCTAGGTGGGTTCACGCGATGGCGGACCCGTCGAGGGACTTGGAAGCCCCGATGAAAGGGCCGTTTAAGCCCCTTCGTGGTGGTAGCGCCGATATACATCGTGCGGGAATTGCGCTTGCTAAACGGGCCCATCTTTTGCCGGCCGCATTAGTTTTGCCGATGGCGCGCGCGCAGGCGGAACGGTTTGCGCTGGATTACGGATTGAACAAGATCGAGGCAAGCGACCTTCTGGGATTGGAGAAGGTAACCGCGCTACACGAGGTTTCAGCCGCGCGCGTCCCGCTGGAGGTTTCGGAGCAGGGCCGCGTTCATGTGTTTCGCCCGCGTGATGGCGGGGAGGAGCACTATGCTATCGAAATCGGCAACCCGAACCGTGATGCGCCGGTACTCTCGCGTCTCCATTCCGCTTGTTTTACCGGAGACCTTCTAGGCTCGCTGAAGTGTGACTGCGGCCCGCAGCTTCGTGCAGCGCTTGCACAAATCGGTGAAGAGGGTGCAGGTGTGCTGCTTTATATGAATCAGGAGGGCCGCGGCATTGGCCTAGCCAATAAAATGCGCGCTTACGCTTTGCAGGATCAGGGTTTTGATACGGTCGAGGCAAACCACCGCTTGGGGTTTGAAGACGATGAACGGGATTTCCGCCTTGGCGCCGAGATCTTGAAAGCGATGGGTTTTAACGCGGTCCGATTGATGACAAACAATCCGGCCAAGGTCGCGATGATGGAGTCTTCCGGCGTTGCCGTTACCGAACGGGTGCCACTGAGGGTGGGTCAGAACCCGCACAACGATGAATATCTCGCGACCAAAGCGAAAAAGAGTGGTCATTTACTGTGATTACATTCGATCAACTAACACAGGCGGTTCAAGCTGGGCCAAGCGCGGGTTCGTCGGATTTTGATCTTAATCCCGAGTTTAAAAACCAGCTTCCGGAGGGGCGAAAACTGCGCGCCGCGTCGGTTCTGGTTCCGGTGATCGAGCGAAACGGGGCGTTGAGCGTTATTTTAACCAAACGCGCTTCGCAATTAAAACACCATGCGGGGCAGGTGGCTTTTCCGGGTGGTAAGGTCGAGGCTGGCGAGACCAGCGAAGCGGCGGCGTTGCGCGAAGCTTACGAAGAAATCGGACTGCCACCACGTGCGGTTCAGGTGATTGGGTCGCTGGACATACATGAAACCGTAACCAGTTTTTCGATTACGCCCTTTATTGCGCAAACAGAATCGTTTGTCCCCGTTCTGAATACGGGAGAAGTCGAGGAGTTGTTCGAGGTGCCGCTGGATTTTCTAATGCGCACCGAAAACATGCAGGTGCAGGGTCGAAACTGGCAAGGACGGCGTCGACAATACTACACAATTCCATACGGGCCATACTACATATGGGGCGCAACGGCGCGGATGATAAAGGCATTGGCCGACAAGGTGGCAAGATGCGGGTAACTGGCGAATGGCTAACCTCTCCGGACACGCAATCTGTACTCAACATGCTGACAAACGCAGGGTATAAGGCTTATGCGGTCGGCGGCTGTGCGCGAAACGCCCTTTGGGATGTTCCGGTTGCCGATGTTGATATCGCTACCGATGCGCTGCCCGAAGAAGTAGTGAAACTGGCTGCGGAGGCGGGCTTAAAATCCATTCCAACCGGTTTGGAACACGGAACAATCACCATTATAAGCAGCGGTATTCCGCACGAGGTTACGACCTTTCGCAAGGACGTGGATACTGACGGACGACGGGCCGTTGTGGCTTTTTCAAAACACATTGAAGACGACGCTATCCGTCGGGACTTTACGGTCAACGCATTGTACGTTGAGTCGGACGGGACGCTGGTCGATCCACTTGGTGGGATGCCGGATATCGCTGCGCGCCGGATCAGGTTTATCGAGAATGCAGCCCAGCGGATCGAAGAGGATTACCTGAGAATCCTCCGGTTTTTCCGATTTTTCGCATGGTATGGCGACCCTCACAGCGGACTCGACCCCGAAGGACTGGCGGCTTGCGCGACGCATGTAGACGGGATTTCAGCCTTGTCGAAGGAGCGTCTCGGGGCGGAAATGAAAAAGCTGTTGGCGGCACCGGACCCCGGGCCCGCGCTAAGCTCGATGGCGGCTTGTGGTGTGTTGGCGAACGTGTTGCCGGGAGCGGACCCGAGGTTTGTTGCGCCGCTTGTCCATATCGAGGGTTTGGCGAGCGTCACCCCGAAATGGCAGCGTCGACTAGTTGCGATGGGCGGGGAAAATCCGGCGAAGCGTCTCCGTTTATCCAATGCTGAAAGACGATATATCGAGACAGCAAAATCCGCTCTTCAGTCGGGTGAAAGTGCCAGAATCAAGGCTTTCAGGTTCGGGGCTGACGCAGCGCTAGATGCTGTACTGATCGAGGCGGCGACGCTTTCAACGCCATTACCAACTTCGATGAAACAAGACATTGCTGAAGGGGCGGCGGTCATTTTTCCGATAACCGGTGCCGACTTGATTAAACAATTTGGCTCGGGTCCAGCACTGGGGGCCGAACTGTCGCGTCTGCAACAGATCTGGATCGACAGCGATTTCAAGCTGGACAAACAGGCTTTGCTACGGAGTTGACAGTGCCGGACGGTTCTGGAAAGGTCGCACTTCCTGACCTACCGGATTTTTCGCATGACACCTGATACGCTTATCGCCTTATTTGGCATTCTTCTTGCTGCTACCTGGACGCCAGGCCCCAACAATCTGATGTTGGCGTCGTCCGGCGCGACTTTCGGGTTTCGCGCCACGATTCCACATATTGCGGGCGTTGCGCTTGGCTTTGGTTTCATGCTGTTTTCGGTCGCGCTGGGCATGGGTGAGGTGTTCGAACGTGCACCCGTTTTACATGATGTCTTAAAGTGGGTCGGGGCGGCGCTGCTTTTATGGGTAGCGTGGCGTATCGCGAATACAAAATCACCGGGAGAGCCGGGCGCGCGGACGAAACCGTTCAACTTCGCGCAGGCGGCGGCGTTCCAGTGGATTAACCCTAAAGGCTGGGCGATGTGTGTCGCTTTGGTGGGCCAATTTATGCAAGGGGATCATCTAGTATTTACGGCGGCGATCTTGGCTTTGGTTTCGATAGTGTCCGGTATATCCTCGGCGACAGGCTGGGCTGTTTTTGGCAGCTTTATTCAACGATGGTTGAAGTCTCCTGCGCGGCTTAAAGTTTTCAATTTGTCGATGGCGGGCATAATTGTTGCAGGTGTGGTGTTCGTTCTGTGGTCCGGTATCGGCGGGTGACTTTCGATCCGATCTATATGTTTGTGTTCGTCGGGCTTGCCTCCCCCGGCCCGAATATCATCATGTTGATCGCCTCAGGTGCCCGTTTCGGCTTTCGCCGCACATTGCCCCATGTCTTCGGAATCGCGAGTGGAGTCGCGATTACCGCGGGCGTTACCGGTCTGGGCCTAGGCGCTTTGATGCTGCGCTATCCAGCCGTTTCTTTTACGTTGAAACTTATCGCCGCCGCGTGGATTTTTTTCCTCGGGTACCGACTTTACCGCTCGCTGAATGTGCCTGAGGCGGAATCGCGGGACAGGCCGTTTACAGTTCTCGAAGCAGCTTTGTTCCAGTGGATTAACCCCAAGGTCTGGGCTGTAGCGCTTGCGGCGGCCGCCGGTTATGGGCTGGGTCAACCGCCTGCGCAGGAAGGTCTGCGTATGGCGTTGACGTTTGGCGCAATCAACCTGATGGTTTGTCTGTTTTACACCAAAGCGGGAAATTGGTTGGGTCGGTTTTTCCATACGCCGGTTCTGTGGCATCGGTTTATGACGGTTATGGCCGTGTTGATGGGGTTATCCGGCCTCGCCGTTTTCTTTTAGGGACTGCCACCAGTCATCTGCTGCAAGCGCCGAACGTAGCGGCGTGCGGGTCTGGACCGGTGCGTTTTCGATATAATTGAACGCTTCGGTAAGGTTTTCGCCCGAAAGCGTGCGTAGATAAGCGATACCGGCGTCTATCGAAAAAACTTGTTGTGTATGCGCCGAAAAATTTGGCTCTAGATCGGTCCAGACAGCGCCATCCCAACCGTTAGCATCGCACCACGCGGCAACAGTTTCTGTTACCTCAGGCATTCGCCCCTTCTTGAGGCCGTCTGCATGCACCGCGCCGATTAAGCCAAGAGGCGCACGTTCGCGTGCCGCGAGGTCATCAATAATTTGCGTGATGTCCGACTTTGCCGAGCTAATAACATTTGTCTGGCAGCCAACGCCCACCTCGGGATCAAGACAAACCACCAAGCCGAGTTTTCGTTTCGGCGAGATCCGGCTGAATTCCATTGGCAGTTGCGGGCCGGCCTCCATCAACCAGTCGCCCTTGATGTTCGGAGTTAGGTTTTCGAGGTCCCAGATGAGAGAACCCCAGCCTATAACTGCGATTTTGCTCAAGGCCACTTACATTCGGGCGGTAGGGACATAAGCACCGCTTCAGGATTGTGTCCGGTCTGTAGGCCAAACTGGGTGCCGCGGTCGTAGACCAGATTGAATTCGGCGTAGCGGCCGCGTTTGATCAATTGGATTTCGCGGTCGGCGTCTGTCCAGCTTTCGAACATATGTTTTTCGGTTACCGGTAGGAAGGCTTTCAGGAAGGCACGGCCGACATCTTGAGTGAAGGCGAAATCGGCCTCCCAGTCGCCGGTATTGTGGTCGTCGTAGAATATGCCGCCTACGCCGCGTGGCTCATTCCAGTGTTTGATCATGAAATACTCGTCAGCCCATTCCTTGTAACGCGGGTAATAGGTTGGGTCGTGGGCGTCACAGGCGTCTTTTAGTCGGGCGTGGAAGAAGGCGGTGTCTTCGGGAACTTCGAGCATCGGATTGAGGTCGGCGCCGCCGCCAAACCACCAGCCGTGCGGGGTCCAGAACATGCGGGTGTTCATGTGGACAGCGGGGGTTTTCGGAGATCGCATGTGAGCGACCAACGAAATACCCGAGGCCCAGAAGCGGGGGTCTTCGGTTATGCCATCCATGCCGGTGCGGGACTTCATCGAACGTTGGGCGGCTTCGCCCAATGTGCCGTAGACAGTCGAAATGTTTACGCCGACTTTTTCAAAAACACGGCCGCCGCGCATCACGGACATCTCGCCACCGCCCGCATCGGTGCCGTCACCGTTGTCACGTTTGGTTGGTTTACGCTCGAACCGGCCAGCGGGAAGGTCAGCGTGCGGACCTGTGTTCTGTGCATCTTCCAGACCTTCGAATGCCGCGCAAATCTGGTTGCGGAGGTCTTCGAACCACGCTGATGCACGGGCTTTTTCGGTTATCATATCGGTGCTCACAGCAGGTATCCCTTTCTGGAATTGCGCGAAAATGTGTCGGTACAATGTTTTCATACAAGGCGATTGACTGCAAAACAATCACTGAATAAATTGGCCACACCAAACATGGTGGAGGAAATGCGATGAATACGATCCGGAAATATATTACCGCCTCTTAGGCCCCGGATTTCGGGTCTGTTGCGACCCTCATGCATTTCGACATTCCAGAATTTACTTCGCCTATTGGAGGGCGTTCCATGTTTAAAAAGTTTGAAAACCTAGTTGACCCATTTGCGCCGTTTCCCGACGAAACGCCGTCGTCAAACCTGTGGGCATACATGAAAACCCAACTGTATCCATTTCGCAAATGGTTGCCGTTGATGGCGTTTCTGGGGGTGCTGACGGCGGTTATGGAAAGTGGCCTGATCTTCTACTCAGGTCGCGTGATCGACTTGATGAACGACACCGGCGAGACCGATTTCTGGAATGTACACGGTACGGAACTGCTTTTGGCAGGCCTGTTTGTGCTGTTCCTGCGGCCTTTAATCATAACCTTCAATCACCTGTTTCTGGAACAGACGCTTGCCTCCAATATGCAGGAGCAAGCACGCTGGCGTGCGCATAAACACCTTCTTGGCCAGTCGAGCGAATTTTTCCAGAACGACTTCGCAGGCCGGTTAGCGAACCGTGTCATGCAGATGGGGCCGGCGATGGAGGACAGCACCTACATGGCGCTGGAGGGCATCTGGTACGCGGCGATATATGTACTGGGCGCGATCCTTGTGCTGTCGCAGATCGACTTGCGGTTAGCGGCGCCGATGGCAATTTGGCTAGTTATTTACGTTGTCTTTGTGAAACAGATTGCGACAAAAGTCTCGAAGGCTTCCGAACGGATGTCGGAGACGAAATCGCTTGTGACCGGCCGTATCGTGGACGCTTACGCAAATATCGAAAGCGTGAAACTGTTCGCCCACGGCAAACGGGAAGAAGATTACGCGTTGTCGGCGATGAAACGTCAACGCTTGCGCTTTCAACGCTTCTTGCGCTTGATGACAAAACTGACTTTCAATCTTGCCGCGATGAACGGGTTTTTGATGGTTGGCGTGATCGGTCCGGCGATATGGCTGTGGACCAAAGACGTTGTCTCGGTTGGCGAAGTCGCGGCGGCGGCAGCGTTGACTATCCGGCTGAACGGTATGACCGGTTGGATCATGTGGGTTACGGTTCGCTTGTTTGAACATGCCGGAGTGATGCGCGAAGGCTTGCAGAGCATCTCGGTTCCACATTCTGTTAACGATAAGCTGGGTGCGCCGGCGTTGAATCTTACCTCCGGTAAGGTTGAAATCCGCGATCTCTCGCATCATTACGGGAAAGGTAGTGGCGGGCTCGACGGGGTGAACCTGTCAATTAGAGCCGGCGAGAAGGTTGGGCTGGTCGGCCGATCCGGATCGGGCAAATCAAGCCTTGTGAACTTGTTGATGCGGTTTAGGGATGCGGAGCATGGCCAGATTTTGATTGATGGCCAGTCGGTTGCCGACGTGACGCAAGACAGTCTACGCAGTCAGATCGGGATGGTTACGCAGGACAGTAGCCTTATGCATCGCTCGGTCAGGGCAAATATCCTTTATGGCCGCCCCGAAGCCACCGAGGCCGAAATGATCGAAGCCGCGCGTCGTGCCGAAGCACATGACTTCATTCTGGATTTGATGGATCCTAAAGGGCGGACAGGTTATGACGCCCATGTTGGTGAGCGCGGCGTAAAACTTTCTGGCGGTCAACGGCAGCGGATTGCCATTGCGCGGGTTATTTTGAAAGACGCACCAATTCTGGTTCTGGATGAAGCAACCTCGGCGCTCGATAGTGAAGTCGAGGCGGCGATTCAGGAAACCTTATATGGCGTTATGGAGGGCAAAACCGTGATAGCGATTGCGCACAGGCTTTCAACGATTGCACAGATGGACCGGATTGTCGTTCTTGATGCTGGCCGCGTTGCCGAGCAGGGCACGCACACTGATCTACTGGCGCAGAATGGGCTCTATGCTGGATTCTGGAACCGACAATCAGGTGGTTTTATCGGACTGGAACCAGCGCTGTGAGCCAAAGACTGGATCAGGCAATAGTTGCGGCGGGTCTGGCGGAAAGCCGGGCCCGCGCGCAGGCGCTGATTGAGGCGGACGTGGTTCTGGTTGATGGAGTTGCTGCGAAGAAGGCGTCGCAGAAGGTGAAAGCCGATACGAAACTGGCGATAACCGAAAACCCCAACCCGTGGGTGTCGCGCGCCGCGTTGAAGCTGGACTTTGCGCTAAAGGAATTCGGCTTGTCGCCGAATAATGCTATTGCTTTGGATATAGGAGCCTCGACCGGAGGGTTTACCGAAGTGTTGCTGGCGAATGGCGCGGCGAAGGTCTACGCGCTCGATGTGGGTCACGGGCAGTTGCATCAGCGTTTGCGAAACGACGCTAGGGTGGTGAATATAGAGGGCGTTAACGCACGCGACATTCCCGAAGCGCTGTTGCCCGAGGTTGACTGGATCGTCACCGACGTTTCCTTCATTTCGCTAGAGAAGGCGCTTCCAGCGGCACTGGAGTTGGCACGCAAAGGGGCGGTTCTGGTTGCGTTGATAAAGCCGCAATTCGAAGTTGGCCCTGCGCTCGTCGGCAAAGGCGGAATTGTGCGCGACATGGCGGCACAGCAAAATACACGGGTCCGCATCGAGGCTTTTCTGGAAAATCTGGGTTGGCAAGTTACCGACCGTGGTGAAAGCCCTATCAAGGGTGGAGACGGCAACATCGAGTTTCTCGTTGGAGCGCGCCGTATTTAGCTCAATTTTTTAGCACTATTTACTGCACAACTAACCATCAAGTAACTGTTTGCGGTCCACTATCCCTTTAGTGAAAAGGGGAAGGTGGGGAATATGGCGGTTAGAAATGACAATGCTCCGATTACGATTATCAAGAAGAAAAAGATCGTCAAAGGTGGTGGGCACCATGGCGGGGCGTGGAAGGTCGCCTATGCTGATTTTGTAACGGCGATGATGGCGTTTTTTCTCTTGATGTGGTTGCTGAATGCAACAACGGAGACGCAGCGAAAGGGTTTGGCTGACTACTTCAGCCCGACGATCCCGATTCACAAAGTTTCAGGTGGCGGCGACGGAGCTTTCGGCGGCGACAGCGTTTTTTCGCAAGAGGTCCTGACACGTATCGGAACCGGCGCAGCGGATATGCGCGCTACCGACGAAAATAAAGCTGACGGTGACAGCGGCGTTATCCGAACCAGTGAAACCGGTGGTGAAGAAGGTGAATCTGACCTGAAATTTACCGATATTGAAAACATGTTTCGCGGAGATAGCGGCGAAAGCACTGTCGCAGATGATCTGCTCAAGCATGTGCATACGCGAGTTACTGATGAGGGGTTGATTATTGAGGTGTTCGACCTGCCTTCTTCGCCGCTGTTTATGACTGGTACGGATGAGCCAAGTGAAAAACTGTTGATGCTGGTGGATATGATTGCGGATGTGATCTCGATTGTGACTAACGATATCGCGGTTTTGGGTCATACGGACGAGAGCATGTTGGATGGTCGGGATAATTTCGAACTGTCCTCCGGTAGGTCCAATATGGTGCGGCAGCGGCTTGTTAGCGCCGGAATTGCAGTTGAGAGGATCGCACGTGTATCCGGCAACGCCGATCGTTCACCTAGCCAACCCTCAGATGGCCTTATCAGGAACCGCCGAATCGAAATTATTTTATTACGTAAACTTGCGGTGGCGAACTGAAGATCGGGGCAGTTCATTCGAAATAGTCTATATTTTCATATAGATGAACCATGTTCAACGTTTACGAGATGTTAAGGGTACAGCGCCAATACTGCATAAAGAAACGAATTTGTTCAGAAGGACTCTCAATGACCATATCCTCCTCTTTGAATGCTGGTGTTACCGGTTTGAATGTAAACGCCAGCAAGTTGGCAACGATCGCTGACAATATCGCGAATTCTGGAACTTTCGGCTATAAGCGCGCCGACGCCGATTTTTCATCGGTGTCGCTTACGCAAAGCAAGGGCAAATATACCGCTGGTGGCGTAACAGTGAATACTTTCAGGAACGTCGCTTCCAAAGGGTCGTTAACTCCTACTTCGAATTCTACAGATATCGCAATTGCCGGAAGGGGAATGCTTCCAGTAACGCCAACGTCATCGTTGGGGCAAGCATCAGGGAGCTATCCGCTGATGATGACGGCGACTGGTTCGTTTACACCGGACAAGAACGGAATTTTGACCACTCAAAGCGGATTGGCTTTGATGGGATGGCCGGCTGTGGCCGACGGTACGATCCCGGTTCAACCCCGTGATAGTGCCGCTGGACTCGAACCTGTGTTCGTCAATTTGAACCAATTCGCTGCGAGCCCAACGGACTTGGTTGGGCTTGGGGTGAACCTCCCTGCCAGCGCAACGGAAACGGGTGCTTCTGGTGTGCCATATGAAATCTCGATGGAATATTTTGACAACCTCGGTACGACCAAAACCATGACGGCTATATTTACTCCGGTTATTCCGGCGGTCGGCCAGTCAAATACCTGGTCGTTAGAAGTTGTTGACGAGGCGACGGGTCCACTGCCTGTTGCGGAATTTACCGTTGCGTTTAACGATACCCCGACCACGGGCGGATCGGTAGCATCCGTAGTGCCGGTTTTCGGCGGCACTTATGACCCGCTTGAAGGAACTGTTGCGGTAAACTTTGCGAGTGGTTCAGTCGGCATCGAAGTCGGGCAACCGGGAGCGGCAACCAGATTAACTCAAATGTCGTCAGAATTTGTTCCCATTTCACTTAGCAAAAATGGCGCGCCGACAGGCAATCTCACTTCGGTAGAAATTGACGAAAATGGCGTTGTGTCGGCGATCTACGATAGTGGCTTTTCTCGAACTATCTACCAAGTCCCTGTCATCGACGTACGAAACCCGAATGGGCTGAATGCGGAAAGCAATCAGGCGTTTACGCTCTCTCAGGCTAGCGGGCCGATGTATCTATGGGATGCAGGGACTGGCCCCACGGGAGCCACAATCGGCTATGCTCGCGAAGAATCTACTACAGATATTGCAGGCGAACTGACGGCATTGATCAAAACACAGCGCGCGTATTCTTCAAACGCAAAAATCATCCAGACGGTTGATGAAATGCTTCAGGAAACAACGAATATTAAGCGTTAACAGGAGCCGTTATTGTGAGTCTCTCCACTGCACTGAACAACGCTTACTCTGGGCTTTCCGTGATGTCGAAGTCTGCCGAAACAGTTTCAAACAATGTTTCAAACGCCTTGACCGAAGGTTACAGCCGTCAGCGAGTTGAGTATTCGGCGTCCGTGGTCGCCGGGGTTGGAAGCGGCGTGGTGATCGAAGGGATCTATCGGTCACAGGATGCTTATGCGACACGGGCCCGCCTTAGTGTTGATGCCGAAGTCGCAAATCTTGGTGTTTTATCCAACGTCACGACACGGCTTGCGGAAATACTGGGTGATCCAGGGAACCCGACCGCCTTAGCCACACAATATCAAGATCTTGAAACGGCTCTTTCCACCGCAATTAATGCGCCGGATTCAGTCGCGCTCCAGCAGGGAATTCTTTTCGCGGCAAAAGAAATTACAGCCTCTTTTAGTCGGATTTCCACGGTAACCACCCAACTTCGAACGGACGCAGATGCGGCGATTGCGAAGGATATTGCCAACCTCAATGGAGCGTTGAAAAATGTCGAAAACCTTAACGAAACCATCAGAAATATGGCAATTTCTGGACATTCGGTGGCCTCACTGGAAGATCAGCGCCAAACTTTGATCGACAACGTCAACGCTATTGTTCCGATCCGCACAGTTTTGAACGAACGGGGTGAAATTGATATATTCACGCGCGGTGGGGCAGTTTTGCTAAACGGCTCGGCAGCAGAACTGGAGTTTACACAGACTTCAGCGATTTCGCCAAGTATGACGCTTTCGTCTGGCGCTTTGTCGGGAATCTCGATCAACGGAAAGCCGGTGGAACTGGGTGCGCATGGCGGAGTATTGGCGGGCGGTTCGCTCGCCGCACATCTTGACGTTCGCGATCGGCTTGCACCGTTGTTTCAAACGCAACTCGACGCCCTTGCGGCAGATTTGATAATGCGCTTTCAAACTCCGGCGGTGGACCCAACTTTGGGTGCTGGAGATGCGGGAATATTTACTGACACTGGCGGCAGCTTTGATACGTTAAATCAAGTTGGCATTAGTCAGCGAGTGAGTATCAACATTGCTGTAGATCCTGCATCTGGCGGTCAGTTATGGCGTATTCGGGATGGTCTAGGCGCAGGCTCTCCGGGCGTATCCGGCACGTCTGAGCAACTAATTCGAATGACCAATGCTTTGGAAGAGATTGTGCCTCCCTCTCCAGGTATTGGCATCACCTCGTTTCTGTCGGGTACCGGTTTTGCGGAAGAACTCACTTCGGCTTGGGCGATGCAAGCAAACCTGATGGAGGCGGATCATGGACGCAATCAGGGTCGATTAACGGTGCTAAAAGTTGAAGAGCAGAACGCTATCGGTGTTGATACCGATCAGGAGATGCAGTTCCTTCTAAATATCGAAAATGCGTATAGCGCAAACGCGCGCGTTATTTCGGTGCTCGACGATTTGATGCAAAAACTATTGGAGATTTAAGTGATTACTTCAGGCTACTCAAACCTTGGTTCGGCAATGCTACTTTCCTCTCA
>DFBM01000179.1:1158-19553 GCA_002366645.1 Rhodobacterales bacterium UBA3080 | reverse complement strand
GCGTGCGCCTTCGACCACTCGGCCACCTGTCCGTTGAAAGGGTCTATATACCGGCGCGAGGACCCAGATCAAGGGCATAAGCGCAGATTGCGTATAAGAATTTTTCTCCGCGGCAAAAACGCGATCATCACCGTATCAACCGGTGTTTTTACTAGTCGGCTTACCTTGAATTGCGTCAGAAATCGTCGCTCCGATTTCCTCAAGGTTTTTAAGGCGAATATCCTGTTGCGCAAACGGGATTTCGATGCCCTCTTCTTCAAATCTCTTGGCAATTGAAAAGTTTACGTCCGACCGAACGGTTAACGATTTCCCGATATCTCTTATGAATATCCGTAGTTCAAAGTCGAGGGAGCTCGCCCCGAAATTTCCGAAAATCACCGCAGGCGCTGGATACTTCAATGCCAACGGATGCCCGTTCGCGATTTCCAGCAATATTTCGCGCACTCTCTCGGGATCAGTCCCGTAGGCCACACCAATTGGCAGGCGAATGCGTCCGGACTGGTCCGGCGAATTCCAGTTTTGCACACTGGCTGCAATAAGATCGGAGTTTGGTATAATTACGGCACAACGGTCAAATGTATCCACCAACGTCGCGCGAACCGAAATTTTACGGACTACCCCTTCGTGTCCACCTGCAATGATCCAGTCGCCCTCTTTGATCGGGCGTTCGATCAATAGAATAATGCCCGACACAAAATTGGACACGATTGTCTGAAGGCCAAAACCGATACCTACGGACAGGGCACCGGCAACGATAGCAAGACTGGATAGATCTAGCCCTGTGGCTGAAACGGCGGCTAATGCAGCTATCGTTAAGCCTACATAGCCAATACCGGCCAATATTGCCGACTTGCCGCCCACGTCCATTTTTGTGCGTGGTAAAACCGAAGTTCGGATAGTTTTTTGAAATAGACGGGTAACTGTGTACCCCACCCCGAATACCAGTACAAAAACCAGAAAATCGGTAAGAGAGAATTTGCTTTCCCCGATTGAAACGCCCTCGCGGAGCCACCCCCAGATTTCGATGAGATCACTTGTTCGCGCGCCCCAGATCAGGGCAATGACAGGTACGGCACAGGCCGAAAGCAGGAAGCCGAAGAACACCGGTACCAATTGTGTTTGATCGCGACGCAACTCCTGGCTCTCGCCGACGATCCAGAAGTCCAAAAGCGCACGTATAAAATTGTACAGAACCAAAAGGCCAGCCATCAGGGCCAGGGTCTGAATTGTGGGAAACACCAGAAATCTAGAAGCGGCAAAATATCCAAGCGCCGCCAATAGTGGCGCGACGATTGCAAACACAAACAGAAAGCGCGCAATCAGCGGTGCGAAAAGTATGACCGTCGGCTCTTTTGCTGTATCGTCCGGCTTACCTTCGCTGCGTGGCCTGCGAAATACCTTCGCAAGGCGGAAAAAAGCAAACGCTGCGATAATCACTAAGGGAAAGTTGAGGACAGCTCCGGTTTCGCGTGAGAAGTCGCCTTGGTCGGACATGGCAATCAGCAGCGTTGAAAGGGCATATACGACGCCAAGGGTTACGCTCATGCGATACCCAACTCCAGCGGCCTTATTTCCGGAATGAGACGCGGCATCGTTCTGGCCGATATTGCGAAATATTATCCGTCCAAGCCAAGGGGCCCCGATCAAGGCAATCGCAATTTCAGGCAAAACCTTTATGATCGCATCACCCCAGACACCGACGAAACCGGAGTACTCTAGCGCCAGAATAACGGCTACGGCTCCTGCGGCAGGCGCCATCAATCTGGCCAGATCAGTCAGGGCAGACTGCCATAACCTTTCCTCTTCACCGGTCACCAATGCCTTCTGGACAATATTTGCGAACCCCTTCCGTACACCGAGAAGCAACCACAAACCAATACCTGCCAGAAGTATCGCCAATGGCGCTTTTTCTTTTAGGGTCGCACGGCTGGTTTCCTGATTGAATGCTGTGTTCAACTCTCCAACCAAGCGATCAGCGTAGTTGTTCAGGTCATTGTAAACTATTGGTAAAAATGCCGGTGAAAATGGCATCGGACCCTGTTCGACAAGGTTTTCAGAGAAACGACTGCGAATGAGCGAGTTTATTTCCCTGACGAGTTTATCACTGCGTTTCCATGCGGCTTGCGCAACAAGAAGTGGTACCGTTTCGTTGGTAATACTGACATTCAGTTCCGACCGCCGCGACGCGATTTCAAAGGCTTCGATTTCCCCCTCGAGCGGCTCTGGACCAAGGGCTGACAGCTCGGCTTTCAGGGGTTCAATCCGCAAAAGGCTCGCTTTTTCCATCGCCGAAGCTTCGGCTCGCTGCCCGACCAGTTCGGTGCGCAAAACTTCCAGTGCGTCAGTTGAGGCAAGTCGGGTTTCCAGCACCTCTTCAGCGCGTAACGCTGTAGACGCCCAAGATTCAATCAATGCCGACTGCTCAGTTTGAGCAGAAGCCCATGTAGTCAAAAGCGCGACCACAATCACGCTTCTAAGGGCAGCCAGCAAGTAGTTCATAAATTCGAAACCCTTTTATTCGCTTACGTCAGGTACATCAGTAGTCGATTGGTCCAGCCACGCGGGAACCGGCAAATCTTTCTCACGAAGGAACACCGGATTGAACAGCTTCGATTGATAGCGCGTCCCGTAATCAGCCAGTATCGTAACAATCGTATTCCCCGGCCCCATTTCTTTGGCCATACGGATTGCCCCCGCGACGTTGATACCGGACGAACCGCCAAGGCAAAGCCCCTCTTCCGCTAGCAAGTCGAACACCACCGGCAAGGCTTCGCTGTCATGGATGTTATATGAAAAATCGACTTCAAGGCCTTCAAGGTTGGCCGTAATCCGTCCCTGCCCGATACCTTCAATTATCGATGACCCTTCGCCTTTTAGCGTACCGGTCGTAAAGTAATTGTGAATGGCTGCCCCATCAGGGTCCGCCAACCCGATTTTGACGTCTTTGTTTCGTTCACGCAGTCCGGTCGCCATGCCAGCCAGAGTTCCACCCGAACCTACCGAACAAATAAACCCGTCGACCTTGCCATCAGTCTGATCGAAAATCTCGGGTGCGGTCGTATCAATATGCGCCTGTCGATTGGCGACATTATCGAACTGGTTAGCCCAAATTACCCCGTTCGGGTTGGTCTTCGCCATAGCGGCGGCAAGGCGTTCGGAATACCGGACAAAATTGTTGGGATTGGAATATGGAGCTGCCGGAACTTCTACCAATTTAGCCCCCGCCAGACGGATCATATCCTTCTTTTCCTGGCTTTGTGTTTCAGGGATGACAATGACGGTCTTAAAGCCCATTGCCGCACCGACAAGCGCCAGACCGATCCCCGTATTACCAGCAGTCCCCTCAACTATCGTTCCACCGGGTTGCAGTTCGCCCTTGGCGATGGCGTCTTCAATAATGCTCAATGCCGCTCGATCCTTGACCGACTGTCCCGGGTTCATGAATTCGGCTTTTCCGTAAATCTCGCAACCGGTTAATTCCGAGGCCTTGTTTAACCTGATTAACGGTGTGTTTCCCACAGTTTGGGGCAGATCGTGGTAGCGGTTCATGTGTTGTCCTCGATAAATGCTGTAGCGAAGATGTAAATATCCCTACGTTACATCACAAGCCATCGGCGATCCATTTCATAAAATTCTTGTGCGGCGCGAAGCTCAACTCCAGCGGCGACTGGCACCTTTGGTTACGACACCGACAAAACCGGATAAAACCAGCATCGTCCCAAGTATCTGAATGTCCATCGCCATCCGGCCATAGGCCAGCATCCGCGCCGGAATTTGCAAAACCGCGCTCATTGGTTCGTAATAGGCATGCGCCATTATTCCGGCTATCATTCCGTCCATTGCAAAGAAGAATAACACCCACAAGAAAAAGGTGACACCGGATTTCAAACCGGAAAAAATCGCGTGGTTCTCGTCATGCGGGATTTTCTTGCCAAGCCCGAGCCAGCCGTTGAACAGGCCGAGAACCACGGCCGTAGCCATCATACTGTTCCCGCGGCGCGCAATGTCTGGATAAACATTAACCGTAACCATCACGACAATCGCACCCGATATCGCCAATAATATTGATGCAACCAGTCTCGCAGCCGTTGGCATACCATTTCCCCTCAAACCTGTTCCCACAGCCGAGCTCTCCCCGCACTACATGCAGGATGCCCTTCTGGGTCAGCGTAAACTCGGCAGGTCAGGAATCAAGGGAAAAATGTTTTCTCCCCCTTGCCGCATCAACCGTGTTTAAAGCACTCGATCCAGTGCCTTCATCAATTGCTCGATCTCAGATCTAGCCGTATAATGCACGAAGCTAAGTCGGAGAACCCCATGCTCAGGATCAATACCCAATCCTTTGAGCAAACGAACAGCGTAAAAATCACCGCCACCGGCCATGACACCATGTGCTGCCAGATCTTTGGCCACCTCTCCACCAGGACGACCTAGCCCAAGCGCAATCGTCGGCACGCGCCCTTCTGCCTTGTCAGACCCGATCAGGCGCACATCGTTTCGCCCTCGCAGATATTCTAGCAACGGCGCCAGCAACTCGGTCTCGTATCTGGCCTGCAACTCCAACGTCGCCCGGCCCTTTTGGTCGAGCGAGACATCCCCATCAAAATGCCGATCATGCACCGCCTCGATATAATCGACCATCCCCGCCGAAGCCGCTATCTGCGCATGATCAGGACCCGCCGGCGTGAAGCGTTTATAAGCTGATCCTGCGTTAAAATAATGCCCCTGATTTGGCAATTTTTCTGCCAAGTCAGACCGCACATACATGATCCCCTGATGCGGACCATAGGTTTTATACGCCGAGAAAAGGTATATATCGGCACCCAACGCCTTGATGTCCGGCAACCCATGCGGTGCAAAACTGACGCCGTCTACGCAGGCGACAGCTCCCGCGGCCTGAACCATGCCACAAATCTCTGCAACCGGATTGATCTGTCCGACAATGTTGGAAACATGCGGGAATGTCACAAGTTTGACTTTCTCGTCCAGAAGATCAGCCAAATCGGAAAGGTTCAGAAAACCGGAGTCGGGATCAACCGCCCACTCTCGAACCTCGATGCCGGATTCTGCCAACCGTCGCCATGGACCTGAATTTGCCTCGTGATCCTGATTGGTCACAATAACCACATCACCCTCGGACAGCATTTGCCGAAAAGCTTGCGCCAACACATACGTGTTCTGCGTCGTTGACGGTCCAAAACTCAGATCATTCGCCGGAATGTTCAGAACCCCCGCCAATCGGGATCGTGCCTCGTCCATCTCTTCACCCGCCAAACGCGAAGCATCATATGGCCCGTAAGGTTGTACCTTGCGCTGGGTATAATACCTGTGAAGGCGGTCAATCACGAACTTGCTGGTATACGACCCACCCGCATTTTCAAAAAACGCCTGACCCTCCAGTGACGGTTCGTCAAACGCTGGAAACTGCGCGCGGATAAAGTCGATTTCAAGTTTGCTCATAAAAACTCTGCCTTCTTCTTTGCAAAAATACTCAAAAGGAAACTATGCGTTCACATCAACCACAATGCGCCCCTTAACCTGCCCTTTCAGGATGTCTTTCCCCAAAGTAGGCAAATCACTTAACGTAGCCGGTTGGATCATGCTCTCCAGTTTATCCATCGGTAAATCGGTAGCAATCCGCTTCCATGCCCGAACGCGGTTATCGTATGGCTGCATCACACTGTCGATCCCTAGCAGGTTCACCGCACGCAACAGAAACGGAATAACCGTCGCAGGCAAGCCCGCACCACCGGCCAGACCAACCGCCGCGACGGAGGTGCCATACTTCATCTGCCCCAGAACCCGCGCCAGCATGTCACCGCCGACCGCATCAACGCAACCAGCCCAGTTTTCGCTTTCGAGCGGACGCTTGGTCGTTTCGTTGATTTCTTCCCGCGCCACAATCTGCGTCGCGCCCAACGATTTCAGGTAGTCCGCTGCCTCTGGACGCCCTGTCACCGCGGCAACTTCGTATCCAAGGTTCGCCAATATCGCGGTCGCGACCGAACCAACACCACCAGCTGCACCAGTCACCAGAACCGGACCGTGGTTCTTTTCCATACCCTGATCTTCCAGCGCCATAACCGCCAACATCGCCGTGAAACCAGCCGTGCCAACAGCCATTGCCTGTCGTGTTGTCAACTCCTCTGGAAGCGGTACCAACCAATCAGCCTTCACCGATACCTTCTGGGAATACCCACCCCAATGCGCTTCACCAACACGCCAGCCAGTCAAGACAACCTTATCGCCAGCTTTATAACGCGGGTCCTCGGAGCTCTCGACGATTCCGGCAAAATCAATGCCCGGCACATGCGGATAGTTCCGTACCAGACCGCCGCCCGGGCCAATGCAAAGACCGTCCTTGTAGTTGACTGTGGAGTACTCCACCGCCACCACGACATCACCGTGCGGCAGGTCCGCAAGTTCCAGCTGTTGAACCGAAGCCGAGGTTTTACCCTCTTCGTTTTTCTCGACGACTAAAGCATTAAAACCCATCTTATTTCTCCCCATAGCCCTTGGGCACCGGAATATCCGGCAAGCCCTCGGCGCGTTTCTGCAAAGCTCGCCCTATAACTACACGGCTGATCTCGGTCGTGCCATCCACAATCCGCAACATTTGCGACAAACGGCTAAGCCGATCCATACCGTAAGGCTGCAACAACCCCATGCCACCCATCACTTGCGTACAGGTATTAGCGGCCTTCACCGCTGCATCCGGCACAAAGCGTTTCGCATGCGCAGCCATCACCGGACCTTCAGGCGTGCCCAGCGCATTTGCCGCCGCCTTATACAACAAACGCGAGGCTTCCAGTTCCGTCGCCACGTCGCCCAGCATCCACTGGATTCCGTCAAGATCAAGGTTAACGCCTTTAAACATCTTGCGATTTTTGGCATAAGAAAGCGCCGTATCCAGTGCGGCCTCCATCAATCCACAACACCCCGAAGCAATCGAGACACGGGCAATATCAATCGCCATAAGCGAGCCTTGCAAGCCTTGCCCGATCGGCAAGATGATATTGTCCTCGGACACGACCACGTTATCAAGATACATTTCGGACAGCGGTAGGAACTCGTAAGACGGCGTATCGTATCGTGGCCCAAAACTAACGCCCTTGGCATCCGCGGGAATCGCGATCATCGACATGTCTTTGTGGCCCGGTTCATCACTGGTTTTTACGACTGTGAAATACACATCCGCCTCGCCTGCCAACGAAACCCAAGCCTTCGCGCCGTTGATGGTCCAGGTTCCGTCGTCATTCACAACGGCCCGCGTATACATATTCGCTGCATCCGATCCCGACTGTGGTTCGGTCAACGCAAAGTTCGCCAGTTTTTTGCCTGATGTTAAGTCGCGTGCCCACGCGTTCTTGAACGCCTCTGTTCCGTAGCCACAAGCCGCGAAGGTGCAAATATTGTGCATCGACAAAGCAAACGCATAGGCGCCATCACCCTTGCCAAGCTCCTCATAGACCTGAATACCATCACCAAGCGATAATCCCTGACCGCCCCATTCCTCAGGCGCATAAAGTCCGGTAAGGCCCAAATCGGCTGCCTTGTCGGAAGCCGCCCTAGGCCAGACACCCGCGGCGTTCCATGCATCAACATCTGGTTTAATAACTTCGTCGGTATGACTGCGCGCTGCGGCCAGAATATCTTCGATCTTGGAACCCATAACGGACCCTCCCTGATGTTGGTGTAGCTGTTACCTTCAACCTGATCCAAGCCACAACGCAGGTCAATTATCTGAACGAGTGTTCACTGTTTTTGACGCAGCGTAAATTTATTTCCGTTAAATTTACCACAAATTTACCAATCATTAATCAGTTTCGACAAATTTAAACGGGCCATTAACCATTACGAGGTCCATTGTGAGAGAGCTGACGAGGATAACCGCGATCGGGTCATGCCGGATCAGCACACCGTTCAAATCCGCTCCGGCGAGCTATCCTGTTATCAATAACACTGACCGCATCTATGGCTATACCCACAGCAGCGCAGAAGCCTTGCAACAGATAAAATTTCTGCAATCGGATTTCACTCCAGCTCCCGAGCTCCTCCCATTGCTCATGCCGAATACCGATCACGAGGCGTTGGCCGCGAAGACCCACATCACATCCGACATTTATTTCGTCGAGCTTTCTTCTGCCAAGGAACTGGAAATCGATGGGGTGCAGGTTCAGCTAAACTACCTCACCCGCCATTTCGCCGACTTCTTTTCCGAAACCACGCGTGCTCGCGACTTCTGGCGTCTGGTCGACGGGAAGCAGGAAGCCGCCAAGCAGGCGTATCTGGACGCACAGGAAAGCTTCCGGTCCCTCGATCAAACAGACCGCGAAATACTGCGCAGATTGACACGGAAAATGACAACGCCCGCCTCTTTGCAACAGGATATGCGAGAAATCCGCGAGCGCCTGCCAAACGTGGTTTTTGTCACTCATTGCAATGCGCTCACCAATACCAACACTCCGATTGCCAGCCGTTCCGCTTATATCGAAATGGTGAATGAGGTCGCGCAAGACCTTGGAGTTCCCTGCTTTGATCCGACAGTATCGATGCAAGCGTTCGGACAGCATGCGGCTCTGTCAGACCCGAATTCCAGCCTCTCGCACTACGTTCCGGAATTCGGTGACTTTTTATTCGACGGCCTTTTTAGCCGCTATATCGCACCGACTGATAACCAATCCGTACTTTCCGCGTCAGACGCAATTTCCAAAGCCGTAGAGTTATACCAAGACCGCACACCGATTGTGTCCATCTCCCCTAAAATTGGCGGTGTCGCCTTTATCACAGGATCCCTGGGGGCTGGCGGCGCGGAACGGCAAATGACCCGACTGGCCGTTGAAATGCAACTTGGCCAATCGGACGGGTCCGCCAGCGTGAATGGCCCGATCGAGGTTTACGTTTCCAACCTGTCTACCGAACGCGACCGCGATTTCTTTTTACCGGTGCTACAGGATGCCAAAATCCCGGTATCGACTATCTCCAGCTTGCCAAGTCTCGCGACAGACAACGATAGTCTGCCGCCTCGGCTGAAGCACCTGCTACCATTCCTGCCGCCGCAAACTACCGAAGCCATCCATCGTCTTGCGCCGCATCTGGCAAGAACGCGACCCGAGGTCGCCTACATTTGGCAAGACGGTGCAGTTCTAACGGCGGCCCTCGCCGCGCTAGTCGCTGACGTGCCTCGTATCGTAATTTCGCTACGCGGAATGCCACCCGACATGCGCCCCGAGATGATGCGCGAAGGATATTTCGACTTATATCTTGCCCTCGCGGAAACACCCGGCGTTACCTTCTCTGCCAACACCCACGCTGGCGCAGACGCCTACGCGCGCTGGTTGGGTCTACCTCAAGATAGCATCCACGTCGTACACAATGCCGCCGACACGATTTGCGCCACCGGCTGTGAATCAGACACCGCGCGTTGGCGCGAGTTCGAAACCTCCACCGCCGATTCAGACTTCACCTTTGGTGGGGTATTCCGATTTGACCAGAACAAACGCCCGATGATGTGGCTGGAATTCGTTGCGGCAGCTCTCGTGGTTCACCCGCAAAGCCGCTTCATACTGGTCGGCGACGGTGCCGGATTTGATGCTGCGAAAAACTATGCAGAAGAACTGGGTATCGCACATAGATGCCTATTTACCGGCAAGTCCAAAAATGTCGGATACTGGCTATCAAAAATGGATGCTTTGGGACTGCTTTCCCGCCTAGAAGGCCTGCCCAATGTTTTGATTGAAGCACAACTTTCCGGCATACCGGTCATATCGACCCCGGCAGGTGGCGCAGCCGAGGCTTTCTTGCCTAACCAAACCGGTTTCCTGCTCGGATCAACCGAAAACCCGCAACTAGCGGAGTTCCTTCGGTTTTACATCGCCCTGTCCGGCGACCAGAAGCGTCGCGCGCAAATGGGCCGAAATGCCTGCGCATTCGCAGGCCAAAGTTTTGCAATGGAAACCATATTACCCCAAACGCTGGAATTGCTTTCGGACACAACACGCCCCGCCGAACTCCCTAAATCAGTGGCCTTCGCATGACCAATT
Organism: Rhodobacterales bacterium UBA3080; assembly: GCA_002366645.1. GTDB lineage: Bacteria > Pseudomonadota > Alphaproteobacteria > Rhodobacterales > Rhodobacteraceae > NORP23. Next base: position 9,510 of record DFBM01000179.1, on the reverse strand, counting down.
CTGCTCGTATTATCACAGAAGGCGCGTGGAATTGGGCGAACGCTATCAACACCATAATGCTGCGCGAAATCCGGTGCCGCTTTGCGGGCGATCCACTCGGATACCTCTGGACCTTCCTCGTTCCTGTCCTCTGGATCGGAACCTTGATGTTCTTCTTCTCCTTGCTGGGTCGCAGGCCCGCTATCCCCGTGGATACTTCCGTCTTCATCGCTACGGGGGTCGTTCCTTACGTTCTGTTCCGTTACACCATCAGCTCGATGACCCGCGTCGCCAGCACACATCGGCATCTGGTACATTTCGCGAATGTGCGCGTCTCAGACCTGCTGTTCGCGGCGGCACTACTTGAGTTGATAAACGCGCTCATAATTTTTGCGGTGATTTTTGCATTGATTACGTTGCTCGATCAAATGCCTGAAGTTGATGATCCTTTGCAGACCGTCCACGGAATATTGCTTACCGCAGTCTTCGCCGCCAGCGTGGGTAGATTTGCCGCCATTGCCGGAATGGTCTCCGAAACCGCCAAACGAATGGTTCCGGTTATTCTACGCCCGATGTTCTGGATTTCAGGAATATTCTTCATCGCGCCCGAATTACCATCAAAGATCCTGCCATTTCTAGATTGGAATCCACTTTTACACGCTATCGAGACTACCCGTGACGGCGTATTCCTGGATTATAGTAGCAGCTTCGCCGATGACTGGGTCCCGCTCACGGTTTCAGCAGCCTTCTTGCTCGCATCCTACGTACTGCAAACCGCTGCAAGGCGCGGTTCGGACCGGATTGAGCTTACATGATATCGCTTATCAATGTCAGCCGTTACCATCGGCACGCGGACGACCACACGATAATTCTTAACGACGTATCTGTGCAGTTTGAAAGCAAAGATCGTGTCGGAATTTTAGCTTTGGGTGGTGCCGGAAAATCAACCCTATCACGTATAATATCAGGTGTTGAGCGCCCGGACCAAGGGCATGTTTTGCGCAGCGGCAACCTGTCCTTTCCAATCGGCACCACTGCCGGATTTCACGCAGGATTATCAGGCTCCGAAAACGTTAAATACCTGTCACAACTCCTGCGCCGGAATGTCAGGGAAACAACTGACTACTGCGAAAGCTTTGCAGATATCGGAACCTACTTTCACAGACCTTTCTCGGAATACGCTCCGGGCATGCGCGCCCGGTTGGCATTTGCATTTTCGATGTCCGTCGAGTTCAACACCTACATAAGTGATGGCGTTACCAGTGCTGGCGACCACGGTTTTCGCGACAAATGCGAGGCGGCTTTGTTCGAAAGACTGAACCGCTCCGGCTTGATCCTGCTTTCACGCCACGCCCGCAGCTTAAACCGATTTTGCACCAAGTTTTATGCTCTACACGCAGGAAAACTCCTGCCCTGCGAAACCGCGGAAGAAGCGCAGGATATTCTCGACTACGCTGACGGGTACGGCGACACCTACTGGAACGAGGTGGCACGCCGTGCATGAAAATTCGTCCATCTCCCCTCCCACGTTAACCGAAGAGCAAGAGCGTCTTCGCAAATGGCGCGAAGTTCGTCGGCAAGCCGCTGCTGACCCAAACGAGCAACGCTTTTTGCAGGCCGACATGGACCGCCAAAGCCGACTTGACCAATTCGAGACCGGGAAGGCCGAGCGTATCCGTACCGCCGAAGCCCGCCGTCGACAGGAAGCCGAGGCGATTGAATCCCGTCGTATGGAAAAGGCTCGCGCCCATCTCGATGCACTCGACGACATCGAGTCCGCACGCGCAAGTTTGTTAGCAGCCAGACAGCGTTCCCGTCGAATTACCGTTCTTCTTGTCACCATATTCGTAGCACTGCCAACGGTTATCGCGGCCGTGACTTCCGCTTTCTTTCTGCCAAAAGTTTATGAATCAACCAGCACGTTCACCGTTGAGAGTGCCCAACCCTTCGTTCCGCGCAACTCGTTATTCAACACACTCCCCAGCCTTGGCGGCAACAACATGGCCGCCGCATTTCAATTGCGTGCCAAGCTGAGCGCATCGGTCGGTTATTCTTTCGAAATGCAGATCGACACCACACAGGGTCTGGTCATTCTGACAACCAGCGCAAATGACGCGTTAGAGGCTCATCAGCACAACCTTCGGATTGTTCAACAGGGCAGCACCCTCGCGGCTCCAACGGAACTGAAAACCTTGGTGCCAGCATCCATACCGACGAGCCCCCTAAACCGAACAATACCAAACACGCTTCTCACCTTCTTCGTCAGCTTATCGCTGTTCTCGATCATCGCCATATTTTTCCAAAGCTTTCGCCATTACGCGCGAGACTGAACAGGAGTCTTCAAATGAACGTAACCACCCCGCTTTTCCTCGCAGACGCAATGCCCGTCACCCCGTTGCGAACAGACGAGACTATCGCTGTTATCGGCCTCGGGTATGTCGGGCTGCCCGTAGCAGTCGGTTTTGCAAAGCATTTCGCCAACGTCATTGGCTTCGATATCAACCAAAAGCGGATCTCCGAGCTCGCCGGCGGATTTGACAATACGCTTGAACTTGGTGCGTCGGATATTCAGGAATCCCGCCTTGAGTTCACAGCCGCGCCCGACGATCTGGCAAACGCCAGCTTTTTCATTGTCACCGTCCCAACCCCGATCGACAAAGGTAATCGCCCTGACCTCTCGCCGCTGCGCGCGGCCTGCGCCAGCATCGCACCACATCTTCGCAAAGGCGCTATCGTGGTATTTGAGTCAACAGTGTACCCGGGTGTAACCGAAGATATTTGTGGCCCGATCCTCGCCGAAAAGTCCGGTCTGCGATGCGGAATAGACTTCAAACTCGGCTACAGTCCCGAGCGTATCAACCCCGGTGACACAGAACACCGTCTGGAAACCATTGCGAAAGTAGTTGCCGCGCAAGATGCCCTGTCCCTGCAACGGGTGGCCGACGTCTATGGAAGCGTAGTCCACGCAGGTATCCACCGCGCCCCGACAATTCGTGTGGCGGAGACCGCGAAGGTGATTGAAAACACGCAACGCGACGTGAATATTGCGCTGATGAACGAACTGGCGATGATTTGCGAACGTCTTGATATTCGTACCAACGACGTGCTCGAAGCCGCATCAACCAAGTGGAACTTCCTGCCCTTTACGCCCGGTCTTGTCGGTGGGCATTGCATAGGCGTTGACCCTTACTACCTCACCGCGAAGGCCGAAGAAGTCGGTTATCACTCCAAGGTCATCCTGTCGGGGCGTCGTATCAATGATGGTATGGGCGAGTTTATTGCCGCCAAGGCTATCAAGATGTTGGCCGCCCGAAATGTTCCGCTTTCAAAGGCAAAAGTCGCCGTGCTGGGTTTAACGTTCAAGGAAAACGTTCCCGATCTTCGCAACTCCAAAACCTTTGACATTTTGCAGTCCCTGTCCGAGTTCGGCGTGCGACCCATGGTTCACGACCCCCTCGCCAACCCTGCCGAAATTCCAGACGGCGCCTTTGAGTGGACCGATCTGAAAGATATGCCAAAACTCGACTTGCTAATCCTTGCGGTTCCGCATGCTGCATATCTGGCCAACAACGCGCAGGTAATTTTGCGAAACTTGCGGGGCGACGGGGCTTTAATCGACATCCGCTCGGCGCTTGAAGGTGAAAAAATCGACAAGGGTCTAAAGGTTTGGAGCCTTTAGTTCACGTAGGCCGCGCCAAGCACAGGGCCAAAATCATTAGCCTGAACAAGGATCACGTAGCTTTTGTCTCTCGCAATTTCCGCTGACAGGTCGGATCCTGATCTTCCGTCCCACGAAGCAATCAGGCTCATATCCTTGACGACATTTATGTATTCGATGGTCCGTCCGGCATTTTCACCGCGCCCGATCATCGACGTAGAGGTCGGGATAATTTCCAAAAGGTAAACGCCGGCTTCAGGCAAGCTCGCCGTAAGTGCAGAGACGTTAACTTTAAGCTGTTCGCCGTCGGCAATGATCTCTAGCCCCAGCACGGGCTCTTCGGCTTGAAACTGATCGACATACATTTCGATTTTACGTCGGTTGCTGCCGATCACCTGCGTTTCGCCATGAATGACGGCTTGCGGCGTATAAAGTGAGCGCAAATCCCAGCGCTCCCTATATCCCATTTGCCGTGCGGTACTTTCAGGGCTGGAAAACTCGTCTTTCCAGCCGAGGTAATCCCAGTAATCGACGTGCCAGCCCAAGACGATCACATTCTCATCCCGCTCCAGATCCAGCAAAATCTTATCGGCAGGTGGGCAGGAGCTGCACCCTTGGGAGGTAAAAAGTTCAACCACGACCGAGCTTTGCGCCGCCACGGAAAACGGGACAAGCAGCGTCAGGATCACGGCTATATTTCTTAAAGTACGCATCTTTGCTCCAGCAACGGCATTTAAGAGGTTGATACCTTCATTTCTCCTGACTTTCCAGTCACCCCTTCGCGAGCAAAAGTTTACCAAAACGAAATTCGCCAGGAATGAAAAAAGGGCAACGTGTAATCCGTTGCCCTTCTCAAAGTTCAGGATGCCTCTGAAGCAAATCCCAATGTCTGAAGCGAAACAGTGATTTCATCCAGAATTACCGGATCATCGATCGTCGCCGGCATTTTCCATGGTGTACCATCAGCAATATTCACCATCGTACCGCGCAAAATTTTACCCGAACGGGTCTTGGGCAAACGATCAACTACCAGCGCCAGTTTGAACGCCGCAACAGGGCCGATTTTTTCGCGCACCAGTTTTACGGTCTCGGCAATTACCTCGGCCGCAGGACGATCAACGCCATTGTTCAAACATAAAAACCCGAGCGGTAGCTGTCCCTTAAGTTGGTCAGCAACACCGATAACCGCACATTCCGCGACGTCGGGATGGGAGGCCAGAACCTCTTCCATCGCGCCAGTCGACAGGCGGTGGCCGGCAACGTTAATGACGTCGTCGGTTCGCGCCATGATGTACAGGTATCCATCTTCGTCGATAACACCCGCATCACCGGTTTCGTAATAGCCGGGGAATGTATCAAGATAGGATTTTATAAAGCGTTCCTCGGCATTCCAAAGCGTCGGCAATGTGCCGGGGGGCAGAGGCAACTTGATTGCAATCGCGCCAAGCTCGCCAGCAGGTAGTTGATGACCGTCGTCGCCCAGAACCTGCACATCAAATCCCGGCATCGCTACAGTAGGCGAACCAAGCTTCATCGGCAGTTCCTCAAGTCCCAGCGGGTTGGCCGCAATCGAATAGCCCGTCTCGGTCTGCCACCAGTGATCGACCACAGGCACACCCAGCTGGTTTTGTGCCCAGATGATCGTATCAGGATCAGCCCGCTCGCCCGCCAGATAGAGCGCCTTCAAACAGCTCAGATCGTATTTTTTAACGTATTCTCCAGCCGGATCTTCGCGCTTGATCGCGCGGAACGCCGTCGGTGCCGTGAAAAACGATGCAACGTTATGTTCCTCGATAACGCGCCAGAAAGTTCCGGCATCTGGCGTGCCGACCGGCTTGCCTTCGAAGACAATTGTTGTGGCGCCGTAAATCAATGGTGCATAGCAAATATAGGAATGACCGACGACCCAGCCAACATCGGAGGCGGCCCAGAAAACCTCGCCCGGTTCTACATTGTAGATGTTTTTCATGGTCCAGTTGAGGGCAACCATATGCCCCCCACTTGGCCGTACAACACCCTTAGGCTGGCCGGTGGTGCCGGATGTATACAGAATATACAGCGGATCCGCGCCGCCAATCGGCACACAATCTGCCGGTTCAACACCCTGCTGTACCTCGAACCAGTCAAAATCACGGCCTTCGATCAGAGCGGCTTTAGATTGTTCGCGCTGTAGTATGATCGTGAACTCCGGCTTATGCGCCGCCAATTCAATTGCACCGTCCAGCAGGGGTTTATATTCGACAATACGGCCCGGCTCGACACCACAAGAAGCCGCGATAATCGCCTTCGGGGTAGCATCATCAATCCGCACGGCCAGCTCATTTGCAGCGAACCCGCCAAAGACTACCGAGTGGACTGCGCCGATCCTTGCACAGGCCAGCATCGCGTTCAAAGCTTCGGGAACCATCGGCATATAGATCAGAACACGATCACCCTTGGTCACGCCTTTCGCCTTTAGTGCCCCTGCCAAAAGCGCAACCTGATCGGTCAGCTCTGCATAAGAAACCTTGCGTTTTGCGCCGGTGATCGGGCTGTCGTAAATGATGGCGGTCTGCTCCCCGCGCCCTGCCTCGACATGCCGGTCGAGCGCATTGTAGCAGGTGTTGGCCTCACCGTCGGTGAACCATTCATACAGCGGCGCGTTACTGGAATCCAAAGCGCGCGTGGGCTTCTTTGTCCAGCTTATCGCCTCGGCAGCTTCCATCCAGAAGGCCTCGGGATCGGCTTTCCAGCCTTCATATTCCGATTTATAGCTCATATTTTTCTCCTATTTTTTGAGGCCCTCCAGCCCCGACGTTTTTGCCAACGCCCCCTCGGAGTGATCGTTATTTTTATTATCCATATAAATTCACCGGCATCCCTGCGAGCGCCGCGATATTCAGCAATCCACGCGCCGTAATCGAGGGCGTGACGATATGTGCGCGGTTGCCCATACCCATCAGGATCGGCCCTACCTCCAGCCCGTTCGCTGCCATTTTCAGAATATTGCGCACCGCGCTTGCCGCATCGGAATTCGCAAAGACCAGCACGTTGGCTGCCCCGTCATAGCGCGAGTTCGGGAAAATTTTCCGTCGCAGGTTTTCGTCCAAAGCCGCATCGGTATGCATCTCGCCTTCGTATTGGAAATCGAGGTTCATGCCATCCAGAATAGCAATCGCTTCGCGCATCCGGCAGGCGGAATCCGTCGGCAAGTTTCCAAACTGTGAATGCGAGCATAGCGCCACCTTCGGTTCCAGACCAAAACGACGTACATGACGCGAGGCCGCGATAACCGTATCCGCCATTTGTTGCGGTGTCGGTTCCGGGAACACATGCGTATCAGCAACAAACAGCGGTCCGTTTTCGAGGATCATCAAGGAAAGCGCCCCGATCGGGCGTAGGCTGTCAGTTCCCAATACCTGCTGAACGTAGTCCAGATGCCACAAATATTGCCCGAAAGTGCCGCAGATCAGACTGTCGGCGTCACCGCGGTGAACCATGACTGCCCCGATAGCAGTGGTGTTAGTGCGCATGATTGCCTTGGCCAAATCCGGTGTCACACCTCGGCGCTGCATAATATCATGGTAGCTGCCCCAATAATCCCGGAAACGCGGATCATTCTGCGGGTTAACCAGTTCAAAATCGCGGCCTTCCTTTATCGGCAAACCGAACTTTTCGCAGCGTGCCTCAATCACATCGGGCCGGCCGATAAGGATCGGCTTGTCGGTCAATTCCTCAACCATCGCATGGGCCGCACGCAGAACACGCTCGCTCTCGCCCTCCGCGAACACAATCTTGCGAACGGCGCTGCGGGCGCCCTCGAAAACTGGGCGCATAATCAGGGCGGATTTAAATACAGACCCATCGAGCTTTTCTTTGTACGATTCCATATCCGTGATCGGGCGGCTCGCGACACCGCTTTCCATCGCGGCTTTGACCACCGCGCAGGATACGATTGCCAATAGTCGTGGATCGAAAGGCTTCGGGATCAGATATTCAGGTCCGAACTTTAGATTTTCATCCTTGTAAGCCGCCGCGGCTTCTGCACTTGACGATGCGCGCGCAAGCTCGGCAATACCTTCAACGCATGCGATTTCCATCGCGTCGTTGATTGTCGTAGCACCAACATCCAAAGCTCCACGGAAGATGAACGGGAAACACAAAACGTTGTTAACCTGATTGGGAAAGTCCGAGCGCCCCGTCGCCATAATCGCATCCGGCGCGACTTTACGCACCTCTTCAGGCATGATTTCGGGCGTCGGGTTCGCCAGCGCAAAGATAATCGGCTGCGTGGTCATTTTCGCAACCATTTCAGGCTTCAGCACACCTGGACCGGAAAGCCCTAGAAACAGATCAGCCCCTTCGATCACTTCGTCCAGCGTGCGCTTGTCACTTGCCTGTGCAAATTCCGCCTTCTGCGGCGTCATTTCTTCAGAACGGCCTTCGTAAACCAGTCCCGCGATATCACATAGCCAAACGTTTTCACGCTTAACGCCAAGCTTCAACAACATGTTCAGACAGGCGATACCGGCCGCTCCGCCGCCGGTTGAAACCACCTTGATATCTTCGAATTTTTTGCCAGCCACAAACAGCGCGTTGGTCGCCGCTGCGCCCACAACAATTGCTGTGCCGTGCTGGTCGTCGTGGAAAACCGGAATACCCATGCGTTCGCGACAGAGTTTTTCGACAATGAAGCACTCCGGTGCTTTGATGTCTTCAAGGTTAATCGCCCCGAA
>DFBM01000179.1:0-1101 GCA_002366645.1 Rhodobacterales bacterium UBA3080 | reverse complement strand
TTGGCGAACTTTTTGAATAGAACCGCCTTGCCTTCCATGATCGGCTTGCTGGCCAGCGCCCCGATATTGCCAAGACCAAGTGCGGCCGAGCCGTTCGTAACCACAGCCACCAGATTTCCACGCGCTGTGTATTTCGCCGCCGCCGCTGGATCTTTGCTAATCTCGACACAGGCTTCCGCGACTCCGGGCGAGTAGGCCCGCGCAAGATCACGGCCGTTTGCCAGAGGTTTCGTCGCGCGTATCTCCAACTTCCCCGGCTTGGGAAATTCGTGATAATCGAGCGCCGCTTGGCGGCTAGTATCTTGGCGTTCTTTGGTCACATGCGACTCCTGTGCTAATCTCGCAGCACACTAGAGAGGTGCGACAATATTGTCAGGTCGTAAATCACCGAATTCTTCAATCTCTTGCAGAACGGATAAGCGCCAGAATATTCTTCGCGGCCTCGGGGATGTTCGTCCCGGGCCCGAAGATCGCTTTAACGCCGCGATCATAGAGATAGTCATAATCCTGTTGCGGAATGACACCACCGCAGATCACCAATATCTCGCCCGCACCGGCGGCTTTCAATGCCTCGACAAGTTTTGGTGCCAGCGTTTTATGTCCTGCCGCCTGCGAAGAAATCCCGACTACATGCACGTCGTTGTCAATCGCGTCCTGCGCCGCTTCTTCCGGTGTCTGGAACAGTGGACCAACGTCGACGTCGAACCCGATATCGGCAAAGGCCGTGGCAATCACCTTCGCCCCCCGATCATGCCCGTCCTGCCCCATCTTCACCACCAGCATACGCGGGCGACGACCTTCTTCTTCTGCGAATTTCTCGACGTCCGCCTGAATGGCGGCAAATCCCTCGTCGCCTTCGTAAGCCGCCCCATATACGCCAGCGAGGGTTTTTACCTCGGCGCGATGCCGTCCAAATGATTTTTCCATAGCGTCAGAAATCTCCCCCACAGTTGCCCGCGCCCGTGCGGCTTCGACCGCCAACGCCAGCAAGTTACCTGTTCCGTCTCGCGCGCCTTGTTCCAATAGCATCAAGGCTTGCGCACAGGCGTCTGGGTCACGGTCGGCCTTAACCTGTTGCAATCGTCGAACCTGTGAATCCCG
>DFBM01000118.1:19167-23933 GCA_002366645.1 Rhodobacterales bacterium UBA3080 | reverse complement strand
GTGGTCACGTCCATTTCCTTGTCGGAATGGTGGACCTGATGCAGGCGCCAAAGTAGCGGAACTTTGTGGGTGATCAGGTGTTGGAACCAGATCACAAAGTCGAGGATCAGGATCGCTATGATAACTTCGACCCAGCTTGGTAAGCCAACGAAGTTCAGCAAACCCCAACCGAGGTTACCCGCATCGATCGCTGCGGTAACCGCCATAACGGGCATGACAATTGCCATCAGATTGATCGTCACCGTATCAAGGATGGACAGTCCCCAGTTTACGAACCAGCGGCGCTTTCGTGTTTCGGCGCGCGGACGACGGGGGGACAATGTCTCGGCTATCGCAAAAAGCGCGAAAAGGCCGAAAAAGACGGAAAGGCGGATGAGAGTTTCGTTTTCCATGCGCGAGATATGTTCCTGTTCCTGAACAAGATCAAGTGGGTGCGGCATTCCGTAACCCGTTAGTGATCCCGATGTTAGCGGATAAGGCTACCGGCGCCATGTTCGGTGAACAATTCGAGCAGGCAGGCATGGGGTTCGCGACCGTCCAGAATTACCACGCCACGCACGCCGCCCTCGATCGCGGTCAGCGCGGTTTGGGTTTTCGGGATCATACCGCCAGCGATTATGCCTGCTGTGGTTAGTTCCTCGACGTGAGAGGGCGTGAGCTGTGTGATGACGTTGCCGTCAGCGTCTTTCACGCCGGAGACGTCCGTTAGCAACAAAAGGCGGTCTGCATTCAAGCCAGCTGCGATAGCACCAGCGGCGGTGTCGCCGTTAACGTTGTAGGTCTGGCCGTCTTCGCCAACCCCGATAGGGGCGATGACAGGGATCAGGTCGCTGTCGAGAAACGTGTGCAGGACGCCGGGATTGATTTTGGAAGGCTCGCCAACGAACCCCATATCCGGAACGGCTTTGTTGCAAACCATCAGATTGGCATCTTTGCCCGACAGGCCAACGGCTTTGCCGCCCTGCTTGTTGAGTGCACCGACGATCCGTTTGTTTACGGAACCGGACAGAACCATTTCCACGATCTTCATAGTTTCGGCGTCGGTCACGCGTTTGCCATTCACGAACTCGGATTTAACGCCCTGCTTTTCCAGCATTTCGTTAATCATCGGGCCGCCACCGTGGACGATAATCGGGTTGACGTTCACCTGTTTCATCAAAACGATGTCACGCGCGAACTTTTCCATTTCAGCGTCGTCACCCATGGCGTGGCCGCCGAACTTGATAACCACAATTGCACCGTCGTAGCGCTGCAGATAGGGCAGGGCTTCGCTAAGGGTTCTTGCTGTGGCAATCGAGTCGCGTTGCATCGCTTGTTGTATCTCCATCGGGTGGCTCCTCGCGGTTTGGCCTTGTTTAGCGGTTTCCAGCTGCAAACCCAAGACCAAGAATTCGCCTACTCCATTGTGGCGATGATAGTGCGTAAAACGTCGAGGCCTTCGCTTTTGGCCGAGGAGGTCAGGACGATCTCGGGGTAGGCGGCGGGGAACCTCGCCAAGGTCTCGCGCGTTTTGGCGATGATCTTGTCCTGTTCCGGTTTTTTCAGCTTGTCGACTTTCGTCAGGACAACCTGGAACGTCACAGCCGAGGAACCGAGCAGGGCCATGATTTCCTCGTCCACGTCTTTAGGGCCGTGGCGGGCGTCGATCAACAGGAATACGCGGCGGAGCGTGGCGCGACCGGAAAGATAGGCTTTTAATAAGCGCTGCCATTTGGCGACCACAGCGACGGGGGCGTTGGCGAAACCATATCCCGGAAGGTCGACGAGGTAATGGTCATCCATCAACGTGAAATAGTTGATTTCCTGCGTGCGTCCCGGTGTATTGGAAGCGCGGGCCAAGGCTTTGCGGCCCGTCAGCGCGTTAATCAAGGTCGATTTACCAACGTTGGAGCGGCCAGCAAAGCAGACCTCCATCCGGTCGGCTGGGGGCAGGCCGTCCATGGCAACGACACCCTTCAGGAAGTCGCTGTTGCCGGCGAACAGTTTGCGACCTTTTTCGAGGCTGGCCTCGTCGGGAATTTCAGCGATGGGGAATGCAGGTTTCATTTCAGACCGTTTCTACCTGGTCACCCTGACGGATATGACCGGAATTTGTCACAACAGCATAGACACCCATTTCCTGATGGCCAAAGCCGTTCTTAAGCGCGCCCAGCGTATCCGCATCGCGTTCACCGGTGTCAGTGTTGACGGTGGTCGCCATGCAGCGGGTAATATTCTCGCGTATTTCAAGCACTGCATCGCCGATGCGGATGCTTTTCCCGATCATGTCCTTCTCCGCCCACGGCTCCCAGCCGTCGACAAAGATGTTCCCGCGCCAGCGAAGCGGCGAGAGCTCAGTGTCTAACTGGCGCTCGACTTCGGCATGGGAAGCGAGGTTGATGATCGAAATGGACCTGAACGCTGTGTCCGTCATTGGCTGGCTGCCACGAACGAGACGCGCCGGTAGCATGCGCGAGCCGTTGGAAATCGGCATGACCCACTGGATGAAATAGTTGGCGTCGGATTCGTCATCAGGATTGATAGTTAAATCCACACAGTCTGGGTGGCTTAGCGTGAGCTTTCCCAGCCGTTCGTCAACATAGGTTGTGATCGCCTGAAGCCGCGGTGATTTCGCACCACGGGAAAATTCCTGACACGGCTGCCAGCGCGGGTGTTCCACATCGAAGCAGGAACGCTCGTGCGCGACCGCCCAGCGGCGGTCCCACGGGATACAGTCGCCTTCGGTCAGGGTCGCCTCTGAAATTTCCTCACGCCCGTGACTCTTGATCGGATGCCGCCAAATATTTGCTACGGTAGCCGTCATCCGTCCGCGTCTTTGTTCTTTTTAAAGGACGACAGAATGTTCCCGAACACGTCTGGTTTGACGCCTTGCGAACGCATGATCAGGTATTGCTGGGTGAAGGTAATTGTGTTGTTGGCTACCCAGTAGATCACCAGACCGGAGGCAAATTGGCCGAGCATGAACATGAACACCCATGGCATCCACGCGAAGATCATTGCCTGCGTTTTGTCTGTGGGGGCCGGGTTCAGCTTTTGCTGCATCCACATTGTAACACCCATCAGGATCGGGAACACGCCGATCGAAATGATCGCAAAGAAGCTTTCCGGTCCCGGCGTATTGAACGGCAACAGGCCGAACAGGTTCAGGATCGAGCTTGGATCCGGTGCCGAGAGATCCTGAATCCAGCCAAAGAACGGCGCGTGGCGCATCTCGATGGTTACAAACAGCACTTTATAGAGCGAGAAGAAGATTGGAATTTGCAGGAAGATAGGTAGACAACCCGAAGCAGGGTTCACCTTGTGCTTCTTGTACATCTCCATCATTTCACGTTGCATCATCTGCTTGTCGTCGCCTGCACGCTCTTTGAGTTCCTGCATTTCAGGCTGTAGCTTCTTCATCTTCGCCATGGAGACGTAGGATTTATAGGCCAGCGGCGACAGCAAGGTTTTGATAACCAGCGTCAGACCGATGATCGACCAACCCATGTTGCCGACGTAACCGTGGATGAACGACAGAAGCGAGAAGATCGGCTTTGTGATGAAGAAGAAAATTCCCCAGTCGACCGAATCCACGAATTTGTCGATACTCTGCTCGTCTTGATAGGCGCGGATGGTCGAGACCTCTTTGGCACCGGCAAACAGCATTGTCGCGACCGCAGCATCCTGACCGCCCGAGATTTCGATGACCGGCAAGCGCATGTCGGCCTGATAGGTGTCGTTACCCGGGGTGTATTTGGAAACGGACGCGAAGGCCTGGCCCGGTTGCGGGATCAGGGTCGTCATCCAGTATTTGTCGGTCATTCCGATCCAGCCGGTTTCCTGCACATCTACGCGATCGATATTACCGGCTTCGGTTGGCTCGAAGTCCTGATCAGGCATGTCATCGTAGTCGATTTCCTGAATTTCGCCGTCTTGTGCGCGTACAACACCTTCGTGGAGCAGATACATGCCAAGGGTGTCAGGTTCGCCTTTGCGGGCGATGATGCCATAGGGCTGCATACGGACAGCTGCATCGGTTGTGTTTTCGACGCGTTGGGTGACGGTGAACATATAGTTTTCGTCGACGGCAATCGTGCGGTGGAAGATCAGACCAGCGCCATTATCCCAAACCAGTGTTACCGGTGTAGTTTCCGTCAGCGTGCTGCCGGACTCGATTGTCCATTCTGTGGATGCGCCCGGAACCGCAGCGGCATCCAGACCGCCAGCAGGTGCCCAGCCGTGCACAGTGTAATACGGTTTGTCGGAATTCGCGGGTGACAGCAACGTAACGGTGTCCGCGCCCTCGTCTTGGGTCTCTTTATAATCCGTCAGGTGCAAGTCGTCGATACGACCGCCCAGCAACGAGATCGAACCCGAAACGCGGTCGGTCAGGATTTGAACGCGCATGGTCTGTGCCAGCGCGGATTCGCGGCTTGCTTCGGGGGAAGGAGCAGCTTGCGGGGCCGCCGCAATAAAGGTGCCGTCTGCTTGCGGAACACTGGCGACGCCCTCAATTTGAGTGAACTCGGTCTGTGTTGCCTGCGGCGCGACTTCCTTTTCCGGTGGGGGGAAAAGGATGAACCATACAAAGATCACCAGAAAGCTCAGACCAGTGGCTAAAAGCAAGTTTTTGTTATTGTCGTCCATCGTTCGCTCCGGATAGCAGAATTTCGTCTAGTGCCTTCAACATTGGTAAGGGCAAAAGGTCAAGGTTTAATGGTGTTTCTTTGTAGTCCCGTGAAGTCAAATAGGCTGGAATCCAGCAAGTGAGAGGGGTTTGCGTTGGT
>DFBM01000118.1:18820-19125 GCA_002366645.1 Rhodobacterales bacterium UBA3080 | reverse complement strand
TCTTGGGAGCCACAAAGATCGCAGGGAATAACGGGGTAATTCATCGCGGCGGCAAATTTTTCGCAATCTTCCTCGGCGACATGTGCCAGCGGGCGGTAGACGAAAAGGTCGCCTTCGTCGTTGACCAGCTTGGGTGGCATGGTGGCGAGTTTGCCGCCGTGAAACAGGCTCATCATGAAAGTTTCCAGAATGTCGTCGCGGTGGTGGCCGAGCACGATGGCGGAACATCCTTCCTCGCGGGCGACACGATAGAGGTTACCGCGGCGCAGGCGCGAGCATAGGGAGCAGTATGTTTTTGTATCGGG
>DFBM01000118.1:18130-18762 GCA_002366645.1 Rhodobacterales bacterium UBA3080 | reverse complement strand
CGTTCCAGAAATTCGGGAAGCACGCCGGATGGAAAACCGGGCTGGCCCTGATCGAGGTTGCAGGCAATAATTTCGACCGGTAGCAGGCCGCGCCATTGCAGTTCTGTCAGGGCAGCGAGAAGGGTATAACTGTCTTTGCCACCAGACAGACAGACCAGCCACTTGGCGCCACGCTCGATCATCCCGTATTGCTCGATCGCCTCGCGGGTCTGGCGCACAATGCGTTTGCGGAGTTTCTTGAACGAAACGGAATCAGGGGCCCCTTCGAAAAGCGGGTGAATCTCGGTGATTTCAGTCATGGTCATGATCGTGGTCTTTATGCGGAACCGGATCGTAGCCGTCACCGCCAAGCGGGTGGCAGCGGCCGATGCGTTTTACCGCGAGCCATGAGCCCTTGATGGCACCGTGCTTTTCCAGTGCTTCAAGTGCGTAGGCCGAGCAGGTCGGCTGATATCGGCAATTACGGCCAACCCACGGGCTGCCGACTGTGCGGTAAAGCTTGACCGGAAGACTGAGGATATAGGCAAGAGGTGTCATTTGCGGGGCTTTCGAGGCGCGTGGATTCGCTGGAGTGCGGTTTCCATATCTTGCACCAGTAGATGGAACGGACGGGCGATGGTTTCAAGATGGCG
>DFBM01000118.1:0-18101 GCA_002366645.1 Rhodobacterales bacterium UBA3080 | reverse complement strand
TCGCGCAAGCGGCGTTTGGCGCGATTTCGGGCGACTGCATTGCCGACCTTTTTCGAGCAGGTATAGCCGACGCGGATTGTGTCGCTGCCGTCATCGCGGCGGTGGGCTTGCAACAGCAAACCTTTGGCCGATTGACGACGGGCGCGGGCTGCTTGCAGGAAATCGCTGCGTTTTCGCAATGTTTCCATCGGGCAAACGGAAACCGCCGGAGGCGTCTCACCGGCGTTCCCTATAGTGGGTTCGCGGTCTGCCTCCGGCGGTTTCATAACTGTGACCTTAAGTCGGTATTACGCAGTTAGGCTTTTGCGACCCTGAGCGCGACGACGGTTAACGATCTTGCGACCGTTTTTAGTTGCCATGCGCGAACGGAAGCCGTGGCGGCGTTTGCGAACAAGGTTGCTCGGCTGATAAGTACGTTTCATTTCTTGTCTCCTGATCGACTGCGGGGCTACCGCAGCGGTGGCCGACGAAGAGATTCGCCTGCGCTGAATTTCGAAATGGCTGTTTAGGACCGT
Source organism: Rhodobacterales bacterium UBA3080 (assembly GCA_002366645.1). Lineage (GTDB taxonomy): Bacteria > Pseudomonadota > Alphaproteobacteria > Rhodobacterales > Rhodobacteraceae > NORP23. Next base: position 17,586 of record DFBM01000118.1, on the reverse strand, counting down.
TGTTAATGGAAGTCAATTAAGGTTTCGCGTAAAAATGCCCCATTTTCAGAAACATTTGCAGGCCGTATTCCAGCGATGTTTGCGCAATACTGAAACATTAGATGAATTCCCATCAACGAAGCGTGAGCCCCCTTTCGGCCAGCAACCGCACGCGGCACATAGGATGGAACAGAACACGCCATCAAGGAGATATTTATGGCTATGGCTAAATCTAGCGGGATATCGATTAAAAAGTTGCTCCCTTTGATCGGAATCGCGCTTGTTGCAGTGATCGGGTTTTTTACGCTTCGGGATTATCTGAGCTTTGAGTCGCTTCGGGATAACCGTGAAGCGCTTTTGGCGTGGCGGGACGCGAATTTCCTGATGGCGTCGGTCGGATTTGTCGGGGTCTATATAGCTATTGTGGCGTTCTCGTTGCCCGGTGCCGCGATTATTTCGCTGACGGGCGGGTTTTTGTTCGGACTGTTTCCGGGGGTACTTTACAATATTACCGGCGCCACTATCGGCGCGGTCTTGATATTCTTGGCGGCGCGGATGGGGCTTGGGGATTACCTTTCGCGCAAGATGGATAGTGCGGGCGGGGTAGTGGGCAAAATCAAAACCGGACTGGACGACAACGAGGTCAGCTTTCTGTTGTTGATGCGGCTGGTTCCGGCCTTTCCGTTCTTTGTCGCCAATTTGGTTCCGGCGTTGGTTGGTACGAAGCTCCGCACATTCGTTTGGACAACCTTTATCGGCATTATGCCGGGCGGTTTTGTCTACACATGGGTGGGCACGGGACTGGGCGAGGTGTTTGCACGTGGTGAGACACCGAATCTCGGCATAATATTCGAGCCAAAAATCCTTGGACCAATTTTGGCGTTATGCGCGCTATCGGCGCTGCCGGTCATCCTAAAAGCGATAAAGAAATAAGGGGCAGAATCATGGAACGGATTAAAACCGACATTTGTGTAATTGGCGGTGGCTCCGGTGGGCTTTCGGTCGCGGCGGGCGCGGTCCAGATGGGGGCGCGGGTTGTGTTGCTGGAGGGTCACAAGATGGGCGGCGACTGTCTGAATTATGGCTGCGTTCCCTCAAAGGCGCTGATCGCGGCGGCCAAACATGCGCATGCGATGAAGACAGGCGGACCTTACGGGGTGACGCCGGTGGAGCCGCAAGTGGATTACGCGGCGGCGATGGAGCACGTTGCGGGTGTTATTAAAGGTATCGAACCACACGATTCTGTCGAACGCTTCGGGGGGCTGGGCGTCAACGTCATTTCGGAGTTCGGCCGTTTCATTTCGCCCAGCGAGGTGAAGGCAGGGGATACTGTGATCGAGGCTAGACGGTTTGTGATTGCCACGGGTTCATCGCCGTTTGTGCCGCCGATTCCGGGTCTGGATACGGTCGACTACCTGACCAACGAAACGCTTTTCGAGCTGCGCGAGCGGCCCGAGCATCTGCTTGTCATCGGCGGCGGCCCTATCGGTATGGAAATGGCGCAAGCGCATGCGCGCCTTGGGTGCAAGGTGACGGTTCTGGAAGGTTTGAAAGCGTTGGGGCGGGATGATCCGGACATAGCGCGGGTCGCGCTGGAAAGCATCCGCGCGGAGGGAGTCGAGATAGTCGAGGGAGCTATGGTCACAGAGATTGTCGGCGGCGAAGGCGTGACGGTCAAAACCAAAGACGGGGCCGAGTATTCCGGTAGCCACCTGTTGATGGCGGTTGGGCGCAAACCGAATATTGATAAGCTGGATCTGGATAACGCAGGGGTCGAAACCCACCGGTCGGGTATCGTGGTGGACGCCGGTTTGAAAACTGCGAATAAACGGGTCTATGCAATCGGTGATGTGGCGGGTGGCCTGCAGTTTACGCATGTCGCGGGTTATCATGCGGGGATTGTTATTCGCTCGGCGCTGTTTGGACTTCCCGCCAAAGCCAGCGAAAAACATATCCCTTGGGCGACCTATACCGACCCTGAAATCGCACAAATCGGCCTGACCGAGGCGCAGGCGGTTGAGCTGCACGGGAACAAGGTCGAAGTCCTGCGCTTTGAATACGCCGAAAATGACCGGGCGCGAGCTGAGCGGAACACGAAAGGTCTGATCAAGGTGATGGTATTGAAGGGCAAGCCAGTTGGCGCGTCTATTGTCGGGGCGCAGGCGGGTGAACTTATACAGACTTGGGCGCTGGTGATTGCGAACGGCCTGAAGATCGGAGCCGTTGCCGCGATGGTCGCGCCTTACCCGACGCTCGGCGAGATCAACAAACGGGTGGCGGGGCAGTATTATACGCCGCGCCTTTTCGAAAGCGCGCGTGTAAAAAGAATCGTCAGGCTGGTGCAGCGGTTTCTTTAATCGCGGCGCCTGTCGCCTCAAAACTTGTCGGCGGGGATTCTTGGGCATAGAGTCGCCGCTACTTTAGCAAACGCACGGACCATAATGTTTTTCAAAACTCTTTCAGGTCGGTTCCTACTTTTAAGCTTCATCTTCGTGATGATTGCCGAGGTTTTGCTGTTTGTGCCCTCGGTTTCGAATTTCCGGCTGGGGTATTTGCAGGAACGCCTAGAACTGGCGCAACTTGCGTCTTTGGCTCTGCTTGCGACGCCGGATGATATGGTTGCGCCGGAACTGGCTAACGAGTTGCTCAAAAACGCCGAAGTCCTGAACATCGTTCTGCGGCGTGACGAGGTGCGGGAACTGGTGCTGGCGATGCCGATCACCAAGCCGATAAGCCAGACATTTGACCTGCGCGACCCCGGTTTTTTTGGACCGATAAGAGATGCGATAGCCTGTGCTGTCGGCGAGCCCGGGAACGTGATCCGGGTTATTGGGCAACCGGTTAAAAATGCGGGCATCCAGATCGAGATCGTTTTGAATGAAGCGCCGGTAAAAACTGCGATGCTGGAATACAGCCGCAATGTGTTTTTCCTGTCGCTGATTGTTTCGCTGGTTACCGGCCTGTTGCTGTTCCTTGCGTTGCAGGCGTTGATTACGCGGCCGATCACACGGGTGATCTCGTCGATGATGAAGTTCCGGAACGACCCTGAAGACGCTAGCAATGTTATCGAGCCGAACGCCGCAATTTCGGAACTGCGCGAGGCGGAAACCGCGTTGCACGATATGCAGATGCAGTTAATTTCGTCTTTGCGCCAAAAGGAACGGTTAGCGTCGCTGGGCGGTGCGGTCTCGAAGGTCAGTCATGATTTGCGGAATATTTTGACGACGACGCAGATACTTGCTGACCGGCTCGAAATTAGCGACGATCCTAAGGTTCAGAAGATGGCACCGAAATTGCTGGTTTCCCTGTCTCGCGGGATTAACCTGTGTGAGCAGACGCTGACTTTTGGTAAGGCCGACGAGCCGGAGCCGGAAATCAAGGAAGTAAATCTGAAGGCGATTGTGGATGACGTTATCGAAAACGATTTGCTGCGCGATACCGGCGAAAAGGTGCAGCTGATTTCGACCGTTTCACATGACACCAAAGTGGCGGCGGACCCTGAACAGATGTTCAGGGTGTTAACCAATCTGATACGCAACGCGCGTCAAGCGATCGAGGGAACAGGCAAGCTGGGGGTGGTTAGCGTTTCAGCCACCCAGCTGGACGAAGGCGTTGACATAATTGTACGCGACTCCGGACCCGGTTTGCCTGAAAAAGCGCGCGAGTTTTTGTTCAAGCCGTTCCAAGGCGGGGCGCGTCGGGGCGGCACCGGTCTTGGCTTGGCAATTGCGGCGGAGCTGGTCCGCGGGCATGGTGGCGTTCTGGAATTAATCGAGACATCAGAGGCAGGAACTTCGTTCCGGATTTATTTGCCGGACAGCAAAAAATAATTGCCTAAAATTTCGCTTTTTCGCTATTGCAATGAGCGGCTGGCGAGGCTAAACCGCCCCTCACGCACCCGTAGCTCAGCTGGATAGAGTACCTGACTACGAATCAGGGGGTCGCACGTTCGAATCGTGCCGGGTGCACCATTAACCTTCTTATCAGTTTGAATTGCTTGGCTATCTGAAACGATAAGCGCGGGTCGATCGCGTTTGCAACCGACCCGAACCGTTAGCCTTTGACGCCGCCATCCGAGAGGCCTGAAATCAGGAATTTCTGGCTTGCGAGGAATAGGACCGTAATTGGCAGGCCTGACAGGATCGCTGCGGCGGCGAAATCTCCCCACAGGTATTTTTGCTCGTACAGGTATTGGCGTGCGCCCACGGCGAGGGTCATTTTGTCGGTCTGGCGTAGCAGGACCGAGGCAACCGGATATTCGTTGACCAGAAAGATGAAAGCCAGCACGAAGATGATCGCGAGGATCGGCAGCGAGATAGGCAAGAAGATGTAACGGAAGGCTTGCCACGGGGTTGCTCCGTCGATCTGGGCGGCTTTGTCGATGGCCGGGTCAATGGATTCGAAGTAGCCTTTGATCGTCCAGATGTGCAGCGTGATCGCGGACAAGTAGGTCAGGATCAATGCTGGGTGATTGTCGATTGCGAGGAATGGCACAACCTGCCCGAGGGCGTCGAAAATTGCGTAGATCGCGATAACGGTCAGGGCTGCCGGAAACATCTGGATGATGAGCAGCGTATCAAGCATGGCGCCACGACCACGAAACTTCATGCGGGCAAAGGCGTAGGCCGAAGTGGTGGATAGCAGCAGGATACCGGCAGAGGCGATCAGACCGATTTTGATCGAGTTCCACAGCCAAAGCATGACTGGGAAGGGCGGCTCCACGATTACACCGTTGGCGCGCTCGTAAGGGATGCCGAGGGCGAGTTGCCAATGCTCGAGTGTCGGGTGTTCGGGAAAGAGGGAACCGGTCGAGAAGTTACCTTCGCGGAATGAAATCGAAAGCACCATCAGGAATGGAAACATAATTACGACGATAAAGCCGATCATGAAGCCGTGAGCGAGAAGCTTTCTCCATAGCAGGGATTTTTTGTCTTCAACCATTGTGCCCGCTCCCTTTCTTGTTGGCGTAATTTTGCATTGCTTTGAAGTTCAAATAGGCGATCAGTCCGGTCACGATAAAGATCAGCGTCGAGATTGCGCCGGCCATACCGAAGTCCTGTCCCGAATTCTGAAAAGCCAGTCGGAACGTGAAGGAGCCGAGCAGGTCGGTCGATCCCACGGTGACCAGAGTGCCCGGCATATCCGGCCCGCCGCGGGTCAATAGAAGGATCAGGACGACGTTGTTGAAGTTGAACGCGAAGTTCGCGATCAGTAGCGGCACGAAGGGCGGCAAAATCTGCGGTAGTGTAATCGAGAAGAAGTTACGCAATCCACCTGAACCTTCGAGCGCTGCTGCCTTGTAGAGGTCTCGCGGAACGGCTTGCAGGAAGCCCGCCGCCAGCAGCATCATGTAAGGATATCCGAGCCATGTGTTGACGATTAGGAGCATAACTTTTGCCAGCACGGGACTGGTGAACCAATCGGGCGACAGGCCAAACAGGGTTGAGAGGATCAGGTTGATTTCGCCGAAATTCTGATTGAACAGCCCGCGGAATACGAGGATTGAAATGAAGCTCGGGACCGCATAGGGCAGGATCAGCATGACGCGGTAGAAGTTTTTGAACGCCATGTGGCGCCATTCGAGGATGACGGCGAGACCGAGGCCGAAAGAGAAAGTCAGGACCATGGAGCTGAACGCGAAGACGACCGTCCATATGAAGACCTTGAAAATCGGATCACGGATGCCTTCGGCGGTAAGGACTTTGGTGAAATTGTCAAAGCCAACGCCGACACGCCAGCCGGGGGCGACGGTCTCGCCAGCTTCGTTGACGTATAGTCCAACGTCGTGGTCGGGTACCATAACAGTGCCGTCAGTAGCAGTGAGTGCACCGTTGTCACCCAAAGTGAAGGCTGGTCGCGAGGCGGCAAAATCGCGTAGTCCGGCCATTGTCAGATCACCGTCTGGCGTTGTGATTGTCAGTTCAGACAGCATTGCGCGGTTTTGAATGGCGGTTTTCACGGGGAGTGTCTCGGGGGCCTCGCCGCTGTGCGGCTCGGCGGTTGTGGCTGTTCCGGCGATTGCATCCGTTAGAAGCGCTGGTTTGTCGCCGCTTTCTGGTAGGTAAATGCGGAAGGCTTCGCCCTCGATAACCAGGCCGAAGGGGCGTTTGGATCCGGCGTCGGTTTCCGTGAGGGACAAGTGGTAAGCCTGAACGCGCTCTAGCGACAGAAGATTGCGAGCGCCGAAATTGGTAAAGCCGATGGCCGAAGTATAAAACACCGGCAGCAGGATAAAGAGAAAGACGGCGGCGATGCCGGGATAGACGAAACGTAACTTATAAAACTTAGCGGACCAGAAGAACGATACTCCGAGGGCACCGACGGCGAAGGCGATAACAGCGAATAGAGGCTCGCCCAATAGGTAAAGACCCCAGACCAGATACAAAAACCCCAAGCCGACCAGCGCGGTAAGGGCTCTCCCGGCGATGCCACGCCAGTTCAATGTGCTTAATATTGGCGCTGCGTCAGACATGGGTGGTTCCTTGGTAAAAGTGTTCGGAGCGTCTCGGCCCAAGGCGCTCCGAACGTCGGGGATAACCCCTAGCTTAGTACTTATTCAGCAAGAATGCGTGCGGCTGCATCGTCGAGCGCTTCTTCAACAGAAGACTGACCAGTAGTCACAGCAGTAAGTGCCGGACCCATTGCGCCCCAGAATTTCCCCATTTCAGGGTTGGAAGGCATTGGAACACCGTTCTGCGCGTTTGCAAGTGTTGCCGCGATGTTGGCATTACCAGCGAGCGTTTCGGCGAAGGATACGGAGGCAACCGCACCTAGCGCTGTGTCATCGTTGATGGCTTTGAGGCCGTCATCGGTCAGCATGTAGTTCTCGATGAACTCGACAGCCAAGTCCTTGTTTGGCGAGGAAGCGTTAACAACCGCACCCAGAACACCAACGAAGGATTTGGACGGGTTGCCACCTACTGATGGAACCGGAGCCACACCGAAGTTGATGCCGGACGCTTCGAGGTTCGACCAAGCCCAAGGGCCGTTGATGACCATGGCTGTTTCGCCCTTGTTAAGCGCCGCATCCATAACACCGTAGTCAACACCAGCAGGCATTGCACCGCTGTCGATCATGTTTTTGATGACCTGAACACCGGCTTTGGAGCCTGCGTTGTTAACACCTGTGTCGGCACCATTGTAGGAACCGTCAACCTTTTGGAACGCATAACCGCCGCCAGCCATTAGCAATGGCATTGTGAAGTATGTGTTGTTGTAATCCCACATCATGTTGGCTGTTACGCCTTCGATATCCATACCTGGAATTTCTTCCATTGTCGCGGGAGGTGTCGGTACTAGATCTTTGTTGTAGATCAGACCAACAGCTTCAACGGAGATCGGATAACCCCAGGTGTTGCCGCCAAACTGCATTGCGTCCCATGTGAAGTCGAATGTGTTGGCTTTAACAGCGTCGGATGGCTCAACAGGCGTAATAAGACCACCAGCAGCCCACTCGCCGAAGCGATCATGCGCCCAGATGAAGATGTCGGGGCCTTGGCCGTTCGCAGCTGCTTGCTGGAACTTGTCCGTTACGTTTTCTGGATGTTCGACAACCACTTCCACGCCTAGTTCGGCTGCGAATAAATCGCCAACAGCTTGAAGGCCGGTGTAGCCTTTGTCACCATTGATCCAGATAAGTAGTTTGCCGTCTTCGAGCGCCATTGCCGGGCTGGAAAGCAGAGTGGCAGACGCAAGAACTGCTGCCGTGGTTAGTTTTTTGAACATTATATCCTCCCAATGTTCGGTCTAATTTAACCGGGCGCAGAATGCATCCAGTCCGTTCAAATTGATCGTCGTGCCCGCCGCCGAGGCCGTGAAGCCGGGGATCAGGTTTGTGGTCACAGGCATTCCTTCGGGAAGCGTCCATGTTGTTGGGCTGCGTTCAAGGTTGAAGACAAACAACAATTTCTCGTTCTGGTCTTCGCGCTTGAACGCCATCACTTCGCCGGCGGCTTGCAGGAAAGTGATATCTCCGGTCTGCATGGCTTGATGGGCCGCGCGGAATTTCAGTATTTGGCGGTAGGCGGAAAGGGCCGAACCCTCGCCCTGCGTGTCAACGGACGCGGCTTTATGGGCGTCGGACACAGGCAGCCACGGCTTGCCGGTTGTGAATCCGCCATTGTCGGCGCCGCCTTCCCAAACCATCGGGGTGCGACACCCGTCACGACCCTTATAAGCTGGCCAGAAGCGAATTCCGTAGGGGTCGGTTAGGTCTTCGAAGGCTACATCTGCTTCTTGTAGGGCAAGTTCTTCGCCTTGGTAGATGCAAAGCGAGCCGCGAAGCGACGTAAGCAATGCCACCGAGAACTTCGCCAGATGGTCGGGGTCATCCCCCTCTTGCAGCCAGCGGGTCAGGTGACGATTTACGTCATGGTTCGAGAATGCCCAGCATACCCAACCGTCTTTGACGGCGGCCTCGAACCGCTCGACAGCACCACGGAAATGCGCGACGGAGAAGTCCGGCCCGAGCATGTCGAATGTGTAACACATGTGTAATAGGTCATCGCCTTCGGTGTAGTCCGCCACGATCTGAAGCGAACGCGAACCGTCGCCGACCTCGCCAACGGAGGTGCGGTTGTCATATTCGTCCAACAAGGCGCGGAACTTCTTGAGGAAGCCAATATTTTCCGGGCGCGACTTGGAGTAGAGGTGCTCCTGCATGCCGTAAGGGTTCATGTCCGGCGCATCGGCCCCGATGCCGCCCGCGTCGTTGTCGCGTGAAACCGGCGGATTGGAACGCAACTGATCGTCGTGGAAGTAGAAGTTCACCGTATCCAGACGAAAGCCATCAACGCCACGATCCAGCCAGAAACGGACGGTTTCCAACAGCGCGTCTTGGACATCCACGTTATGGAAATTCAGGTCAGGCTGGCTGGCGAGGAAGTTGTGCAGATAAAACTGTTTGCGCGTGCCGTCCCATTCCCAAGCAGGACCGCCGAAAACCGACAGCCAATTGTTGGGAGGCGTGCCGTCGGGATTCGGGTCTGCCCAGACGAACCAATCGGCCTTCGCGTTGTCACGGCTGACGCGGCTTTCCTTGAACCATTCATGCTGATCGGAACAGTGCGAAAGCACCTGATCGATCATCACTTTCAAACCCAAGCGATGGGCTTCGGCCAGCATGTCGTCGAAATCCTTGAGCGTTCCGAACATCGGGTCGACGTCGCAGTAATCGGAAACATCGTAGCCCATATCGTCCATTGGCGATGTGAAAAAAGGCGACAGCCAGATAGCGTCCACACCAAGTGAGGCGATGTACTGCAGGCGGCGTGTCACACCCGGTAGGTCACCAATGCCGTCACCATCGCTATCCTGAAAGGACCGTGGGTAAATCTGGTAAATCACGGCACCGCGCCACCAATCGGCATTCAAGTCGGTATCCGCTGTGTCCTGCAGAGCAGTTGTTTGCATTTGTGCAATCCTAGAAATTAAAGCGCTTTCAAGAAAGGCATAAGAATATTTATCTGTCAATAGCGCTAATAATAAAAGAAATTACGAATGTATCAGCGATAGTTGAATAGATCGTTTGACAAAATATAAAGCGCTTTACATACTGGTCGGATCACTTTGGCGGAGCATCGTTTTGACGAACCTGAAAACTCTCTCGGATCATCTGGGCCTTTCGCAGGCCACGGTAAGTCGTGCGTTAAACGGATATACAACCGTTAAGCCTGCAACACGTTTGCGGGTGGAAGAGGCGGCTAAACGTCTGAATTATCGCCCGAATTCAAGTGCGCAACGACTGGCGACCGGCAAGGCCGGCGCGTTCGGGGTTATCGTTACTGCGGGTGAGAACATGCTTATCGACCCGCATTTTACCGAGTTTCTGGCGGGCCTGACGCGAACATTGGCCGAATCCGATATCGACATTTTAATGACTGCCGCCACCCTCGAAAACCAGTCCGCAACGTATCAGAGGTTCGCGAATTCGGGAAAAGTCGACGGTTTTATCGTCTCCGCCCCCAAGAATATGGACCCGCGAATCGAGACCTTGCTGGATATGGATTTCCCGTTTGTGGTTCATGGTCAATGCGAGCGTAGCGATAGCTACAGCTTCTATGACATCGACAACCGCGGGGCATTCGAGAAGGCGACCGATTACCTTCTTCAGTTGGGGCATCGCCGCATCGCCATACTGAACGGGACACCCGATGCGATGTTCGCTATTCAGCGTAATGCTGGCTACCTCGCCGCATTTGAGGCGCACGGTGTTCCGGTTCCCGAAGACCTGATGGTGCAGGACTTGATGACGGAAGAAGTAGGTTATGATCGTTTGAAACCTTTGCTGGAACTGCCTGATCCGCCAACAGCGGTGCTATGCTCCTCTATGATTTTGGCGCTTGGTGGACAGCGGGCGATCCGCGAAAAAGGCTTGAAAATTGGCGAAGACATATCAATTGTCAGTCATGATGACGGTTTGTCGTCTATGAAAACCGAGAATTTTTCTGTACCGCTGACCGTCACTCGCTCCCCGATCCGGACAGCGGGAACCGAGTTGGCGTCCATGCTTCGCTCCATCGTTGATGGAAGCGCCACCACCCCGATACAACGCGTTGTGCCGGTCGACTTGATCGTCCGGCAATCTACAGCCCCAGCCCCGTAAAAGAGATGCCCATGACCGCGCCAATTCTCGAAATTAACAGCTTAAACAAAAGCTTCGGAAGTGTTGAAGTCCTGAGAGACATCAGCGTATCCATTCAGGAAGGCGAGTTTCTTGTGCTTTTGGGGCCGTCGGGTTGTGGCAAATCCACGTTGCTGAACTGCATTGCCGGCCTTGAGGAAATCTCGGGCGGGGAGTTAAAAATCAACGGTAAATTGATGAATAACGTTCCCCCGAAAGATCGTGATATCGCGATGGTTTTCCAGTCCTACGCTCTTTATCCGAATATGACCGTCGAGGAGAATATCGGGTTCGGCATGAAAGTCCGGAGCGTGCCAAACGCGGATCGTGGAGAAAAAACTGCCAGCGTCGCGAAGCTTTTGCAAATCGAACCATTGCTGGATCGCAAGCCTAGCCAGTTGTCGGGTGGACAGCGGCAACGTGTTGCTATGGGGCGGGCGCTGGTGCGTGATCCGATGTTGTTTTTGTTTGACGAACCGCTGTCGAACCTCGACGCCAAGTTGCGCGTTGAAATGCGCGCGGAAATCCGGAGATTACATCAGACCCTGAACGCCTCGATCATATACGTGACACATGACCAGATCGAAGCGCTGACGTTGGCGACCAAGATTGTAGTTTTGAAGGACGGGTTGATTCAGCAAGCAGGGACGCCATCCGAAATTTATAATAAGCCAGCCAATATTTTTGTGGCCGGCTTTATGGGCTCTCCGTCAATGAACTTGTTTGAGGCGTCGGTTTCCGCCGATGGTGAATTCATCGTTGCCCGTGAAGGTGCAGACGATCTTGTGCTTCACGCCGAAAACGGCAGGGCTGGTGGAGCAAAAACAGTTACGATTGGTCTGCGCCCAGAAGATATGACTAATGTTCGCGAGGGCGATATCAACGGAGTTCAGGTGGTATCTTGCCCGATTACGGCTATCGAGCCGACGGGTTCGGACATGTTCGTGATCTTCGATTTGGCAGGCGAGAACATTCTGGCACGGATGCGTGCGGATACGAAAGTGTCGGTCGGCGACAGTTTAGACATCGGTTTTGACATGTCGAAGGCTTCTTATTTCTCCGTAGAAACGGGTGAGCGGCTGGAATAACTCCCTATCTGGGCGCGATTTCGACGACCAACTTTTGTGAATATGGCGCTTTAGGGGTGCATATAATGCTCGGCCATTCAGGGTGATTCAGGCTGTCAGGAAAATGCTGCGCTTCTAGGCAAAGACCCGCAAAGGGACCGTAGTTTTCACCATGTAAGCCGGGAACCGGCAGGTTCATCGCGGGCGCATTAAAAAGCTGTAACCCCGGCTCATCGGACCAGAGTTGAAGCTCAAGGTTACTACTTGGCGAGTACACGATTGCAGCGGGGTCTTTCGTGTTCCGCTCGGTATCGAGTACGAGATTATGGTCAACACCGAGGTTGTCAGGGTCATTCTGGCCGAAACTGGTCGCCGATGTGAAATCGAAACGAGTATTTTTTACGGGTAATATTTCACCTGTCGGGATCTGGGCATCGTCAACTGGCGTGTAGTTTTGCGCCGCGATTTGAACCAGATGATCGCGCGTGTTTCCGTAACCGTTCAGATTATAATAACTGTGCTGCGCCAAATTAATTGGCGTTGGCGCATCAGGAATCCCTGTCATTTCGCAAGTCAGGCGGTTTCCTTGGAGTTGGAAAGTAACCGTAAAATCGACAGCAGCGGGATACCCTTCTTCGCCGTTCTTACTGTGATACCTTAGATGTATCGAATTTGTAGTGTCGTCGGTTTCCATTTCCCACATTCGACGCCCAAGCCCGATCGGACCACCATGCAAATGGTTTTCGCCATTATTGATTGGCAACTGAAAATCGACGCCGTTTAGGTGAAACTTCCCCTTCGCGGTGCGATTTGCAACCCGTCCCGCGATAATTCCGAAGCTTGGCGAATGATCAGGGTAATAGTCAAAATCGTCGAAGCCCAAAACTACTGGAATGACCCCGGTTTTCGTTCGTACGCGCCAGTCGCGAACGACGCATCCGTAATTCAAAATCGCCACTTCAGCGGTGTCCGAACACAGAGTTGTTTCGATTACGTCGCAGCCTTCGTGTGTGCCGAATTTCCGAGTCAAAATCATTGAAATACCTCTATAAATAAGGGCGAACACCTTTGACGGGATACATCATTCTGGTGTAGTATTCCACGAAATAATCCCGACGGATTTGATGAATTACGTCTAGTGGCGGAGAACGATTACATGCGCATTGGGTTCGACTATGGCGGGACGAAAATCGCCGGAATTGCGATTGACGTGAATGGCGAAGAACTAGCAGAAATGCGGGTTTCAACGCCGCGCCATGATTACGAAGGCGGGGTTTCCGCCATCCAGAGCTTGACGCATCAATTGCAGGAAATTGCCGGTCAAACCGCGACTTCTGTCGGCATTGGTGTTCCGGGTTCGGTGGACCGTGAAACGGGCCTGATTTCGCAGGGGAATTCCGTTTGGTTGAGCGGTCGTGACTTACGAGGAGATTTGCAAAAGGCACTGAACCTTCCGGTAAAAATTGCGAATGACGCCAATTGTTTCGCCTTGTCCGAAGCGGTTGATGGCGCTGGTGAGGGGGCGGAGGTTGTTTTTGGCGCGATTTTGGGAACCGGTGTTGGTGGCGGCGTTGTTGTCAACGGAAGCTTGATCGAGGGTGTGAATGCCATCGGTGGCGAGTGGGGACATATTCCTCTTCCCGAGCCCAACGACGACGAACGCCCCGGCCCGATGTGTAGTTGCGGGAAGTTTGGCCATACCGAAAGTTGGCTCTCCGGCCCTTCGCTCGCAGCAGATTATGCCAGACGCGTCGGCATTCCGGTTATCGACGGACCAACTGCGCCGGAAGTTGTTTCGTTGATGAAATCAGGCGATGTGATCGCCGAAGAAACGTTCGCTCGATATGAAGACAGATTGGGGCGCTCGCTCGCGGTTATCATCAATTTTCTTGACCCGGACGTCATTGTTCTAGGCGGCGGAGTTTCCAACGTTGAGCGGCTGTATGAAACGGTGCCGGCGCTGATACGACCACATGTTTTTGGCGACAGGTTCCAAACCAAGTTTGTTCGAAATATGCACGGTGATAGTTCGGGGGTTCGCGGGGCGGCTTGGCTTTAATCAAGTCTTTCGAAGTGATCTGACCTTGCCAATAAGTCCGGCGGTAGATGCGTCTACTCCGGTTGTGGGCATAGTTTTTTCGACTAACGGAAGCATTTTTGAGGCAAGTTCTTTGCCGAGCTCAACACCCCATTGATCGAAGCTGTTAATCCCCCAAATCGCCCCTTCAACGAAAACACGATGTTCGTACAGCGCAATTATCATCCCGAGAGTTTTAGGCGTCAGTTTGCGATATATCAATGTAGTTGAAGGCCGGTTTCCCGGAAACGCCCGATGTGAGTCAGGTGCGTTTTCAATGCTACGGCCAAGCATCAAAGCCTCGGATTGGGCGAGGCAGTTTGCAATCAGCAGGTTGTGATGGTTTTGCAACTCCGGCTCGAAACTTTCGGCCGCAATCAGGAATTCACAAGGGACGACTGACGTTCCCTGATGGATGAGTTGATAAAAGGCATGTTGGCCGTTTGTGCCGGGCTCCCCCCAGATCACCGGCCCGGAATTCTGGTCTAGCGGTTCGCCGTCAATCGAAACACTTTTGCCGTTACTTTCCATATCTAACTGCTGTAGATAGGCTGGCAGCCGTGACAACCTTTGGTCGTAAGGCAATATCGCACGGGTCGGGTAACCGCAGATGTTGTTATGCCAAATGCCGATCAGCCCCAGCAGCACGGGCATGTTTTCGGCCAAAGGTGCGTTTAGGAAATGCTGGTCCATCTCGAATGCGCCGGACAAGAAGTCGCCAAAATTTTCAGGACCAATTGCCATCATCAGTGAAAGCCCAATCGGTCCCCAGATGGAGTATCTGCCCCCCACCCAGTCTTCGAAGCCAAAAGTACGTTCTGGCGGAATTCCGTAAGCGCGTGTTTTGTCTTCGGCGGTCGAAATTGCCACCAGATGTTTGGAGGCGTCATTACCCAGTTTACTCTGTAGCCATGTCAGCACCGTATTCGCATTTGTCATCGTTTCGATCGTCGTGAAGGTTTTTGACGCAACAATGACCAGTGTCCGGTTTGGATCCAGGTTTTTCAACGTATCGTGCGCATGCGCCCCGTCAACGTTCGAGATAAAATGTGTTCTTGGTCCATCATGAAATGGCGTAAGCGCCAAAGTTGCCATCACCGGTCCAAGGTCGGAACCGCCGATGCCGATGTTGATGACATCGGTGAAGGGTTTTCCATCATTCGCGGTAATCTCGCCTTTACGGACGGCATTGGCGAAAGCAGTCATACGCGCGAGGCTGGTCTTAACACCCGGCATAATGTCCTCGCCGTCGACAAATACAGGTTCGTCGCTGCGTTTTCTAAGCGCAGTATGCAGGACAGCGCGATCTTCCGTACTGTTGATTTTGTCACCGCGGAACATAGCATCGCGTTTGGCTTCAACGTTGTGCGCCATTTTCAGCAGCATGTTGAGCGCGGGTTTGTCGATGGAGGTTTTTGAGAAATCCAGCAGCATTTCACCACAGTTTACGGAGAAATCGTCGAAGCGGCTCGTGTCTTTTAGCAGATCACTAATTCTAACATCGGCGGTCCGTTTGCGGTGCGCTTTGAGATCAGACCAAATCGTTCCCATCAGGTTTTACCTATCAGGCTTGCCGTTTGTGCCAGATATTCAATTGCGGCCCAGTCGCCAGCGGCGACAAGATCAGCCGGGGCGACCCAACTTCCACCCACGCAGATCACGTTCGACAGACCTAAATACTCCGCCGCGTTTTGCGGAGTAATGCCACCGGTCGGGCAAAATGTAATCTGCGGAAGCGGTGCACCAATCGCCTTAAGCGCGGCCGTGCCACCGGATGCTTCGGCGGGGAAAAACTTCAACAGATCGTAACCTTTTTCGAGCATTTTCATGGCTTCGGTCGCCGTGGCTGCGCCCGCCAAAAGCGGTAGACCTTCGTCTTCGCAGGCTTTTATCAGGCTGTCCGTTGCACCCGGCGACACTCCGAAGCGTGCGCCAGCAGCTTTCGCGGCTTTGACATCGGCGGGGGTGACGAGTGTTCCGGCACCGACAACGCCACCCGGAACTTCGCTCATCGCGCGGATCGCGTCGAGTGCAGCCGGTGTGCGCAAAGTTACTTCGAGTGCAGGCAGCCCGCCGGTAACCAATGCTTCGGCAAGGGGGCGCGCGGTTGTAATATCATGCACAACAAGAACCGGTACGATCGGGGCGAGGCTACAAATCTCGCGATTCATTTTGCAGGCGTCTTGAGGGGATAGGGTCATATTCTCACCATAGAGTTTTCGCAGCGCGTTCAGGCCAAGTTTTATCGTATTCCGCTCCACCTTCCTGACCGTTCGTCATGGCGGCTAGGATTTCACCAGCTTTGGGCAAATCAGGGGCGGGAGTATTGTTCCACAGGCCGGCGCGCATCACGGCGCGGGCGCATTGGAAGTAGATTTCGTCAATCGAGATCAGCAAAACAGTGCGAGGGACCTTGCCGGATTTGGCGAAACGCTGCAACAATTCCGGATTTGCGGATATCCGGCCTTGGCCATTCGCGCGCACGATGGTGGTCGATCCGGGCACCAGAAACATCAGTGATACATGCGGGTCCCGAACAATATTACGCAAACTATCGATCCGGTCGTTCCCACGCCAATCCGGCAGCGAGAGCGTTTTGTCGTCTTCGACAAATACCACTTGCCCGGTGTCGCCGCGCGGGCTGCAATCCAGCCCTTCGGGGCCAACTGTGGCGAGCGCCACGAAAGGGGCGGCTTCGATATGGGCCCGGTATTCCGGCGTCACACGATCGGCAACTTTTACCAGCGACGGGGCTTTGGGTTGGCCATAAAGCGCTTCGAGTTGTTCAATGGTTTCGATCAAAATACGCTTGCTCCGGTTTCGGCAGGGCCAGCGTTGCGACGGAATATCTCGAACAACTCGCGGCCGGTTCCGTGTTGGTTAGCCGATAGGTCTGCCGTTACTTTAGGTCGATCCAACGCGCCGTCGGCCAAAACATCGAGCGTTCCGTTAACAGCATCCACCGTTATCATGTCGCCATCTGCGACACAGGCCAACGGTCCGCCGGCCAGCGCTTCGGGCGAGACATGGATGGCCGAGGGCACTTTGCCCGAGGCTCCGGACATTCGACCGTCAGTGACAAGCGCTACTTTTTGACCGCGTTCCTGCATAATTGTCAGCAGTGGCGTCAGCGAGTGGAGCTCCGGCATGCCGTTCGCTTGTGGCCCCTGAAAGCGGACAACGACGACTACATCCTTGGTCATCTCACCGGCCTTAAACGCCGCTTTGACGGCTTCTTGATCATGAAAAACGCGGGCAGGCGCTGTGATAATACGTTTATCTTCAGCCACAGCGGAGACCTTCATTACACCGGTTCCCAGATTGCCTTTCAGCCGCGAAAGACCGCCAGTTGACTGGAATGGATCAGCAACGGTTTTCAAGATGCGATCATTCAGGGATTTTCCAGCACCGGCTTCCCACGACAGTTCACCGTCTTTAAATTTCGGTTCTTGAGTATATTGCGCCAAACCCTCGCCGACGACAGTTTTTGTATCCGGGTGCAGCAATCCGGTCGCTAGCAGCTCACCGATCATGTAGCCCGTCCCACCGGCGGCGTGGAAATGGTTAACATCGGCAAGGCCGTTTGGATAAACGCGTGCGATCAAAGGTGTAACTACCGAAATTTCCGAGAAATCTTCCCAGTCCAGAATTATTCCAGCAGCGCGTGCCATCGCCAATAGGTGGATCAGCAAATTTGTCGAGCCGCCCGTTGCCATCAAGCCAACGATGCCGTTGACGAATGCTTTCTCGTCAAGAATATCGCAGACTGGTGTGTAGTCGTTTCCAAGTGCAGTGATCGCCAGTGAACGTTTTGCGCCCTCAACGGTCAGTGCATCGCGCAG
>DFBM01000083.1 GCA_002366645.1 Rhodobacterales bacterium UBA3080 | reverse complement strand
TTGGATACCTTTAGAAAATGGCCGTCTTCGTCTTCTGGTACGCCCTCGATACCGACGCGGACCGAAGTTTCGCCGACTTTAGTGACCACAGCCAGATGCCAATCTTCAACATCGCGTGGAAGGGTCAGATCATCCAGTGCATCTCGCCATTCTTCTTCGCTCAACGTATCAGCAGCTTCGATCTTTGCGAGCGGCCCCCAATAAATCTCCAGTTTGCGATCATAGGCGACAAGCTGGTTTTGCAAAGCTTTTGCCGCAACCCGCTGCAATGCCGGATCCATTGTCGAGCGGATAGCAAGACCGCCGGCAAATAGCTCCTCTTCCCCCATCGAGCGTGAAAGCTGCCGACGTATCTCGTCGGTGAAGTAGCTGCGCGGCGGCATTTTTGAGCGCGCGGATGGTAGCTCCCCACCCTGCACCGTCAACAAAGGCGCCGCTTTCGCGATTTCGAATTCTTCGCCGGTTATATAACCGTTCTCCGCCATCTCCCTCAAAATGAAGTTACGGCGATCAATTGCACGATCATGGTCGCGAACAGGATGATAATCATTCGGATCTTTCGGGTGGACCGCCAAGAACGCCGCCTCGGCAATCGAAAGTTCCTCAAGGGTTTTGCCAAAGTAGGTTTGTGCAGCCGCCGTTACACCATAAGAATTCCTGCCCAGAAAAATTTCATTCAGGTAAAGGCTCAGAATGTCGTCCTTGCTTAGTGTGTTCTCGATCCTTGCCGCAAGTACGATCTCTTTGATTTTACGTTCCAGCTTCCGGCTGCCGTCGAGCAGGAAGTTCTTCATCACCTGCTGCGTAATCGTCGAGGCACCGCGTAGGCGCGCGCCTTGCGCCGCATCAATCAGCGCCTTCAGGATGCCAAGCGGATCATAGCCCGCGTGGTTATAGAAGTTTTTATCCTCGGCACTGATAAACGCCGCTTTGACGACATCCGGTATCTCGTCAACCGGCGTAAATATCCGCCGTTCCCTTGCAAACTCGTCCATAACCTGACCGCGACCGGAATAAATCCGCGACAAGGTCGGTGGTTCGTACGTCGCCAATTGTTCGTGGTTCGGTAGGTCATGACTGTAAATCCAGAACAGCGCGGTCAAGCCGAGCACGCCCATGAACACACCCAAAACGGCCCAACTGAACAGGAACCCGAACAAATTCAAAATGGCTCTTAGCAACGACTCTACCTCCGTGAACTTTGCAACGTATAGTCGAGGTGAGGTTTGTCGTCAAAACTCCTTTACTTCCATGATGATAATTTAGGCATTGATCGGAAATAATTCGCCTACCACCCCTTATTATCGGAATTCGGTTGTATTACATTTGCTTGTGAGGCTAATGTGGCCCCTATGCGTCTGATGTGAATCGTATGGTCCAGACGCTTGACGAAGGTTTTGTTGCACCCACGCAAATAAAGGCAGTGTATGCCGCGCGGAATGTGACAGGCGCTAAGCGCCACCCGCTCATTCTGCAACGTCCCATTTGACAGTTGCAGCTAAAACAATCAGGCACTTTTTACGTGTCGGAAAGATAACCGCGATGAAACGCGTTGATACAGGCAAAAGATTATTTGGGGGCGCTTTGTCCCCTATTTCTGCTGTATCAAGCTTTTCTTCCCAAACAATTAGAACGTCCAGCCCGCCCTCGCCAATTGACGAGGCGCCGCCCGGCCGTTGCAGAAAGCTTACATGTCAAAGAAAATGCTTATCGATGCCACCCACACTGAGGAAACTCGGGTTGTGGTGGTCGATGGGAATAAAGTCGAAGATTTCGATTTTGAATCCCTCAACAAACGCCAGATTGCTGGCAATATCTATCTAGCGAAAATTACGAGGGTCGAACCTTCGTTGCAGGCTGCGTTCGTGGATTATGGTGGAAATCGCCATGGTTTCCTTGCGTTTTCCGAGGTGCACCCGGATTACTACCAGATCCCTGCCGAAGATCGCCAAGCGATCCTCGACGAGGAAGCTGCCGATGTTGCACGCCAGCGCGAAGACGAAGAAAAAGCGGATCAGTCCAAGTCCCGCTCCCGTCGTCGTAGCCGTAAACCTACAGAAGCCGCCGCAGACGGTGCGCCCTCAGTTGAAGATGCGGTTGTAACCGAAGAAATTGCAGCCGATGCCGGCGCTGGTGACCAGCCCGAAGTTGTTGAAGTTGTTGAAGTTGCGGAAGCGGTAGCGGAACCTTCGGCTGTTGAAGAAACAGCGGTTGAAGCACCGGTCGAAGTTGCGCCTGTTGAAGAAACTTCTGACGAAGCGACAGAGGCCAAGCCCGTGGACGAGGCATTCGCCGAAGAATCCACAGCAACTCCGGCCGAGGTAGAAACCGCATCTTCCGACCAGCCTGATGTACCGATGGAAACTCTGGTTCCCGAGGAGTTGGTTGAAGAAGTCGCCCCGCGCCGTCAACGCGCCCGTCGTTACAAAATTCAGGAAGTCATCAAAGTTCGCCAGATTCTGCTGGTGCAGGTAGTCAAAGAAGAGCGCGGCAACAAAGGCGCAGCTCTCACCACGTATCTGTCCCTCGCCGGTCGTTATTGCGTACTGATGCCAAATACTGCACGCGGCGGCGGTATCAGCCGTAAAATCACAAATGTTAGCGATCGCAAAAAACTTAAAGACATCGCAAACGAAATAAGCGTGCCACAAGGTGCCGGTCTGATTATCCGGACAGCAGGTGCCAAACGTACGAAAGCCGAGATTAACCGGGATTATGAGTATCTCCTGCGTCAATGGGAGCAAATTCGGGAAACCACCCTGAAGTCTATGGCACCCGAGCATATTTACGAAGAAGGTAGCCTGATCAAACGCTCGATCCGCGATCTGTATAACGGCGACATCGACGAAATTATCATCGACGGCGAGCGCGGCTATAACGAAGCTAACGACTACATGAACATGCTGATGCCATCGCACGCGAAAAACGTGACGTTGTATAAAGACGCATTGCCGCTGTTCTCGCGCTTTCAGGTCGAGTCCTATCTATCGGGCATGTTTAACCCGACTGTGCAACTTAAGTCCGGTGGCTATATCGTAATCGGTATCACCGAGGCGCTTGTGGCGATCGATGTTAACTCCGGTCGTGCGACTAAGGAAAACTCGATCGAGGAAACTGCGCGCAAGACCAACCTTGAAGCCGCCGAAGAAGTTGCCCGCCAGCTGCGTTTGCGCGATTTGGCCGGTCTGATTGTGATCGATTTCATCGACATGGAAGACCGTCGCAACAACATCGCTGTTGAAAAGCGCATGAAAGATAAACTGAAAAGCGATCGGGCCCGTATCCAGGTCGGCCGTATCTCCAGTTTTGGTCTATTGGAAATGTCTCGCCAACGTCTGCGCCCGGGTATGCTGGAAGCCTCCACACAACCCTGCCCGCATTGTCACGGCACAGGTATTACCCGCTCCGATGATTCCATGTCCCTCGCCATCCTGCGCGAGCTGGAGGAAGAAGGCGTGCGCCGTCGTTGTAAAGAGGTGCTTGTCAGCGCTCCGATCAACGTCGCCAACTACATGCTGAACCAGAAGCGTGAACATGTTGCGATGATCGAAGGCCGCTTTGGTCTTTCCGTTCGTATCGAGGCCGATCCGCATTTGATTAGCCCCGAATACCGGGTAGAGCGCCTGAAAGTGGCAACACGTATCGTGCCTGAGCCGGAAATTCTGGAAACTGCTACCATTGAGTATGCGCCGGAGTTGGCGGAAAACGTTGCTGTCGTAGAAAACGAAACAGCATCGCCCGTGACCGATGAAGAAGGCGCGCCCAAGAAACGCCGTCGTCGCCGTCGCCGTGGCGGTAAGGGCCGTAATGGCGATCAGACGAATGTCGAGGCAACTGAGGAAGCTACAACTGAAGCTGCGGAACCATCCGAGGCCACCGTTGAAAATGCAGAAACCGCCGTTGAAGAGAAGCCAAAACGTTCGCGCACCAGCACACGGCGTAAAGCGCCTGAGCAAGAAGCTTCACCTTTGGGAGATGTTGTTGCGACCGAGACTGATGAGAATGCCATCGTCGAAGTTCCGGAAGGTAAATTAGAGGTTGCGGAAAAGCCTAAACGCAAACGCGCCCCTCGTAAGCGCAAAGTAGTTTCGGAAGAAGTGGCTGTTGAAACAGCTGTTGAGCATGAAGCGGCTACCGCAGAACCGACACTGGAGCCGACACCAGAACCCACACCGGAGCCTGTCGTAGTGGCTGAACCGGTTGCGGAGCCAGAACCTGTAGCAGTCGAAAAAGCCGACGAGCCAGACAAACCAAAACGTCGTGGCTGGTGGTCACTGAAATAAGAAACGAAAAAGGTCCCTCACGGGGCCTTTTTTCTGTCCGCCATCCAGTTTTTCAGGCGCCGAACACCCTCGACAATATCTTCTGTGGAACGGGCATAGGAAAACCTTAACGTCGTGTTTCCACGCTTCGGATCGAAATCGAGTCCGGGTGTAACTGCAACACCCGCCTCGATCAAAATCTGTTTGGCAAGTTCGACACTGTCGTCTGTTAAATCCGACACATCCGCATAAATATAAAACGCCCCGTCCGGCGGCGCTATCTTGTCGAAGCCAGCGCCCGGTAGTTCCTTCAAAAGTAGCTCACGGTTTTTTTCATAAAGCGCCAGATTTCCCTCCAGTTCCTCCGGAGCATCAAGCGCCGCCAGCGCTGCAATCTGTGACGCATGTGGCGCACATATGAACAGGTTTTGCATTAACCGTTCCAGATGCCGGACATGATCTTCAGGCACGATCATCCAACCAATCCGCCAACCCGTCATGGAAAAATACTTTGAAAACGAATTGATCACATAGACATCGTCACTTATTTCCAACGCCGTAACGGCTTTCTTGCCATATTCGATCCCGTGGTAAATCTCATCCGAGACAAATGCCATGTCGTTACGCTCGCAGTAACGTACCAGCGCTTCCAGCTCTTCTTTACCAAGCATCGTACCCGTTGGGTTTGCGGGGCTGGCGACCAAAAGTCCCGCGAGGTCACTCACGGCCGCAAGATCGGCCACAGTCGGTTGAAAACGTGCGCCCAGCGTTGTTTCCACATCAACAACTTCGATATCCAAAGCCTTGAGGATGTTTCGATAGCTCGGGTATCCTGGATCACCAATGGCGACCTTGTCCCCCGCATCGAACAAACTAATAAACGCCAGCTGAAACGCGGCTGACGAACCCGCCGTAACGACAACACGCTCGGGCGAAACCTCGACACCGTACCAGTCTAGATAAAGCTGTGCGATCCGCTGCCGGAGTTCTGGCAACCCAAGCGCAACTGTATACCCCAATGATCCTGCATCCATCGCTTCCGTCAACGCCTCCACCGCTTTTTGCGGTGCGCCGGTACCCGGTTGTCCGACTTCCATATGGATGATGTGGCGCCCGGATTCTTCTTCGCGGCGCGCAGCCTCCATCACGTCCATTACGATAAACGGGGCGACATCACTTCTTCTTGAAGTCCGCATCCGGAAACTCCTGTATTAAACTGGTATTTGGCTAGATGATTACGGCGTTTGGCGGGGCAATATCAATGGCGTCTCTTGGAATCACGTTGAGTAAGCTGTATCTGACACAAGAACGCTATGCAAAAGGAGCAAGCAATGAATTTTGTTAAAACTATTATTGTAGCAATCGCCGTCCTGTTCGGAGCGACATTGGCGCAGGCTACCGATCTGACGGCAATGTCGGATGCCGAACGGACAAGTTTTCAGGCCGAAGTCCGCGCTTATCTTCTGAGCAATCCAGAAGTAATTCTTGAGGCCATTCAAGTGCTAGAAGAGCGTCAGGCCGTCGCCGAAGCTCAAGGTGACGCCCAGTTGGTCGAGGATAACTTCGAGGAGCTGGTAAACGACGGATACTCGTGGGTTGGTGGAAATCCAGATGGCGCAATTACGGTTGTAGAATTCTCCGATTATCGTTGCGCCTTCTGTAAGCGCGCGCATCCGGAGGTGCTGGCATTGCTCGAAGCTAACGATGACGTACGCCTAGTTATGAAGGAATTCCCGATCCTTGGCCCAGATTCAACACTAGCCTCCAAAGCAGCGCTTTCGATTTTAGTAAATCAGGGTGACGAGATTTACGAAAAGTTCCATGACCTCCTGATGACCCACAATGGTGCTGTCAATATCAACAATCTGTCTCGTCTAGCAGTTGAAGCAGGCGGTGATGGCGATTTGATGGAAGCACATATGGAAGATCAGGTGATTGCGCAAATGATCGCCAAAAACCATGCGTTGGGTCAGCGGATGAATATCAGCGGCACACCTTCGTTCCTGATCGGCACCGAAATGCTACGTGGTTTTGTGCCTGTGGCCGGAATGCAGACGATGGTCGACAACGCGCGCGCGCAGCTACAGTAAACTATTTTCAACATTTACACGGTTTTCAGGCATCTTCGCTTTCCAGAAGTTGCCTGAAAGCGTATAAAGGCCGCAGAACTAATTACCGGACAAACCGGCAAATTTCCGAGGATACCATGGGCGACAAAAAACAAAATTCCGACGTTGAGTTCATCAAGGCTTTGGCCGAATTGCTGCGTGAAAACGAGCTTAGCGAAATCGAGGTAAAGCGCGAGTTGGCTGAAGACGACGTATTGAATGTACGCGTAGCACGCCAACTTCAAGCTGCGCCGATGGTTGCCACTGCGCCTATGGCTGTCGCCGCTGCTCCGGCCGCTGCTGTACCTGCTGCTGCCGCCGCTCCGGCGCCGGTTGCCGAGGATCCCACACAATTGGTTGGCGCTGTAAATTCGCCAATGGTCGGCACCGCGTACCTTTCCGCCGAACCAGGCGCTCCGGCATTCGTCAAAATTGGCGATACCGTCAAAGAAGGTCAGACCCTTCTGATCGTCGAAGCCATGAAAACCATGAACCAGATCCCTGCCCCGAAATCCGGCAAGGTGACACGCATTCTTGTTGACGACGGTGCTCCGGTTGAATTCGGCGATCCTTTGGTAGTGCTGGAATAAAACGGGGAACCGCTCCTATGTTTAATAAAATCCTGATCGCCAACCGTGGCGAAATCGCACTCCGCGTCATTCGGGCCTGTAAAGAGATGGGTATCAGATCGGTTGCGGTTCATTCGACCGCCGATGCGGATGCAATGCACGTTAGAATGGCCGACGAAAGCGTCTGTATCGGACCACCGTCGAGCATGCAGAGCTATCTGTCGATTCCGAACATCATTTCCGCTTGTGAAATCACAGGTGCCGAGGCGATCCACCCCGGCTACGGCTTTCTATCGGAAAACGCGAACTTTGTGCAAATTGTGCAAGATCACGGCCTGACGTTTATCGGCCCTACCGCCGATCACATCAACATGATGGGCGACAAGATTACAGCCAAAGACACAATGAAACGCCTAGGCGTGCCATGCGTACCCGGGTCTCTTGGTGGCGTTGCGACAATCGAAGAAGCGCACGCGGTTTCTGCCGAGATGGGCTTCCCTGTCATTGTCAAAGCCACAGCTGGTGGCGGTGGTCGCGGCATGAAGGTCGCCAAAACGGTCGACGATCTAGACGAGGCTTTCAGCACCGCCCGTTCGGAATCAAAGGCGGCATTTGGCAACGACGAGGTTTACATTGAAAAATACCTAACTCTGCCGCGTCACATCGAAATTCAAGTATTTGGTGACGGTAAAGGCCGTGCGGTGCATCTGGGTGAACGCGATTGCTCGTTGCAGCGTCGCCACCAAAAAGTATTGGAAGAGTGCCCTTCGCCAGCAATCGATGCAGAAACCCGCGCTAGAATAGGGAAAACCTGTGCAGATGCGGTTGCAGCGATCAATTATGCCGGCGCAGGCACAATCGAGTTCCTCTACGAAAATGACGAATTTTACTTCATCGAAATGAACACCCGTTTGCAGGTCGAACATCCGGTGACTGAGGCTGTCTTTGGCGTCGATCTTGTGCGCGAGCAGATCCTTGTAGCATCAGGCGAACCTATGTCGTTTGTGCAAGAAGAGCTCGCCCCCAACGGCCATTCGATTGAATGCCGTATCAACGCCGAGAAGCTACCGGAATTCCGTCCCTCACCGGGTAAAATTTCGCAGTTCCACGCCCCGGGCGGTCTAGGTGTTCGTATGGATAGCCATCTCTATGACGGTTACAAGATTCCGCCATATTACGACAGTCTGATCGCAAAACTGATTGTGCACGCACCGGACCGCGCCTCGGCTATTGCACGCCTACGTCGTGCGCTTGGTGAAATGATTGTGGATGGCATCGATACCACAACCCCGTTGCACAATGCGTTGTTGCAAGAACCTGACATTCTGTCTGGTGACTACGACATTCATTGGCTGGAAAAGTGGCTGGAAACCTATAGTTAACCTTGTCTGATACTACCGAACTCACACCTGAACTATTGCTGCGCGCATATTGTTCGGGTGTGTTTCCGATGGCTGAATCCGCAGACACAGACGAAGTGTTCTGGGTTGATCCGGAAGCGCGCGGCATTATACCGCTTAACGGGTTGCATGTTTCCAAAAGCCTCCGAAAGCGGCTGCTATCCGGTGGTTACAACTTTACCGCTGACGCCTGTTTTGAGCGAGTGCTCGATGCCTGCGCCGATCGTGAAGAAACCTGGATCAACGCATCCATAAAAACCCAATATACTGAATTGCACCGCTTGGGATTTGCGCATTCAATCGAGGTCTGGCGAGACGAAGACCTGATCGGCGGATTATACGGCGTCAGCATCAGTGGTGCTTTTTTCGGCGAGAGCATGTTTTCCGCCCAAACAGATGGCTCCAAACTTGCTTTAATCGCGCTCATTGCCCGCTTGAATTTCGGCGGCTTTCAACTGCTAGACACTCAATTTATTAACGACCATTTGATAACTTTGGGGGGCGTCGAAATCCCGCGCCGTAAGTTTCGAAAAATGCTTAAAGACGCATTGCTAGTGAACGCCGACTTTGATGCGCTTTCAGATGACGCAACGGTTCAAGAGCTATTGCAGCTAAGTACCCAAACGTCGTAACGGGGATGATCCAGCGCTGAAAGCGCAGGGCTAGAGGCAAACATCCAGCCAACAAAACGCGGCGACTCTTCACGGATATCCCGGATGACTAGTTGCGCAAAGGCGTCTGCATTGATGTCACCCTGCGGATAACGGCAGGCTAGCAACGAGATTTCTAGCCGTTCGTAAGTAATAGTTTCCCCGACCGTAATCTTAATATCCTGCGTGGTTCCGTTAATACGGTCCAACCCACGCAGCATGGCAATCTCGGCAACATCGGAAAGAGCGGGCTCTAGTTCGATTTCTAAATACGGGGCCGGAATGCTGTAACCAGAGTCCTGAAGTGTTTCGACAATGATCTCCGGCTCAATTTCGTCGAGTAACGACTGTGCCGTGGCAAAACCAGCCGCCAAAATACCGGACACCAAAATTGCGAAGAATCTAGCTTTCATCGGTCGACACAAACTTCATCAGGAGGTTAATAAAACTAATGGATCCCTGCGTGTAGATGAACTCGCCATCCGGTTCCAGCATAAATGGGGAGCCGCCTGCGGTGATCTCCAGAAAGGCGCCACCAAGAAGCCCATCGGTGGAGACTTTGATGTCGGCATCGTCCGGAATAAGAACATCCTTATCCACCGATATTTTCGTAATCGCTTCGTAAGTGTCCGGATTTAGCGCGATTGATGTCAGAGTGCCAACCTTAACGCCTGAAAGCCGGACATCGCTGCCCACATTCAATCCTTCAACACTTCGAAAACTGGCGGTTAGTGAATAGCGCCCCGTATCAGTGGAAAACCCGCTGGTCTGGCTGGCATAATACAAAAAACCGACCGCGACGGCGATGACCGCCGCGCCAACCAGTGTTTCAGATGCATTGCTTGCCATTTTGTTGCCTTCTTATTCCGGCTGCCACGCCTCGTAGTCGCGCGGCGAAGCGTTGCCTGCCAGTATGCTTCCAGTCGGACGATAAGCGGCGTCTGTACCACTCAAATTTGGCGTATGCGGTTTTTCCCACGCTTTGTGCGGTAAAGCAGTGGTACCCGGGCATTCATCAAATGTGTGATGCAACCAACCATGCCAGTCCGGAGAAATACGTGACGCTTCTATAGCGCCGTTATAAACCACCCAGCGACGGACATCTTGCTTATCGGTGTAGTACTTGTTTCCGAGCTCGTCTTCACCAACAAGTTTACCATTGCGCCAGGTGAAAATCTGGGTGCCTACAGATTGGCCGTTCCACCAAGTGAGCAAACGTAAGATAAATTTCATAACTACTCCGCCTTCGGGTTTTGCAAGCATATGCCCAATTCAGATTAGGGCGTCCAATTAAATCACGACGCCGACGCGGCTTCGTCCTTCGTATCGGAATAAATAAGTAAAGGTTCGCCTTCACGTTTCACAGCGTCGGCATTAACCACAACTTCTTCAACCGTTCCGAGTCCCGGCAAGTCGAACATCGAGTCCAAGAGGATTTCTTCTAGGATCGAGCGCAACCCGCGCGCACCTGTCTTACGTTCGATCGCGCGCAACGCGATGGAACTAAGCGCGTCATCTGTAAATGTCAGCTTCACGTCTTCCATCTCGAACAAACGCTGGTACTGCTTGACCAGAGCGTTTTTCGGCTCGGTCAGGATTGTCACCAATGCTTCCGCATCCAGATCGGTTAGCGTTGCGATGACTGGCAAACGGCCTACAAATTCCGGGATCAAGCCGAACTTCAACAAATCTTCGGGCTCTAGATCCTGCAGAAATTCGCCGACACTCTTGTCGTCTTCGTCCTTCACATCGGCACCAAAACCCATCGCCGAGCCTTTGAAGCGTTGCGCGATGATCTTGTCCAAACCGGCGAATGCACCGCCACAGATGAACAGGATGTTCGAAGTATCGACCTGCAGGAATTCCTGCTGCGGATGCTTGCGCCCGCCCTGCGGTGGCACGGAGGCGACCGTGCCCTCCATGATCTTCAATAACGCTTGCTGCACACCCTCACCCGATACGTCACGGGTGATCGAAGGATTGTCCGACTTGCGTGAAATCTTGTCGATTTCGTCGATGTATACAATGCCACGCTGGGCGCGCTCGACGTTGTATTCTGCCGACTGCAACAGTTTTAGAATGATGTTTTCGACGTCTTCGCCAACGTAACCAGCTTCGGTCAGCGTGGTTGCATCGGCCATCGTGAATGGAACGTCCAGAATTCGTGCCAAAGTCTGCGCTAGCAATGTTTTACCGCAACCTGTCGGGCCAACCAGCATAATATTCGACTTGGCCAATTCGACTTCAGGGTTCTTCGTCGCATGTTCTAGACGTTTGTAGTGGTTATGCACCGCCACAGATAAAACCTTTTTGGCAACCGCCTGTCCGATCACATAATCATCGAGAACCTTGCAGATGTCTTTTGGCGTCGGTACACCTTCGGCGGATTGCACCAGATTGCTCTTGGTTTCCTCGCGAATAATATCCATGCACAACTCAACACATTCATCGCAGATGAAAACTGTCGGCCCTGCAATTAGCTTGCGCACTTCGTGCTGGCTTTTACCACAGAAAGAACAATAGAGCGTGTTCTTGGAGTCTTTGCTGTCTGATTTAGTCATCGTATTCTCCTGGAACGGATGTCAAAACCCGCCGAGTCGCTTGTTCTTGTTCGCCCTATTGGACATGACCAACTCCGGCAATTCAAGCCGGAACTGGTATTATCATACACAAACCGTTACCGACTTATGCTTTATCGCCGGCTTCGGCACTGTGACGGGAAACGATTTCGTCCACCAATCCCCAGTCTTTTGCCTCTTCTGCGGTCATGAAATTATCACGATCCAACGCCGCTTCTACAGTCGCCAAATCCTGACCACAATGCTTAACGTAAATGTTGTTAAGACGATCTTTCAGTTCCAGAATTTCTTTGGCATGTAGCGCGATATCGGAAGCCTGTCCCTGGAAACCACCGGAAGGTTGGTGCACCATCACACGGCTGTTTGGAAGGCTGAAACGCATGTCTTTTTCACCAGCAGCCAGCAACAAAGAACCCATAGACGCAGCTTGTCCAATCACCAATGTAGAAACCTTGGGACGGATATATTGCATCGTATCATAAATCGACAAACCCGATGAAACCACCCCGCCGGGCGAGTTGATGTACATCGAAATCTCTTTCTTCGGGTTTTCCGCTTCGAGGAAAAGCAGCTGCGCCACGATCAGTGTCGACATGCCGTCGTGCACCTGACCTGAAAGGAAAATGATCCGTTCTTTAAGAAGGCGCGAGAAAATGTCGTAAGAACGTTCGCCACGGGCAGTCTGCTCGACAACCATCGGGACAAGCGTATTCATATATGTATCAATTGGATCTCTCATGTGCCTACCTTTTTATCTATCCCGAGGAATATCGGGAATTTCTTGTTAAAAGGTTTAATTGTCGTGCGGGGGGTCTGCAAGGGCGCAAGAAAAAGTTTATTTCTCAAATTTTGATTTATATGCCATAGTAACTACATAACTATACGTAATTAGTAACTTGTAGGGGGATTTATATGCCATAGTAACTACATAACTATACGTAGTTAGTAACTTGTAGGGGAATGCCATGCCGGCGGTCCAAAAGAAAATCACATTGAATTGCGCGCCTGTTACCGCGTTTGATGTGTTCATTAATAAGATGTCCGATTGGTGGCCAATGGAAATCCATTCCATTTCCGCCGGGGCTAACACCCTTCCCGCGAACCTTATTGTAGAGCGCGCGCGGGACGGACGTATCGTCGAAGTGGATAGCGACGGTAACACCCATCTTTGGGGTAGCTTTGAAACCTATCAGGCTCCTTCACGCGTAATTATCGCTTGGCACGTTGGAGAACCCGCCAGCCGATCCACTTATATCGAAGTTGTGTTCGGCATGGAAACCAACGGCACCACGTCCGTTGTTCTAACGCATGGCGGCTGGGAAGCGCTTGGTGACGACGCCGAACAAAAGCGCGCGGATTACGATAGCGGTTGGGACTTCGTCTTTGGCGAGTGTTATTTCAACGCCTGTAAAGCGGTCGACAAGGCGGTCAAGAAACCAAAGGCGCCGGAAAGACCCACTGAAGAACCGAAGAAGAAATCTGGAAAGTCTAGATTTAGCTCCCTGTCCGAAGCTTTACATCTGGTCCACTAAAACGAAAAAGGGCGAGCTAAAGCCCGCCCAAAAATTCCGTAATTTCAACCAGCTTAAGCTTCGTCGAGTTTCTTCAGTTCAGCTTCAAGATCATCTTTAGTGATAGTCTTGTCAGTGACTTGCGCCAGCTCGATGATATAGTCGACAACTTTATCTTCATAGAGCGGTGCGCGAAGCTGCTGTTGAGCCTGCTCATTTTTTTGAACGAATTCGAAGAACTCACGTTCCTGACCAGGATACTGGCTCGCCTGCTGGAACATAGCCTGCTGGATTTCCTGTTCGGTCACTTCGACGTTGTTTTTGCTGCCAAGTTCGGCCAGCAAAAGACCAAGACGTACGCGGCGTTCAGCTAGTGTGTTATGCTCGTCAGTGGTTTCGATTTCAGGATGATCGTGGCCCTGCACGTCAGGATTGTCATCATGCCATAGCTGATGCGCGATCTGGTCTGCTTCAACCTTAACCAAGGACGGAGGCAGATCGAATTTGACCAGCGAATCCAGCTCGTCCATCAGGTTCCGCTTCATGATTGTGCGGGCAGCACCGTAGTACTCTGCTTCTAGGCGTTCGGTGATCTGCGTGCTCAAGTCGTCAAGGGACTGCGCACCAAATTTGATCGCTAGTTCTTCGTCTACGGCCGCAGGCTTCGGCTCTTTAACTTCTTTAACAGTGCATTCGAAAACCGCGTCTTTGCCAGCAAGGTTCTCTGCGCCGTATTCGGCAGGGAAAGTCACCTTAACGTCAATCGACTCACCTTCTTTGGTGCCGACCAACTGCTCTTCAAAACCGGGAATAAAGCTGTTGGAGCCCAGAACCAGCGGGTAATCTTCGCCAGCGCCGCCGTCAAAAGCTTCGCCGTCAACTTTACCGAGGAAGTCGATCACAACCTGATCGCCGTCTTTAGCTTTCGAACCCTTACGACGTTTTTCAAAAACGTTGGTCGAGGACGCCAGATTTTCCAAAGCTTCGGTGACAGCCGCATCTTCAACTTCAGTCACGAGACGCTCTAGCTTCACGCCGGAAAAGTCTGCTTCTGGAATTGTTGGCAGGCATTCGTATGATAGGGATACAGTAACATCGTCGCCTTCTGTCCAGTCGTCGTTTGTCATTTTAACTTCAGGCTGCATCGCAGGTCGATCGCCGGACTGTTCAAAATGCTCGCCCATGGCGCCGTCAACGGCTTCCTGCATGGCTTCGCCCAATACGGACTTGCCGAACATCTTTTTCATCAACGCAAGTGGCGCATGGCCCTTACGGAAACCCTTCATCTGGAAATCGGCACGTGCGGCTTCCAGCTTTTCGTTCACTTTGGCTTCTAGTTCAGCAGCGGTAATCGTAATGTCGTAACCGCGTGTAAGGCCTTCGTTCAGGGTCTCGGTAACCTGCATTTTACTTCCTCATTTTAAATTTGGTACGGATGAAGGGACTTGAACCCCCACGCCTCGCGGCACCAGAACCTAAATCTGGCGTGTCTACCAATTCCACCACATCCGCATATAGCTGTTCCCTAAGGCAACAGTACAATTCCGCGCCTCTCTAACAGAGGTTTTTCGGGTTCGGAAGGGGTAAAATGCCCCTAAAGCCCTAAATCTGCAAAAACTTTCGGCAGTTGCTCGGCGATATCCTCGGCAATCAGCCCGGGCCCGAATTTGAGCGCACACTCCACATGCAGCCAAGCCGCCGTTTCCGCCGCCTGCATAGGTCCAAATCCACGCGCCAATAGCCCCGTAATAAGCCCCGCCAGCACATCACCAGACCCCGCCGTCGCCAGCCAAGGTGCGCTGCGCTCATAATGCGCCGAATTAATCGCCGCCCTGCCCGTCGGGTCCGCAATAACCGTATCCGCCCCCTTATATAGCACCACGCACCCCGCCCGCTTCGCCGCATCGCGCGTCGCATCGACCTTGGAATACGCCGGACCTATGGTGGCTGGCTCCGCCAGCTTGGCGGCAATATCGGGGAACAACCGCGC
>DFBM01000010.1:17601-66322 GCA_002366645.1 Rhodobacterales bacterium UBA3080 | reverse complement strand
CGTGTTCATCATGTACCCGCACGGCCGCGTGTCCGAAGTCCAGCGTCGCCAGATGACCACTCCGGACGATGCGAACATTCATGCTTTGGCCGTTGATGGCGATTTTGATGATTGTCAGGCGCAGCTTAAAAATATGTTCAACGATTTTGAGTTCCGTGACGGGGTTAAGCTTGCCGGTGTGAACTCGATCAATTGGGCACGCGTGCTTGCGCAGGTGGTCTATTACTTTACATCTGCCGTGTCGCTTGGCGCGCCAAACCGCAAAATCTCCTTTACCGTCCCTACCGGCAACTTTGGCGATATCTTTGCGGGCTACGTTGCAAAGCGCATGGGTCTGCCCATCGAACGTTTGGTGATTGCCACGAACCAGAACGACATTCTGCATCGTACGGTTGCCAGTGGCGATCATAAAAAGGGTGGAGTTACACCTTCGATAAGCCCCTCGATGGACATTCAGGTGTCGTCGAACTTCGAGCGCCTTCTGTTCGATCTATACGATCGCGAGGGTGCAGCAGTCGGGCAACTGATGGACGATCTGAAAAACAAAGGTTCCTTCACGCTTTCGCAGGGCGCCCTTGGTCGCTTGCGCGAAGAATTCGATAGCGCAAATTGCTCCGAAGAAGAAACCTCGGCCACGATCCGTTTCGCGATGGAGCATTACGGCGAGGTTGTCTGCCCACACACGGCCATCGGTATTAAAGTTGCTGCTGAGGAGCGCGGGGACGCCGCCACACCAATGGTAACGCTTGCCACCGCCCATGCAGCGAAGTTTCCTGACGCAGTCGAAGCGGCCTGTGGTATTCGCCCTGATCTACCCCCACATATGGCGGACCTGTTTGAGCGCGAAGAACGCGTGACACGAGTCGCCAATGATTTGGCGGCTATTCAAGATATTATCCGCAAAGGGATCAACGCTTGACCATCCAAATACACACGCTGTCGAATGGCTTTCGCATCGTCACGGAAAATATGCCCGGTTTGAAATCCGCAGCACTCGGTATCTGGGTTGATGCCGGTGCCCGTCACGAGCGTCTGGACCAGAACGGTATCGCCCACTTCCTTGAACACATGGCTTTCAAGGGCACCAAACGACGCTCGGCGCTGGATATAGCCGAAGCAATCGAAAACGTCGGTGGTTTCATCAATGCCTACACCAGCCGTGAAAATACCGCCTATTATGCGCGCGTTTTGGAGGAGCACGTTCCGCTAGCGCTCGACGTGATTTCCGACATTCTGCTGGAGCCCGCATTTGATCCGCGCGAGATCGAGGTGGAACGGGGCGTGATCCTGTCCGAAATCGGCCAGTCCAACGATACCCCTGACGACATAATTTTTGACTGGCTGCAGGAAACTGCTTTCCCGGATCAGCCGATGGGGCGTCCGATTCTCGGCCCTTCTGAACGGGTGCGTGCGTTTGATCGTGACAACCTCGCGGCGTTTGTTCAGGAATACTACGGCCCCGAACAAATGATACTGGCTGCGGCTGGCGCGGTTGATCACGATGCAATTGTGCGTGAAGCAGAAAAGCTGTTTAGCCATCTGCCACGCAGGAACGTCGAAGCATCACCAAAAGCCGACTTCGTTGGTGGTGAAAAGCGCGAGATCAAAGATCTGGAGCAGGCGCATTTTACATTTGCGATCGAAGCACCTGGATACCGTGACGATGACGTCTATACTGGACAGATATTCTCGACCGCTTTTGGTGGGGGTATGTCCTCGCGGCTGTTTCAGGAGGCGCGCGAGAAGCGTGGCCTTTGCTATTCGATTTTCGCGCAGGCCAGCGCCCATGACGACACCGGTATGTTCACCGTTTACGCGGGCACCAGCGGAGAAAAAGTTGGCGAGCTGGCGGATCTGACCGTTGCCGAACTGCGTCGTGTCACCGAAGATATGAGCGACGAAGAAGTCGAGCGCGCGCGCCAGCAAATGAAAGCCGGCATGCTGATGGGATTGGAAAACCCGTCCGCACGTTGCGAGCGACTGGCACGTATGGTTTCAATCTGGAACCGTGTGCCTGACTTAGAAGAAACTATCGACAAAATCGAAGATGTCACCACAGCGAAAGTTGGCGAATTTGCGCAGAAGCTTTGCCTGACCGGTAAACCTGCAATGGCGCTTTATGGACCGGTCGACGGAGCACCGGCACTGGCGACACTCAAAGACAAGCTTGTGGCGTAGCTGTTGTTTTTCAGGCGCACATATCCGGAAATCTGGACCGACCGCCTGCAACTCCGCCTTCCGCGGGTCAGTGACCATGCGCAGTGGGTCGACCTTAGGCGTCAGTCTACCGAGTTTCTGGACCCATGGGAGCCTGCGCGAGACGACAAATACCTATCGCGCCAGGCGTTTCAAAACAGGGTGATCTGGGCCAAACGCGCGGTGCGTGAACAACGGTCGTTGAACTTCCTAATCTTCAGGCGGGAAGACGACATGTTGGTCGGAGGAATTACGCTCGACAACATTCAAGGCGGCGTATCCAAAGCCTGCACGGTCGGTTACTGGATGGGACAGCCCTTCGCGCGGCACGGTTATATGAGCGAGGCCCTTCAGGCATCCGTACAGCACGCGTTTACCGTTTTGGACCTCAGCCGTGTACAGGCAGGTTGCTTGCCTGAAAATGCCCCGTCGCGTGCGCTATTGGAAAAGTCGGGTTTCAAATACGAAGGGGTCGCGCAAAGTTATTTGCAGATTGCTGGTCGTTGGCGCAATCATGTTTTATATGCGAATCTGCGTCGTGACCGGCGCGGTCGCGCCGACGGTAACTGAATTTTATTTCCGAGGGATTTATGCCTCTAAATGAACCCAATACAGAATTTTTAGCAGAATTGGCGACCATCGCGTCGGTAAAACCTGCTGAGGCACGGTATCTGGAAGAACCGCGTGGCCGATTTGTTGGTCAAGGTGCGGCGGTTGTGAGGCCTACGTCTGTCGACGAAGTTTCGGCGGTGGTTCGTCTATGCAATCTGCACAGCGTCGGCATTGTGCCATTTGGTGGTGGAACCGGTCTTGTCGGCGGTCAAACTATGCCAGACGGCACGAAGCCGATAATTTTGTCGATGGAACGCATGAACAAAATTCGCGAGGTCGACGCATCGGAAAACGTACTTATCGCCGAAGCCGGTGTGATTCTGGCAAATATTCAAAGTGCAGCCGAGGGGAAGGAGCGGATGTTTCCCCTGTCGCTTGCCTCGGAAGGGTCCTGCCAGATAGGTGGGAATCTCGCGACCAATGCCGGCGGGATTAACGTGCTTCGGTATGGCAATGCCCGTGACCTGTGTTTAGGGGTCGAAGCAGTTTTGCCCGACGGTAGTATTTATAACGGGTTGAAGAAACTTCGAAAGGATAACACAGGTTATGATTTGCGTGATTTACTTGTCGGCTCCGAAGGGACTTTGGGGATCATAACGGCGGCAACTCTGCGTATTAAACAACAGCCTGCCGAAATCGAAACGGCTTTTCTGGCGATCCCGAATCCGCATGTCGCGCTGACGCTATTGCATCGTCTATCTCGGCATCTCGGCGAGGTTATCTCGGCTTTCGAACTTATTCACCGCCAAGGCTTTGACTTTCTAACCGAAGCTGGAATGCCCTTCAACGAGCCCTTTACCGCGCGATCTGACTGGATGATTTTGCTTGAATGTGGCGCAGGGGTTGGAGGCAATTTGAAACACAATCTGGAAGCTATTCTGGCGGATGCCTTCGAAGAGGGGATGATTTTGGATGCGGTGTTGGCACAAAATGACGGCCAGCGGCAAGCATTTTGGCAAATTCGGGAAACCATTCCCGAAGCCAACCGACGCATCGGGGTGATTTCGTCGCATGACATCTCGGTGCCGGTTAGCCGGGTTCCCGAATTCATCGAGCAGGCGGCAACGGTGGTCGCTGGCATCAACCCAAACTTCCGCATCAACTGTTTTGGCCATCTCGGTGACGGGAACCTGCATTATAACGTTTACCCGCCAAAGGGGGTGAAGCGCAGTGAATTTGATAGCGTACGGGAGCACGTGAAAACAGCAGTTTATGATTTGGTCGCTAGTTATGGCGGGTCGTTCAGTGCTGAACACGGGATCGGGCGGATGAAGAAAGCCGATCTGGCGAATTATGGTGATCCGGTTAAAATTGCTGCGATGCGTTCAATTAAGGCGGCACTCGACCCGAGCGGGATTATGAATCCGGGTGCGGTAATATAAAAAAATGCCCCGCCGGAGGGGACCAGCAGGGCATTTCAATCAGTTAAAACTGATGCAAGCAGCACCCATTCTTGTGGGGCAAAACCGTTTTCACATAGATTGGTTAACGATTTGTTACCGCAGCACTATTCCCCTTCGAAATCGCAAAGAACATGAACATCCATACCCATTTCTTCCAGTTTGGCCCGCCCGCCGATTTCGGGAAGATCAATAACAAACGCGCAGCTTAGAACTACACCGCCCATGCGTTCGATCAATTTGATGCCTGCTTCGGCGGTGCCGCCGGTCGCCAATAGATCGTCTATCAGAAGGATTTTTTCGCCGGGTAGGATCGCGTCATCGTGTACTTCCATTACGGCTTCACCGTATTCCAGCGCGTATGCTTGCTCGATCGTTTTACCCGGTAATTTGCCTTTTTTCCGGATGGGAACAAAACCGACCGAAAGTTGGTGCGCAATTGCGCCACCAAGAATAAATCCGCGAGCCTCGAGACCGACCACTTTGTCGATCCGCTCGCCAGCATAGGGGTGCAACAACTGGTCTATTGCGATGCGAAATCCGCGTGCGTCGCCAAATAGTGTCGAGACATCACGGAACATAATCCCCTCATGCGGGAAATCCGGAATGGTGCGGATGTAATCTTTAACAGTTTTATTTTTGGGCATTTGCCGCTCCGTATTGTTTAGGTTTCGCCAACATACTCTCCACCACGGCGACTGCTTTTGCTTCGCGTTCGGTGTAGTCGCCGGCAATTAGGGTGTAACTTGCGCCAAAAAGGTCCAGTTTGGCCTTAATCTTGTCGAAAAACTCCAGCCGGAGTTCTTGCTTCCCGTAATAGCGAAGTGGGTCCTCCTCCCACGGCACATTCGCGTCCAGTAGCAAGTAGTGGTCTGGCAGTTCGATCCGCCGCTCCAGATCGGGTAGGGAATGGCCAAGCAGCATTTCTGCCCAGACGGCTGTCAACAATGGGTCGGTGTCCTCGAACAGAATGGGTCCGGCCTTCTCCGACAGAGTTTTACGGTGGGCCACATGGCCATCGACAATAAGGTGCAGTTCTTCGGCGCGATAGGCCCCGGGCGCACGATACTTTTCGTAAGGGCGGCCATATTCCGGCACGTAAGGGCCGCCGAATCTTTTCGCAAGCACATCAGCCATATACGACTTGCCAGTGCTTTCGGGGCCAACCAAGGTCAGGCGTTTCTGGAAATAGGGGCGGACATAGCCGGGTATGGATTTCCAATGCCCAAACGGATCTTCGCGGACTTCGACGGAGTTGGCCGGAAAAGCCATCCACATCGGATCGAGGATGAAGTGTTGTGCATTCAAGTCTTTCGCCAGTTCGACGATATAATCCTCGGAACCGATCACGCGGTCGACGGTCTCCGGGTGGAAGCCCCGAATGATCGGCCCCCATTTAGGATCTTCAGACGGTAATGGGATTGCCCCGTTATTCACAACGATTACGACCGCTTTGGGGAACAGGTTTTCCATCCATTTCTTGCGAACGGCCGGCTCAATCGCGTCGCTGTCCGATGTGGATAAAATGATCGTCAGCCGGTCAACCAGATAGGAGGCAGTGCGGACTAGCGCGACGTGCCCCTCGTGCGGCGGCATGAAATTTCCAAGGATAACACCGGTTGTGGTCATATTACGCCTCATTCGATCATTTCACCCGCTTGTTACGGGGTATTATTGCCAATGTCAGGCAGAAAAAGCGATCATAGAACGCGGCCAGCGACGGCATCCAGCTTGGCGAGAAGTTCGGGGTCGCGTGCATCCGGTGCGGTCAGAATCGCATATTCCAGCGCGCGGTCACATCCATGCGCACATTCGGTGCGTGTTTCACCCAATAATGCCGGTAACCGTTTTACCATCCCGCGGGCCTTGTCAGCGTTGCCGAACAGAGTTTTGATGATGTCGTTTACGTCTACTTCACCATGATCCGGATGCCAGCTGTCATAATCGGTTATCATCGCGACCGAGGCGTAGTCCAGCTCCGCCTCCCGCGCCAGCTTGGCTTCGGGCATGTTTGTCATGCCGATAACATCACAGCCCCAAACCTCGCGATAGAGTTTGCTTTCCGCGAGACTCGAAAATTGTGGGCCTTCCATGGCCAGATAAGTACCTCCATCGTGGACAGTCACACCTTCCGCACGTGCAGCTTCAACACAGGCTGCCGAGAGGCGAGCGCAAGTCGGGTGGGCGACAGACACGTGTGCCACGCAACCCGGGCCGAAGAATGACTTTTCGCGCGCAAATGTCCGGTCGATAAACTGGTCAACAACAACAAAATCTCCGGGAGCCATTTCTTCACGGAACGAACCACAAGCGGAAACCGAAATCACGTCCGTCACCCCAATACGTTTCAATGCATCGATGTTCGCGCGGTAGTTGATCGACGAAGGAGACTGAACATGCCCGCGTCCATGTCGGGGCAAGAACGCCATGCTCACGCCATCAAGCGTACCCGTAAGTATCTGGTCCGATGCCGCACCCCACGGTGTTTCAACCGTCCGCCACTCAGCATCCTTCAAACCTTCGATGTCGTAAAGCCCGCTACCGCCGATAATGCCGATCATGGTGTCCATTGCGTGTTCCTTACTCTGGCCGCGTTAGCGAAAATGTTTCGGTTACCGTAGCATAATCCCGATATCCCAGACGAGCCAGCGGGCTGTATTTGGTTACGTCGTAAATCCCGTTCACGAGCACGGAATCATCGATGTGGACGCCGACAACTTCCCCCAAAACCATGACATTATTTTCGCCGGGAAGGTCGACGATTTTGTAAAGTTTACACTCGAACGAAGCAGGCGAGGCCGCCACGCGCGGGACTTTGACGACGTTGCAGGCTGCCTTGACGATACCGGCATGTTCAAACTCGTCAACATCAGCGGCGAGCGGGCCGGACGTGCTGTTCATCACGTCTTTCAGTGCGAACGATACGATGTTCACTACGAACTCGCCAGTATCACGAATATTCGCCACGGTGTCCTTGGCATAAGGTTGATCCGGCTTGGTCCCTGTATTGGCAAACATCACCATCGGAGGATTATCAGTGACGGCATTGAAGAAACTGTAGGGCGCAAGATTTGGGGAACCCGATGTGTCCACAGTTGAGATCCAGCCGATCGGGCGTGGCGAGACAATTGCCTTGAACGGGTTGTGTGGCAAGCCATGGTCGTCAATATTCGGGCGATAAAACATCTAAGCTTCCTCTTCTTTCATTTGCCGAAAAGCTAGGAGCATGTTAGCCAAGTGTCGAGAGGCATTTAAGGAAACCACCCCATGCGCATCAAGATTTATCGACGAGGATAGGTTGCTGCCCTAAACGGGTCGTGTTTGTCATTCTTTTCCACGTGTCGGTTGCTCTTTCAATGTTTCGTATCGCCCCTGAACTCCCTGATGATTTGCCCGAGGTCGAATACCTCTACGATCTTGCTTTTGCGCCCGGTCGTACGGCGCTCAGTTCCTATCGTCTACGCGAGGATATCAACCGCATTGCAGAGCTTTCGCTGGTTGCCCGTGACGAGTTCAACATAGTTGCCGGCGCCATCCGCTACTGGCCTGTGCGCATTGGTGAAGCCGGTGATCCCGCCTTGCTTCTGGGGCCAGTGGCGGTGCACCCAACCCGTCAGGGCGAAGGCTTGGGGCGGGTGCTGGTTTCGGAATCCCTTGAACTAGCCATCGAAGCCAACTGGTCGCGGGTCATCCTTATTGGCGACGAACCATATTACCGAAAATACGGGTTCACCCGCGAATTTGCCGCGTTGCTTGATTTTCCGCCTCCGACCAATCCTGATCGTCTACTGGCTAAAGCTCTGGTTGATGGGGCGTTTGAAGGCGTTAAGGGGTTGATAAGGAAGTGGGACTAGCCAACATGCTTTAGGCGAAATATTCCTTCAAAATACGGGTGTATATAGCCTTGAGTTGATGAATTTGCGAGATTTCCACCCGTTCATCAACTTGGTGCATGGTTTTCCCAACAAGACCGAACTCGACAACCGGACAGTGGTTTTTAACAAACCTCGCGTCCGAAGTTCCGCCCGAAGTAGACATTTCCGGCTTCACCCCGGTTTCCGCTTCCACGGCATCGCTGATCATCGATGACAATTCACCGGGGGCGGTGATGAAGCTTTCTCCCGATACCTGCGTGCGCATTTCGACTTTAATACCGGTTTCCTCGGCAACTTCGTCCGCAACCGAACGCAACCAACCCGTTAGCTCATCGGAAGTATGATCGTCGTTAAACCGGATGTTAACCGTTGCGCGGCTTTGCGCGGGAATGACATTATTCGCCGGATTTCCGGTATCAATTGTGGTTACAGCCAAAGTAGAGGCATCGAAATGTTCAGTCCCTCTGTCCAGCTCGTGACTCGCCAGACGATCAATCAACTTTGCCATCGCCGGCAGCGGATTGTTCGCCCGATGCGGATACGCTGAATGGCCCTGCACCCCCGTCAGCGTAAAATACGCCGTCATCGAGCCGCGTCGACCTATCTTCATCATCTCACCCATAGTGTTCGGTGAAGTTGGCTCTCCGACGAGACAGTGGTCGATCTTCTCGCCATGTGCATCCATCCAGTCGAGCAGGGCGACGGTGCCATCCGTGGCATCGCCTTCCTCGTCACCGGTGATCGCCAGAACGATGGATCCCGTCGGCGGGGTGTCAGCGATGAAATCTATCGCAGCGGCAGCAAAGGCCGCCACGCCAGACTTCATATCTGTCGCACCGCGCCCGTACATGAACCCGTCTTTCACTTCGGCGCCGAATGGGTCCACCGTCCAGGCATCTACATCGCCGACGGGAACAACATCTGTATGCCCGTTAAATCCGAAAGTTCGCCCATTCGTCTGCCCACCCCATCTGGCAAAAAGATTGGACGTACCGTTCCGGTCAACCCGAGTCGTCGTGAACCCCGCCCCCGTCAACACCCGGTCGAGCAACTGCAATGCGCCGCCCTCTACAGGGGTCACGGATGGGCATCGGATTAACTGGGCTGTCAGGGCTTCTGGGTCGGTCACGGCGGGTTCCTCACATTTATTCGGGATCGGACCATCGGGTATTTTGAAAGAATTGGCAAGTTGCCTACATCACGGTAGGGCCGGTATTTGTGATCGAACGTGAGGATGATTCGACAAAAAATTACGAATATGGCATAAATGATTCGTCAGTATTGGTGGGCACTGAGAGTAAATAGTATTTTTTGAGTAACTAGTATTTAGGAGTCTGATCGATGAAACGTCAGTTTTTTGCGGCGTGTGGTCTGCTGTTTGTGGGCGCATGTACCGGAGTAAATGGCAGTGGTGACGGCGAAGCCGCCGGCGGTTTTTATGACGCCAACGGCGTATGGGTCGC
The DNA here is from genome assembly GCA_002366645.1 of Rhodobacterales bacterium UBA3080. Taxonomy (GTDB): domain Bacteria; phylum Pseudomonadota; class Alphaproteobacteria; order Rhodobacterales; family Rhodobacteraceae; genus NORP23. The sequence goes on along the minus strand of DFBM01000010.1, from coordinate 56,776 downwards.
ATATTGTAGCGGCGAACCCGCACCTGTAATCTTTACAAAAGAAGGCTTCCCGATAATAGACGATCAAGCCTGTATTCCGGAACCTGAAGTTTTGGGTTTGTTCGTGACGAATCCGAACGACGAAGGTCCTGCTATTCCAGCTCCACCATCAGGTGGCACAACACCACCCGGTGACGGCGGTGGCACAACACCACCCGGTGACGGCGGTGGCACAACACCACCAGGTGGCAGTGGCGGAAACAATGGTTGGGGCAATGGTGATCAGGATGCCCCGGGCGGTTCGCAGCCTAACAATAATGCTGAAAACAATAGCGGCGGGAATAACAGCGGAAACAGCGGGAACAATGGAAACAACGGTAATAGCGGAAACAGGGGCGGTTCCGCTGGCTCCAAAGGCTTTGACCAACTGTCGATTGCCGAGCAAACCTTCCTACTTTGGAATGTCAATAATCGTGTCGATTACCAAGCCTATTTGCAATGGCTATTGGATAATGACTTAGTTGTAGCCGAATAATTAAATGAAATTGAAATTGAAACGGCGCCACTAGTTGGCGCCGTTTTTTTTTCAATTTAATTCGCGAAATTCTGCGCCACGTACACCGTCCCGCAAAAACTCGGGTCGTTGTTGACACCAATCGTTGCACCTGCGCGGCGGAACGATGTGTGGAGGATGTTGCTACGGTGAGTCGGCGACTCCATCCATAGAACCACCAAGTCTTTGGCTAGGCTATCGTAGGTGTGGCGTGGCACGGCGCCGCCCGTGCTTTTGAAGCGGAAGTTGCAGGCGGATTGTGCGCCGACGTTCCGGCGGTCGAATGCAAAGACAAAGCTTTTGGCGACGTTCTCACCGGCGATCCGGTAGTTCACCCGCGCTTTTGACAGGCGGTCTTGTAGATTACGGTATCCGGCTTGTTTGGAGTTATGACTTACATAGGCGTTTGAAGCCATGTGAAGGGCGTGTTGGCGCGTCGCGCGAATAAGGGTGTTGTCCGAACGTAGCGGCGAAAGTCCGCGCTTGCAGCGCTCAATATTCACGTAGTGTAGCACGGCAGCATTGAATAGTTCCTGATCCAGCGCGTCGGCCGAAACCGTGCGGTTGTCCGCATTGCCAACAAGCGGCGACGAGCAACTGCTTTGCGAGGCAGTGGCGGCAGTGGTCCAGAATATTCCCAAGGCGAAAAATGCCATCAGGGCAGCGAATGAGCGTGCCATGCAAAAAACCAGAATTGTGAGGCCGGCGAACTGTCGACTTGTACTGGTACTGAACAAAACTGAAGGAAAGTTTACTGTTTACAAAAAGCCGAGAATAGTGACCGTATTTGAAATGTCAATTTGCCCACAAAGTCGCATCTAATTCATGTTTAACTGTGATATTTTTGTTATTTTGCGTGAAAGTTTTACAGATATTGTATTGCTATTCCCCGGCTCAACTAAATAGAGTCAGCGCAACAATGCGTTAATTAGAGCCAAAAAGGGCATAATGACTGAAACTCCGATAATTACGTTAAAAAATATTCACAAAAAATTCGGTTCTCTGGAAGTTTTGAAGGGTATCGACCTCCACGCCAACATGGGCGAGGTGGTTGTTCTCATCGGTTCGTCCGGTTCCGGAAAGAGCACTTTGCTACGTTGTGCGAACCTTTTGGAAATATGCCAACAAGGCGATATTACCTTCAACGGCGATCTGGTGCAGTGGAAAAACGGCAAGTCCGAACGAAAACCTGCGAACCCTAAACAGATCATTAAACTGCGCTCGAAGCTGTCGATGGTATTCCAGCAATTCAATCTGTGGTCGCACCTTAGCATTTTGGAAAATGTAACCGAGGCTCCGATCTCGGTTCTGGGCAAGGATAAGACCGAGGCTGAAACGCTTGGCCGTGAACTTCTGGAAAAGGTTGGAATCGGTGACAAATGCGATGCCTACCCGGCGCAGCTTTCGGGTGGTCAGCAGCAACGAGCCGCTATTGCGCGGGCGCTGGCGATGGAGCCTGTCGCGATGCTGTTCGACGAGCCGACGAGCGCGCTCGATCCGGAGCTTGAAGCCGAAGTGGTAAAAGTGATTAAAGCACTTGCTATCGAGGGCAGGACAATGATTATCGTTACCCATGATATGAAGCTTGCGCGCGACGTTGCCGATCACGTAATTTTTCTTCATCAAGGGTTGATAGAAGAAGAGGGGGCTCCGGACGAAGTGTTCGGAAATCCGAAGTCGGAACGGCTGCGACAGTTTCTTTCCGCCACAATGGCTCAATATAAAGTTTAAACTTTCAAGGAGATAACGATGAGAAAATTAGTACTTGCGGCGTCCATCGCTGCTATGACTGCCGGTGCAGCTGCTGCTGAAACGGTGCGCATGGGCACTGAGGGCGCCTATCCTCCGTATAACTTCATCAACGATGCCGGCGAAGTTGACGGTTTCGAGCGCGAAGTCGGTGACGCTATTTGTGCGATTGCAAATCTGGATTGTGTTTGGGTGACAAACGACTGGGATTCGATCATTCCTAACCTCGTTTCGGGCAACTACGATACGATCATCGCGGGCATGTCGATTACTGACGAGCGCGACGAAGTTATCGACTTCACGCAGGAATACTTCCCGCCAGATCCGAGCGCTTACATGGCGCTTGCCGGTGCTAGCGACGATGTTGTTAATGGTGTGGTTGCTGCGCAAACTGCGACCATTCAGGCCGGTTACGTTGCCAGTTCCGGCGCAACTGTGGTTGAATTCTCGACACCAGACGAAACTGTTGCTGCGGTGCGCTCCGGCGAGGCTGACGCTGTTTTGGCCGATTTCGCGTTCCTTGCGGATATCGTGAACGAAAGCAATGGCGAGCTGATCTTTGTCGGTGACGACGTAGCAATCGGTGGCGGAATTGGTGTGGGCGTTCGCGAAAGCGATGCTGAACTGAAGGCCGCCCTTAACGCAGCAATCGACCAGATGAAAGCGGACGGTAGCCTGAACGCGCTTATCGCCAAATGGTTCGACGGCCGCGAAGCTTCATACTAAACTGAAATCTCGGGGGGCGGCCATGTGCAGCCCCTCGAAAACCAGGCATCCCCATGGAAATGTGCGCTGACCCCTCAAGCCTCGAAGGCATTAACTGGTGGATGTGTTATCTGACGACAGGTAAGCATCAGGCCTTTTATGCAAGCTTTGGCACGGTTTTGCTGCTGCTCGCGTTGACGGCGCCTGTGGTGATGGTGCTCGGGTTCAGTGGTGCTATGGCGCGCAAATCCAGCATCCCGCCACTTCGTTGGCTCGGCATGATTTACACAAACGTCGTACGCGGCGTTCCCGATATTATTTTCTTCCTGTTCGTCCCCATCGCAATGGATCAGGGTATCGAGTATTTTCGGCATCGCGTGAAATGCCCCGATGTTCTGGAGCCCATCCGCCAAGGCAACGATTTTGTTGTCTGCACGGCTGCAAAAATGCCGCTGGGCTCCTCGCCGCAATGGATGCATGAAGCTTACGGTTTTTCGCTCGCACTTGTGGCCTTTGCGCTGGTTTTCGGCGCGTTTGCTGCCAACACACTATACGGCGGAATGAATGCCGTACCCCGTGGCCAACTTGAAACCGGCGAAGCCTTTGGCATGACACAGCGTCAGGTTTTCTGGCGTATTCAAGTGCCGCAGATGTGGGTTTATGCGCTACCAGGTTTGACGAACCTCTGGATGATCCTCATCAAAGCTACACCTTTGCTGTTCCTGCTTGGCGTCGAGGATATTGTATATTGGGCTCGGGAACTTGGCGGCTCCAAAACCAGTCGGTTCGCCTATCCGCATCCGGATTGGCGGTTATACTATTTTGCCTTCCTGCTGGTTTTTTACCTGTTTATGACGTGGGCAAGTGAAAAGGTGTTTGCGCGCCTGACGAGAAAGCTTTCCCACGGGCAGGCCACACTTGGCGGTGAAGCGCTGAAGGTGACGGCATGAGTTGTTATGACACCCTCATGGACTACGGGTTGCGGTCGATCGGGATCGGTGAACGCCTGTTACCAAAGACAGACATCACGTTGTGCGACCAGTTTGTTCTGATCGGGTCCGGTATGATCTGGAACATCTACTTTGCCGTTTTCGCTATGGTTCTGGGATTTGGGTTGGCAACGCTGGTGGCCGTCGGGAAAGCCAGTACAAGTCCATGGGCCTCCGTTCCAGCCAAGGCGTTTATTTTTGTATTTCGCGGCTCACCACTATTCATACAGTTCTTCCTAGCCTACGAAATCTTCGTGCTTATTCCGAAGGCAGGTATCGATATCAATCTGGGTTTCGCGATCATCACTGCCGAAACCCGCTGGCTTACCAAAGCCTGGTTGGGGGCGGTGGTCGTTTTGTTCCTGAACACCTCGGCTTACTCCGGCGAAATTTTTTACGGCGCGTTACAGTCTGTACCTAAAGGCGACGTCGAAGCTGCCGATGCGTTCGGCATGTCAGGTTTCCGTAAATTCCGTCGTATCATTTGGCCCGCTATGCTGCGCCTTGCGTGGCCAAGCTACACCAACGAAGCCATCTTCATGTTTCACGCCACAACGCTCGTGTTTTTCTCGGGGTTTCCAGCATGGCGGCAGAGCGGGGATGCGCTTTACTACGCCAGCTACTTTGCCGACAAAACCTTCAACCCGTTTGTGTCGTACCCGATTATCGCGGTGTATTTCGTGGCCTTCACTTTGTTGATTATCGCAGTATTCGGCTGGGCAAATGCCCGCCTGAACCGACACATCGCGCCGGTTCAGAAGGTGAAGTTCCGGTTTAAACCACAATTTATCCGGTAATCGAGAGTCGCTAATTATTGTTGCTCTGGCCAAGTCTGCGATTTGCAGACTTTACCTTTCATAGTGCAACCTCTTAGGACCATTTGGCTTTCGTCAAACGATATTGTGCCCGTAAACTTCATAAAAGCGGGCATGTCCGGGTTCTTGAGTTTTTCACCATGCCACGACCCGTCATCTTGTTTCGACATTCCGTTACACAGTTCAAACCCGTCGCTGACGCGTGTGCAGTAAAGCAATCCGTTCTCGACGCGCGCTGTGATTGGTTCGACGTCGTCACGGAGATACGTTCCGATTTCGCTAGCCTGCGCTGCTGTTGCCAGCATTGTAATCGTAAAGATGGTAGATAAAGTCTTGATCATGTTATGCTCGATTGTTTCTGGGTCGCATTAAGTGATTGTATAATAACTTAATGCGAGTAGACATCCAATCCTAATAATCGTGCAAGCAACCAACGGGCGAGAACCCGCCGATTATCTAGAATGGGACCTTAGCCGAAAACACCATTTTGGCGCCGCCAATTGGGTGCCGAAGTACGAGTTCTTGTGCATGTAGCTGCAATCGGTCCGCCGCCATCAATGCCTCATCACCAGCATAGAACCTGTCGCCCAAAATCGAGTGCCCGATTGCCATCATGTGCACCCGCAACTGATGGGTTCGTCCGGTACGCGGGTGCAGGCGGACACGGGTAGCGAACTCCTCGCGTTCTATAACTTCCCAATCGGTCTGCGAAGATTTGCCGGTTTCATGGCAGACTTTCTGTTTTGGCTTGTTTGGCCAATCAACGATCAAAGGCAAATCAATATGCCCGCTATCGTCAACAGGATGCCCCCATACGCGGGCTATATAAGTTTTCCGCGTCTGGCGTTTCTCGAACTGCATTCCGATGTGGCGCTGCGCTGCTTTGGTGCGGGCAAACACCATCACACCCGAGGTCGGGACGTCCAATCGGTGGACCAACAACGTCTCGGGATATATATCCCGCAACCGTGTCTCCAGACTGTCGGCGTGTTCAGCCAAACGTCCGGGAACAGACAACAGCCCTGACGGCTTGTTAACGATCAATAACGCTTCGTCTTCGAACAGTACCTCGATCGGGTCGTCCGAAGGGGCGTAGAAAAACTCGCGGCTCAAATCGGAAAGATCGGCACCAGACCTACACAGGCGCTGGTGAGTGTTACGATTGATAAAAGCAGGATTGCGTTGAGTTTCATTCTTCTACGCCACACCGTCGATTTTCAAGGCGAGCGCGTGGACGCGTTCGTCTAGTTCGTCCTTCAATACGGCGTAAACTGCCCGCTGGCGCGCGACTCTTGAAAGACCATCCATTGCGGCGGATTTCATCACGACCTTGAAATGTGTCTCGCCACCCTCAACATAGCCACCATGCCCGCGGTGCTGTTCGCTTTCGTCGATAACTTCCAGCAGGGTTGGGGCAAAAGCCTCGGTAAGTTTGTTGGTTATACGTTCACTATATGTCAAAACTTATCACTCCATTTGCATTAGGCCTTGGCCAATCTGTCACAAACAGTATTGTGTTGGACCTGAGTCGGAAAGCTGAAAGGAAGGGCTGCGATGAATAGGCGCTCGCCACTGAGTTTTGATATATCGGTTTCTGCGGACAAAAAACGCCGCAGTCGTCGTCGTAGCATGTCTGGCGCGATCGAGTCGTCCTCGCGCGCTTGCGAACATGATGGTTGTCAGGAGACCGGCAAATTCCGCGCGCCTAAAAGCCCGGATAATCTGGAAGATTTCGTGTGGTTCTGTCAGGAACACATCCGTGAGTACAACAAGAAGTGGAACTACTTCGAGAACCACAGCGAAGCCGAATTTGAGGAACAGGTTGAATCGGACAAGGTATGGGGCCGCGATACGAAGCCATTCCGCGATGCAATCAACAGTGCGCGCCCAAGTGCGGAAAGCAAGGCTTTTAAACGTTTCGGCTTTGACGACCCTTACGAGGTTTTGGGCGAAAACGGCACCCTGAACCCGGAAGCTGATCCGAGAACCCGCGCCCGCCGTTTGCCACCAACCGAGCGCAAGGCGTTGGAAATCCTTGGTGCACAGGACACCCAGACCAAAGCGGAAATCCGCAAAGTCTATAAATCCATGGTCAAGGCCATGCACCCCGACCTTAACGGTGGCCGTCGCGACGACGAAGAGCGTCTGGCCGAAGTTGTCTGGGCGTGGGACCAGATCAAAGGCAGCCGCAGCTTCAAAGCCGAATAGCGACGAAAGACGTCACGTTCGGCGGCATTCCGACCCTTGCAAGCACTAGGGGAATGCTTCACATATGATATTGAATAAATAAGGGCCTGTTGGCCGGATACCGATTACGACGGAAGATACCTATGACAGCTTTTGCAAAACCCACCGAAGACCTTAGCGTTCGGGATGTATTCGGGTTCGACTCCGATATGATGATCAAAGGCTTTGAAGAGCGCACGGATCGTGTGCCCGACATCGACACCACCTATAAATTTGATCCGGAAACCACCCTCGCTATTCTCGCCGGCTTTCGTAACAATCGTCGCGTGATGATTCAGGGCTATCACGGAACAGGTAAATCCACCCATATCGAGCAAGTAGCCGCGCGCCTTAACTGGCCAACGGTTCGTGTGAACCTCGATAGCCACATTAGCCGGATTGACCTGATCGGCAAGGATGCGATCAAGCTGCGTGACGGCAAGCAGATCACCGAATTTCAGGAAGGTATCCTTCCGTGGGCGTTGCGCAATCCTTGTGCCATCGTATTTGATGAATACGACGCCGGTCGCCCGGACGTTATGTTCGTGATCCAACGTGTGCTGGAGGAGGGCGGCAAACTAACGCTTCTCGACCAGAACGAGATCATAACCCCGCACCCGTCTTTCCGCCTGTTTGCCACGGCAAACACGGTTGGCCTTGGTGATACCACAGGTCTTTACCACGGTGTTCAGCAGATCAACCAAGCGCAGATGGACCGTTGGTCGATCGTTGCGACCCTAAATTATCTGACGCACGACGCCGAAACTGCGATCGTTCTGGGTAAGGCTCCGCACTACAATTCTGTCGATGGTCGCAAAACTGTCAGCCAGATGGTAACCGTCGCCGACCTGACCCGTACCGCCTTCATGAATGGTGATCTTTCCACGGTTATGTCGCCACGTACCGTCATCACATGGGCCCAAAATGCCGAGATTTTCCGCGACATCGGCTTCGCCTTCCGCCTGACATTCCTGAACAAATGCGACGAGATGGAACGCCAGACAGTTGCCGAAATCTACCAGCGCTGCTTTGACGAGGAACTGCCCGAAAGCGCAGTGTCCCTAAGTCTTGGCTAAACCAAACGACAACCCTGCCGAGCCGTTTAAAAAGGCATTGGCCGAAGCGACCAAGGCGCTCGCTAACGACCCTGAGCTAAGCGTGACGTACTCGGTCGACCCTTCGGGGTTGGTCGGCGATAACGCGCGCTTGCCGCAGGTGACGCGGCGCATGACTTCGCAAGAAGTCCTGTTGGCACGCGGAACGGCGGATGCCTATGCAATGCGCCTGCGGTTTCACAATGAGGGCACGCACAACAAATACCGCCCCGCTGGCGAGGTCGCGCAAGCGCTCTATGAAACCATGGAGAACGCCCGTTGCGAGGCGATGGGCGCACGCGCCATGCCCGGAACTGCCAAAAACATCGATGCCAAAATCGGTGACGAGGCCGCCAAAGCCGGCTACGCACATATCACCGAAGCCGCTTCGGCACCCTTGGCGCAGGCTGCGGGCTACATGGTGCGCCAACTGGCGACAGGTCGTGATTTGCCCAATGGGGCCGACAATGTTCTCGAACTCTGGCGCGGTTTCCTCGAGGGGCAGGCCGGCGATACTTTAGACGACATTAACGACGTATTAGATGATCAGGTCGCTTTTTCGCGCCTTGCGCGGCAGGTGATCGACGACCTTGGGTATGGCGACCAGCTTGGCGACGACCCTGACAGCGAAGATCCTGACGAAGAACAGGAAGCTTCGGAGGATCAGGAAGAAGACGAGAATTCCGAAGATGGTGGCGATCAAGAAGATCAAAACCAGGAGCAGGAAGAAACGCCGCAAGATCAGAACCAAGAAGATATGCAACAGCAGGAGGCGAAAGCCTCCGCTGAAGAATCCGACGATATGGACCTTCTGGACGAAGCCGAACTAGAAGACGGCCAAGCCCCCGATGAGCAACCACAGCAAGCGCCACATTCCGAAGCCGATCCGGAGTACAAGGTTTACACGACCGAATTCGACGAAGAGATCACAGCAGAAGAACTGGCCGATCCGGTCGAGCTCGAACGCCTACGCGCCTACCTTGATCAACAGCTGGAGCCGTTAAAAAGCGCAGTTAGCCGTCTTGCCAACCGCCTGCAACGCCGCCTGATGGCGCAGCAAAACCGCAGCTGGGAGTTCGACCTCGAAGAAGGCATCCTCGACGCCGCCCGCCTTGCGCGTGTGGTGGCAAACCCGACGACACCGCTGTCGTTTAAGCAGGAAAAAGATACCGAGTTCCGAGATACCGTCGTGACACTGCTGATCGACAACTCCGGCTCCATGCGTGGCCGCCCGATTTCCATCGCAGCGATTTGTGCGGACGTTTTGGCGCGCACGCTGGAACGGTGTCAGGTGAAATGCGAGATACTCGGATTTACTACGCGTGCGTGGAAAGGTGGCCGCAGCCGCGAGCAATGGTTAACGGATGGTCGCCCCGCAACTCCGGGTCGTCTGAACGATCTTCGCCATATCATCTATAAAGGTGCCGATGCCCCTTGGCGTCGGTCGCGCCCCAATTTGGGTTTGATGATGAAAGAAGGTCTGCTTAAGGAGAACATCGATGGCGAGGCACTGGAATGGGCGCAACGTCGCCTGTTGAACCGGCCCGAAGCACGGAAAATCCTGATGGTGATTTCCGATGGCGCGCCGGTTGATGATTCAACCTTGTCGGTCAATCCGGCTAGCACCCTGGAACAACATCTGCGCAACGTGATCGCCATGATCGAAAAGCGCAAACAGGTTGACCTGATCGCCATAGGGATCGGTCATGACGTGACCCGATACTATCAGCACGCGGTTACGATCACAGATGTTGAACAACTTGCCGGCGCGATGACGGAGCAACTGGCCTCCTTGTTCGAGGATGACAGCCGCAAGCGTGGCAACGTGCGCGGCTCCTAGCTTTTTTTGCGGCGACCAAAAAGCCAGAAAATCAGCGACAACCCGAATAGGATAGGTGCAAGCGGTGTGAGTAGCACCGGAAATATTACCGATTCCCACATCCACGGCCCTATGTACCGCTCCACCGCTGGCTGGAATACTTGCAAACTGCCGAAATGTATCTCGGCCCAAACGGCGCCGGTTTCGGAAAATCGAAACGGGTCCGCTTGTGCGATCGTCGCTTGCCAGTCAAACCAAACACGCACAGCACCTGCTGCAAAAAACAAAAAGGCCAGTAATTTTGCCATGGTTTCGCCCCTACCGTGGTTTCTGAATCTTTCGCTACGCCAACAATAACGCTATGTTGACAAGCGTGCAAACTTGCCACCCCATAAACCTATGACAATTTAGCGAGCGGTTATTCGAATGTTTCAGGACTTCACGGTTTCAACATCACCGGACACAGGTGCTCCGCGCCTTGCGGCGCTGCGTAAAGCAATGATCGCCGAAGGCGTCGCGGGCTTTCTGGTTCCCCGTGCGGACGCCCATCAGGGCGAAAACGTAGCCTCCTGTTCGGAGCGGTTGTCCTGGCTGACGGGTTTCACCGGTTCAGCTGGCCTCTGTGTGGCGCTGGCTGAAATCGCGGGTGTGTTCGTCGATGGTCGCTATGGCCTACAAGTTCGCAAGCAAGTTGATCCAGATAGCTTCACACCGCTTTCGTCACTAGACGTTAAGGTCTCCGATTGGCTGATCGAGGCCTTGCCTGAGGGTGGTGTGATTGCATACGACCCGTGGCTACACGCTTTTGACGAAATCGATAAGCTTGGCACCGCGCTCGAACCCCACGGAATAATACTTCGCAAGAGCGGCAACCTGATTGACCGTATATGGGAGGATCAGCCCGCCCCACCGAAAGGCCCGATCGTTCCGCATCCGCTTGAGTTCGCCGGTGAAAGTAGCCAAAGCAAACGTCAGCGACTTGGGGCGACGCTCGCAGATAAGGACCTTGCGGCTCATGTTCTGACACTCACGGATTCGATTGCGTGGTTGCTGAACATCCGTGGCTCGGATATTGCGCGCACCCCCGTCGCCCTTTGTTTTGCTGTGCTCTACGCAAATGGCCATGTGGATTTGTTTGTCGATCCGGACAAATGTGACGCCGAACTGAAGGCACATCTTGGCGAAGATATTACCCTCAATTCGGAGGCGACGCTTGTCACGGCGCTAGGAACCCTGAAGGACCAAATCGGTGTCGATAAGAACAGTGCGCCCGTCGCCGTTTCGGATTTGTTGCAAGACCCTGTGTGGAACACCGACCCCTGCATCCTGCCCAAAGCCTGCAAAAACGCCGCCGAGATCGACGGAACACGTACCGCCCATATCCGTGACGGCGCAGCAATGGCCGAGTTCCTTTGCTGGCTCGAAACTGCGGCCCCAAGTGGCAATCTGACGGAAATCGACGTCGTAAAACATTTGGAAACTTTCCGTCGCACTACCAATGCCCTCAAGGACATTTCCTTCGATACAATTTCCGGCTCCGGTCCAAATGGCGCTATTGTGCACTACCGCGTTGACGAAAACTCCAACCGGACCATCGAGTCCGGCGAGGTTCTCTTGGTCGACAGCGGGGGGCAATACGTCGATGGCACCACTGATATCACACGCACCGTGGCGGTCGGCGAAGTCCGTTCTGATGTCAAACGCGCCAACACACTGGTGTTGAAGGGTATGATCGCAATCAGCCGCGCACGATGGCCCGAAGGGTTGTTCGGGCGCGATCTTGATGGATTTGCGCGCATGGCCCTTTGGCAGGCGGGCATGGACTACGACCACGGCACCGGCCACGGGGTAGGTGCTTATCTCGGTGTTCACGAGGGGCCACAAGGTATCGCACGCCGCTCCATGTGCCCGCTCGAAGTCGGGATGATCGTGTCGAATGAACCGGGGCACTACAAGGAAGGTGAATACGGCATCCGCATCGAAAACCTATTGGTTATCACGCCGCCGGACATTCCCGAAGGCGGCGACCGAATGATGCTCGGGTTCGAAACGCTAACCTTTGTGCCGATAGATCGAAAACTGATCCTCGCCGATATCTTGACGGCCGAAGAACGAAACTGGCTGAACGCCTATCACGCTGAAGTATTCGAAAAAGTTAACGGATTAGTTAGCAACGCCACGTTACTTTGGTTAAAGAAGGCCTGCGCGCCAGTATGATGCACTGCACAAAGGTTGAAAAAATTGAACCAATTGGTTAGGAGTCACTCTCACAACGAACGGAGCACCTCATGACTGACCAAAGAATTACCATAAAACCGGCGACTGGCACATGGGTGGTTCGTGCAGGCGGAGCCGTGATTGCCGAATCGTCCGACGCGTTAGAACTTCAAGAAGGTGATTATCCGGCGGTGATCTATTTCCCGCGTAAAGACGTCGCCATGGCGTTTCTGGATGCATCCGAGCAGACTTCCACTTGCCCTTACAAAGGTGTGGCGACGTATTTCGGTATTGCCACCAAAAGTGGTCTGATTCCGAACGCGGTCTGGACTTACGAAGATCCTCTGGAATCCGTGAAGGAAATCAAAGACTATCTTGCGTTTTACACCGATAAAACGACAGTTGAGCACTTCTAGTCACGAATGTTCCTCGCGCGCGGTTTCGGCCAGCGCGCGGTTATAACTGCGTAACGCATCAACCAGATAAACCGTACCGACCAACTCAGGTGCGGTTTCAGTTTGTTTAGCGACCGGTAAGAACTCGACCGGAGCATCCTCCAGTTTAGGTAGCGCGGTCTCCAACGTCTCCGACAAGTCAATAAAGGCACCCTGCTCGATCAATTCCTGACATTGGCTTGCCGGCGCATCCTCGCCCGAGCCGACCAGATGCATGATGTTACGCACACTGATCGCCGAAAGCAGGTACTCTTGTGGCCCCGCCGCCATGTGCACTCCGCGCCGTTCCAGCTGTGTCAGGAAGTAGCTCCGATCAATCAAGCGGCTGGTTAAGGCGCTCGCCAGCGACACAGAAACCATCACCGCGATACCCGCCTGCCAGTCACCGGTCATTTCGAAAACGATAAGCGTTGTCGAAATCGGTGCGCCTAGTACTGCTGCCGCGACCGCCGCCATACCGGCCAAGGCATAGATCGTCTCGCTGCCCGAAATCGACGGAAATACCGCCGTAGCCACCATGCCAAATGTTAATCCGGTCAATGCGCCCAGCATCAGCGAGGGCGAAAAAACGCCGCCCCCCATGCGCCCCGCAAATGTAATCGCCACCGCGATAGCCTTGATAATCGCAAAAACGAACGCTTCGTGCATCAGCAGCTGGCCGGTCAGGGCAGACGATGTGGTCTCGTACCCAACCCCGATGATATGCGGAAATAATAGCGCCAGTCCGCCAAGCATTGCCCCTGCAATGGCCGGACGCAAGAACCTCGGCAAACGGGTGTGCTTCGCGATAATGTCCCCCAGATCTTCGGCAATAAATATGCTGCGGATCAGCAAAAACGCTACAAAGCCGCACACCAGACCCAGAATAAGAAACGCCGGCAGCTCCATGTGGAACGCCAGCGGGTTAACAGGCAAAACAAACTCCGTCACATTACCCATCTGCGTGCGACTAACCACCGTTCCGGCGACCGAAGCAATCACGATCGGGGCAAAGGCGTGTACCGCAAAATGCCGCAACACCACCTCGAGCGCGAATATAGTTCCTGCCAGCGGCGCGTTGAACGAAGCGGAAACCGCCGCCGCTACCGCACATCCCATCAGGTCCCGTGCGGTGATCCCGTCGGCGTGGATACGGTTGGAAACCCAGCTCGAAATTACTGCCGCCAGATGTACCACCGGCCCCTCGCGCCCGCTTGAACCACCCGTCGAAAGCGTAATCAAAGATGCCGCCGCCGACGCCAGACCGACCCGTTTACTAACGCGCCCCTCGTTCATTGCTGCGCTGTGAATGACGTCGGATACAGCCCGTGCCTGAGCATCCGGTGTGAGGTTCGACAAGATCAACCCGACAGCCAAACCCCCGAGGATCGGAATTCCTACCACCCATTTCCAGTCCAACGATCCCAGCGTCGTCGCCAACGTATGATCGTCAGCTCCGTAAAAAAGCCCCTGCAATTCGGAGATCGCTACTCGAAACCCCAGCGCTGCTGCTCCCGCCGCGATGCCAATCACCAACGCCAGCAACCAAAATGTAAGCTGGCTCGGCCCCTTGGTGCGGATCGTCATCACCGCGGAACGGCACTCTCCCCAAACACCTTCGTAACCGGATTTCACAAATTTCCCGACAGGCCGCAGCATATTCTACCCTTTTCGCCTTATCCCGATGGGCGCACCCAACTGAACGGGTGCATCCAAAGCCCTATGCGCCGCCAACATCGCCTGCATCCGCACCTGCGCCCAATCGGGATAAGGTGTCGAGCGCCGCGTCTCCAGATCGACATTCATCAACATCTGCTCGCAGGTCGCTGCAACCTTACGACCGTTTGCGCTCAACAACTCGATAAACAGATGCATCCGTTTGGCATCGCAATCGATCATGCGCACCGAAACAATGAAACTCTCGCCTTCAAGCATTTCGCTTAAATAGTGAACATGCGACTGCAAGGCATAAGGCCCTTGCCGGACCCGTGCGGCGTGGGCCTCGCCAATCCCAAGTTCGTCTTCCAGAAACCGGTCCAGCGCCTGATCTATCGCCATAACGTAGTAGGCGACGTTCATATGGCCGTTATAATCAATCCATTCGGCAGGAACTTGTCGCTTCGGCAATTCCACCGGAGCAGCATACGGTGCGTCATGTCCTTCATGGGCCGTCATTTTGCACTTTCCCTAAATTTGCCCCGACATTACTGTGACGACAAACCGGAGGGAACCCCTATGAGCATAGAAGCCGCAATCAAAATTCTGCAATCGCAATTTGGCGAGCAAGTCTCGCTGAACCGTTCGGTTCTAGAAGCCCACGGCCAGAACGAAGCCTACTTCCCCGTAACCCCTCCTGACGCCGTGGTATTTCCGAACTCCACCGCCGAAGTCTCGGAAATCGTCAAAATCTGCGCTGCAAATGACTGTCCGATTATCGCCTATGGCACCGGTACCTCGCTAGAAGGCCACCAACTGGCCGTGCGCGGGGGCATAAGCCTCGATATGTCGAACATGAACGAAATACTGACCGTGCACGCCGAAGACATGGATGCTGTTGTCCAGCCCGGCGTTACCCGCGAACAGCTGAACGAAGACCTGCGCGCAACCGGTCTGTTCTTCCCGGTTGATCCCGGCGCCAATGCGTCGCTCGGCGGTATGACTGCCACCCGCGCGTCCGGCACTACAGCGGTTCGTTATGGTACCATGCGCGAAAATGTTATGGCATTAGAAGTGGTTATGGCCGATGGCCGGATTATCCGCACTGGTACACGTGCCCGCAAAACTTCGGCCGGATACGACCTGACCAAACTCTTTGTGGGCTCCGAAGGTACACTCGGTATCATTACGGAAATCACCCTTCGTCTGCAGGGCCAACCCGAAGCTGTTTCCGCCGCCACCTGTAGTTTTCCCGATATCGAAAGCGCGGTGAATACGGTCATCACCACCATCCAGATGGGCATCCCGATGGCGCGGATCGAGTTCGTTGACGAAATGATGGCGCGCGGATTCAACCTCTCACAAGGGGCAAATCTACCCGAAGTCCCGCATCTCTTCGTCGAATTCCACGGCTCCGCTGCGGGCGTGAAGGAGCAGGCTGAAACTTTCGGCGAAATCGTCACCGACATGGGGGGCAGCGATTTTGAATGGTCTGCAAAAGCCGAAGACCGCGCCGCCCTGTGGAAAATGCGCCACAACGCATATTACGCCCAAAAAGCGCACCGTCCGGAAATGCGCGTCCAGAATACCGACGTTTGCGTACCGATCAGCCGACTGGCCGAAGCGGTGAAATTCGCCCGCGCCGAAGGTGAACGACTCGGCCTGACCCTCTCCATGGTTGGCCATACGGGCGACGGAAACTTTCACTGCGGAATAAGCGTTGATCATGAGGATGAAGCGGAGATGGCCGCAACCCGCGAATTCGTCCATAATTTGAACAAGTTGGCGCTGGAACTAGACGGAACCGTCACCGGCGAACATGGCGTCGGCATCGGTAAAATGAAGTACATGGCCGAAGAACATGGCGATGCACTTCAAGTTATGGTCGATATTAAAAAGACGCTCGATCCGAAAAACATCATGAACCCTGGAAAAGTTCTGCCGTCAAACTAGTCGCGCGTTGCAGGCCCGAGGCTGCCCACGTCGGTTGCGTCATCCTCGTCCAAAACTGGTGTGTGCAACATCACTGGATCGGCCGGTGAAAACGCCGGCTCTTCGTAGTTTTCGATATTTTCACGACGGAAGATAAGAAGGCTCAAATACTTCTCGGCAGTTTTACCCATCATGCCGGTTTTTTCATCAACCGGCAGAGATTCCGCGCGAAAATACTCCCAGCCATCGGCCGATTGCGCGTTGATTGCTTCGGTCAAGGTGCGGGCATACCGCTCATCCTGACCTTTTACGCCTTTAAATTTCAAAGGCTTACGCGGTGCGCAAATCGTTTTGTATTCAAAGTTGGTCATCGTATGTCCCCGTTCGAATCAGTCTAGCGCAGCTTACTCGATTCCTAGCTTGGCGCGAATAATCTCGTTAACCGCCTTCGGATTTGCCTTGCCACCCGTTGTTTTCATGACCTGTCCGACGAACCAACCTGCCATGCTCGGCTTGGCTTGCGCCGCCGCAACTTTATCAGGGTTCGCAGCCATAACCTCGTCAACGGCGGCTTCGATCGCGCCCGTATCGGTTACCTGTTTCATACCGCGCGCTTCAACGATCTCCGCAGGTTCGCCACCTTCGGCCCAGACGATCTCGAACAATTCCTTGGCAATCTTGCCCGAAATATCCCCCTTGGCGATCAAATCGAGAATACTTCCAAGCTGCATCGCTGAAATTGGCGACTCATCAATAGTGTGACCTTCTTTGTTCAAGCGGCCAAACAATTCGTTAATCACCCAGTTCGCAGCCGTTTTACCGTCACGCCCAGTGGCAACCGTTTCGAAATACGTCGCGTTGGCAACGTCTGCGGTCAAAACACCCGCGTCATATTCGGTCATGCCGTAATCGGTCACGAACCGCGCTTTCTTTTCGTCCGGCAGTTCCGGCAGGCTCGCGGCAATCCCGTCCACCCAAGACTGCTCGATCTCTAGCGGCAGCAAATCGGGGCAGGGGAAATACCGGTAGTCATGCGCTTCTTCCTTGGAACGCATGGAGCGGGTCTCGCCTTTGACCGTGTCATATAAACGAGTTTCCTGATCGATTGTCCCGCCGTCCTCAATGATCGCAATCTGGCGCTTGGCCTCGTAGTCAATCGCCTGCTGGATGAACCGCATGGAATTCATATTCTTGATTTCGCACCGCGTTCCCAACAACGAGAAATCATTGTCACTGGCGCGGAATTTTTCATAGGTTCCAGCCTTGCAAACCGACACATTAACGTCTGCACGCATCGAGCCTTCTTGCATATTTCCATCACAAGTACCCAAATATCGCAGGATTTGACGCAGTTTTCGAACATATTCGGCTGCTTCCTCCGGTCCGCGGATATCAGGACGACTGACGATCTCCATCAGGGCGATACCCGTCCGGTTGAGGTCAACGAAGGACATTTCAGGGTCCATATCATGCACGGATTTACCCGCATCCTGCTCTACATGGATACGCTCAACCCGTACCAGACGTGCCACGCCCGGTTCCATATCAACGAGGATTTCACCCTCGCCAACGATCGGGTGGTATAACTGCGAAATCTGGTAGCCCTGCGGCAAATCCGGGTAGAAATAGTTCTTCCGATCGAAACGCGAGTACAGGTTGATTTCGGCCTTCAAACCCAGCCCGGTGCGGACCGCCTGTTCGATGCAGAATTCGTTAACCACCGGCAACATGCCCGGCATCGCGGCATCCACCAGCGACACGTTCGAATTCGGCTCGGCACCGAAGGTCGTCGATGCGCCCGAAAACAGCTTGGACTTCGAGGCCACCTGCGCGTGCACCTCCAGCCCAATCACGACTTCCCAGTCGCTTTTGGCACCCGCATAGATCTTCGGTTTCGGTTCGGTATAGGCAAGCTCGGTCATTGCGTTTCATCCGCTAAAAATATGGTCAAGGTCTTCTACGCAACCACGCCCGAAGGGGCAAGACCTAGGAGAGGATACGCCCCACGATCTCGCTCGCGTCTTTGGACAGACCTTCAGTTCCTTGAATCTGTTCCAACGCGGCCTTCATTTTGGCCTGCCGGTTTTCGTCATACTGCCGCCACGACGCAAAGACGGTACACATGTTGGCTGTGGTTTGCGGGTTGTGCGGGTCAAGTTTGATAATCCAGTCAGCGACCAGTTCGTATCCGCCGCCACTCGCATTATGGAAACCAGCCGGGTTGGCTTGTGCGAACGCCCCCATCAAAGACCGGTAGCGGTTCGGGTTCTTCCACTCAAAATCGTCATGGAGCGTCAACCCGCGCACTACCTCGACCGCTCGCTCCGGCGGTGTCGCCATTGCCTGAACGCTAAACCATTTATCAATTACCAGCTTTTCATGCTGCCATTGTTTATAAAATACTTCCAGCGCACCTTCCGCCTGATCCGCCGCCACCAGCGCGGACAACGCTGACAGTTGCTCGGTCATGTTATCTGCATCGGCAAACTGCTGTTTTGCCAGCGTGGCGTCCGGATCGAGCTGGGTCATCAACGACAACGCCCGCGCCCGCAACGCCCGCTTCCCCGCAGCCTTTGCATCGGGTGTATAAGCGCCTTCCACATTCATCGAGGCATATAGCGCCGGCAAATCCGGATTCATCTCGTGCGCAACAGCATGATCCAGCAACTTCCGCGCACTGTGAATCGCCACAGGATCAGGGATACCGCCCTTGGCGACAATATCTCCGGCGATAACGCTCTCATCGGGCAAAGATACCGCTAACGCGCGGAAAGCAGGGTCCAGATCCTCGTCCAGCGCCACCGTTTTCATCGCCGTCAAAAACGCTTCGTCAGGGTCGTTCGCACCTGACGCCAACCGCTCAAGGATGTTTAGCGCATAATTCCGCCCTGCTTCCCATTTGTTGAACTGGTCGGTGTCATGGGCCAGCAAAAACGCATATTCTTCGTTCGATGTCTCCCGTTCAATTATCACCGGTGCCGAAAAGTCCCGTAGGATCGACGGAATCGGCCGTTCCTTTAGATCATTGAACCGAAAGGTTACGGTTTCCTTATCAAGTTCCAAAACCTGCGTCGGAACTGCCTCGGTTCCATCCGGATAAAGCAAACCAACGCCGACGGGGATCAGTCGCGGCAACTTTTCGGCCTGCCCGGGGGTTGGCGCTATAGATTGCGTTAAAGTCAGGGCATAAACGCCATCCGTCCAGTCGTCCGAAACCGAGACCTTCGGCGTGCCCGCACTGGAATACCATAGCTTAAACTGGGTCAGATCACGGCCGGTTGCATCCTCGAAAACGGTCAACCAATCCTCAATCGTGCAGGCTTGTCCGTCATGCCGTTCAAAATACAAATCGAGCGCCTTGCGATACCCGTCAGCCCCGACCAGTCGCGGCAACATACCGACAACTTCGGCGCCCTTATTATAAACCGTAGACGTATAGAAATTATTGATTTCAATATACTCTTCCGGTCGCGGCGGGTGCGCCAAAGGTCCCGCATCCTCGCGGAACTGATACGCCCGCAGCTTCTGAACATCATCAATCCGTTTAACCCCAGCATCCCGCATGTCGCCGGTGAACTGCTGGTCGCGGTAGACCGTCAGACCTTCCTTCAGGCACAGCTGGAACCAGTCGCGGCAGGTAATCCGGTTGCCCGTCCAGTTGTGAAAATATTCATGGGCGATCACACTCTCGATCCGCTCGTAATTCGTGTCCGTCGCCGTTTCAGGGCTGGCCAGAACCAGCGCCGAGTTG
Organism: Rhodobacterales bacterium UBA3080; assembly: GCA_002366645.1. GTDB lineage: Bacteria > Pseudomonadota > Alphaproteobacteria > Rhodobacterales > Rhodobacteraceae > NORP23. Next base: position 36,857 of record DFBM01000010.1, on the reverse strand, counting down.
AAGATATTCAGCCCCTTGTTCTCCATCGCGCCCATATTGAAATCGTCCACAGCAACGATGTTGAACAGGTCGAGATCGTATTCACGCCCGTACTTCTCTTCGTCCCATTTCATCGACCGGATAAGCGAATCCATCGCATAGGCGCACTTGTCTTGGTCGCCCTCGCGAACATAGATCTTCAACGCAACTTCACGGCCTGAGGCCGTGGTAAAACTGTCGTCATACGACACCAGATCACCGGCAACGAGCGCGAATAGATACGCCGGTTTTGGCCAAGGGTCATGCCACTCCACCCAGCCTTCGCCACTCGCAGTCGGGTTGCCGTTGGACAGTAGCACCGGCATGTCGCTCTCGATCCGGACGGTGAAAACCGTCATCACGTCGGGGCGGTCGGGGTAGAAAGTTATCTTTCGGAAACCCTCGGCCTCGCATTGGGTGCAGTACATACCACCGGACATATACAGCCCGTCTAGCGAGGTGTTCGTAGCAGGGTTAATAACCGTCTCGCATTCCCAGACAAACCGCTCGCCGATCATCGCGGCAGGAATGGTCAGCCCCTCGGCATCCGGCGTGATCGAGACATCAACCCCGTCTATTTTCGCCGACGCCAGCTCAAGCTCTTCGCCATCCAGTCGAAGGTCACCGCCTTGCGAAGCGGGATTCACGACAAAATTAATCCGTGTCTTCACCTGCGTCTTCGTCGGATGCAGCGTGAATGTCAGATGCACATCCTCGATCAGGTATGGCAACGGTTTGTAGTCGGAAAGACGGATAGTCAGATCGGTTTCGGATGTCATGATTTCCCCCAAAAATGTTCGCCGATACACTATGCCCCTCAGCCACATCCGCAAGAGGAAGTTTGGTGCCGTTACCTCACGGAACTGGTAAATACATTCTCTCACCCAAGGAATCCGCTTGCGTTTCCAATCGGAAACGATATTTCGGTATACAAAGATATGCCAAGGAGTACCAATGTCAGATCGCGTCACACACCACGGCCTACAAATCGCCACTGAACTGTTCGAATTCGCGCAAACCAAGGCGCTGCCCGGCTCGGGTGTCGATGCAGAAACCTTCTGGTCCGGGTTTTCCAAGATCGTGCATGATCTAACCCCGAAAAACCGCGCACTGTTAGCAAAACGTGACGAAATACAAAGTCAGATTGACGGTTGGCATATCGCGCGTAAAGGCCAGCCGCAGGATATGGCCGCCTATAAATCCTTCCTGACGAAGATCGGATATCTGGTTCCCGAAGGCGACGATTTCGGCATTGAAACCGCCAACGTCGACCCCGAAATCGCGACCATCCCTGGCCCGCAACTTGTGGTGCCAATTATGAACGCCCGCTATGCATTGAACGCCGCGAATGCGCGTTGGGGCAGCCTCTATGACTCGCTCTATGGCACTGACGCACTTGGCGATTTACCCGTTAAAGGCCCGTTTGACCCTGCACGCGGCGCGCGCGTTGTTGCATGGGCGAAGGAGTTTCTGGACGAGGTCGCGCCGCTTTCCGAAGGCTCGCACAACGGCGTCAACGGATACTCCGTGGAAAACGGCGCGCTGATGGCTGGCACTGCTGGTCTGGCCGATCCCGCACAATTTGCCGGATATACCGGCGCGGCGGCCAACCCCGCGTCCATATTGCTGCGCAATAACGGTTTGCATATCGAAATTCTGATCGATGCGACCAACCAGATCGGTGCTACGGACTCGGCCAATGTCGCCGACGTTTTGCTGGAATCCGCCATATCTGCGATTATGGATTGCGAAGATTCGGTTGCCGCCGTCGATGCAGAAGATAAAACGCTCGCCTATAGCAACTGGCTTGGCTTGATGCGCGGTGATCTGGTCGAAACCTTGCGTAAAGGTGACAAGCTGATTGAGCGGAAACTGGCAGAGGACAAGGAATTTACCGCCCCTGACGGTAGCGCTCTGTCGATCAAAACCCGTGCGCTGATGCTGGTCCGTAATGTTGGCCACTTGATGACCAATCCGGCAATCCTCGACCAAAACGGTGACGAAGTGTTCGAGGGCATGATGGACGCCATGTTCACCACGCTTTGCGCCATGCATGACCTTAATAAAACCGACGGTGCACGAAATTCTTCCACCGGCTCAATCTACGTCGTTAAACCCAAAATGCACGGTCCCGAAGAAGTCGCCTTCGCGGACGAGATATTCTCGCGCGTCGAGACCGTACTCGGCCTACCAGCCAACACCGTGAAAATCGGCATCATGGACGAGGAGCGCCGCACCACCGTCAACCTCAAGGAATGTATCCGCGCCGCCAAGCACCGCGTTGCCTTTATCAACACCGGCTTCCTCGACCGTACGGGCGACGAAATCCACACTTCCATGGAAGCGGGGCCGATGGTCCGTAAAGACGACATGAAACATACCGCGTGGATCGCGGCCTATGAAGACAACAACGTCGATGTCGGTCTCGCCTGTGGATTGCGTGGCAAGGCGCAGATCGGCAAAGGTATGTGGGCGATGCCCGACCTGATGGCAGACATGCTCAAGTCGAAAATCAACCACCCGTTGGCCGGTGCCAATTGCGCATGGGTGCCAAGTCCGACGGGCGCGACATTGCACGCCACGCATTACCACAAGATTAATGTGCACGAAGTTCAGGCGAAAATCGCCAGCGAGGGTCGACGCGCCAAGCTGGATGACATCCTGACCATCCCGCTGGCTAGTGATCCGAACTGGTCATCACAGGAAATCCAGTCCGAAATTGACAATAACGCGCAAGGCATCCTCGGGTACGTCGTTAGATGGATCGATCAGGGGGTAGGGTGCTCCAAAGTACCGGACATAAACGACATTGGCCTGATGGAAGATCGCGCCACCTGCCGTATTTCCAGCCAGCACATTGCGAACTGGTTGCACCACGGTATCGTCACCGAAGAACAGGTCATGGAATCCTTCAAACGCATGGCAAAAGTCGTTGATCTACAGAACACCGACGATCCGTTCTACCAGCCAATGGCGCCCGACTATAACGACGTGGCGTTCCGCTCTGCCTGCGACTTGGCGCTCCAAGGGGCCAAACAGCCTTCCGGTTACACCGAGCCGCTGCTACACAAGGGGAGACTGGAACGTAAACGGGAGCGCTGACATGGCCGTAATTTCGCTAACCAAAGCCCGCAAAATGATTTCGACCATCTTTCGCGCCGGTGCCGAGATGGGCCTGAAACCCCTGTCGGTAATCGTGTTGGATGCTGGCGGCAACGTCAAAGCTTTTGAACGTCAGGATGGCGCAGCCCCCGGTCGCTTCCAAATCGCCGAGGGCAAAGCTCACGGTGCCGTAATGTTGGGGCTAGGCGGCACCGCACAAAGGGACCGCGCCGAGGCCCAAGCCTATTTCATTGCCGCCGCCAATGGCGCCTACGGCGGCAAGCTCATTCCGGTTCCGGGCGGCGTTTTGGTGAAAAGCGTAAAAGGCGATATCTTGGGTGCAATCGGCGTAACCGGTGACAGCTCGGAAAACGACCTGACTGTGGCAATGGTAGGTATCGAGGCCGTCAACCTTATCGGCGAAGGCTGACGCTCCATTAAAAGGTTAACGTCACGCGGCAGCAAAACGTACATACGCATTGTGTACGGGTTGTGTACGCGTTGTGCACAGTAAATCTTGCCGGCATCACCGAAAGGTTAACGCGCGGAACTAGGGCTTCCAGTGCAGGAAATTCCCGATCAACCGAAGGCCGGTCTTCTGGCTTTTCTCGGGGTGAAACTGCGTCCCGAGCATATTATCCCGCCCGACCGCCGCCGTCACCGGTCCGCCATAGTCAACCGTCGCCAAAAGATGCGAAGGATCGTCAGGCGACAGGTGATAGGAGTGCACAAAATACGCATGGTCACCCGTAGAAATGCCGTCGAACAGCGGGTGTTCAACCTGAATTTCCAGATCGTTCCAGCCCATATGCGGGACCTTCAAATTTGGGTCATTCGGCTTCAGCTCGACGACCTCGCCGCTGATCCAGTCAAAGCCCTTTGTGTCATGCCCATGCTCGCGCCCAATGGTCGCCATCATCTGCATCCCGACACAAATTCCAAGGAACGGAGCGCCGCCCCTGATTACGCGTTCCTCGATCGCTTCGAACAAGCCGTCATAACTCGCAAGTCCTTGACGACAATCAGCAAAAGCTCCGACACCGGGTAGTACAATGCGGTCGCATTTGCGCACAACTTCAGGGTCCGAGGACACGATTACCGGCCCTCCGCCAACCTCGTCTGCCATCCGCTGAAAGCTCTTTTCAGCCGAGTGGATGTTACCCGAATTATAGTCAACAATTACCGTCGTCATTCGGAAAGCGTACCTTTAGTCGAAGGGATCGCATCCGCCTTACGCGGGTCCGTTTCCAGCGCATCACGCAACGCGCGGGCGACAGCCTTGAAACTGGCTTCCGCGATGTGGTGGCTATTCAACCCGTCCAGCCGCTCAACGTGCAGGTTCATGCCCGCGTTCATGGCAAAAGCCGTGAAAAACTCGCGCACCAGCTCCGTATCAAACGTACCGATTTTCGAAGCCGTGAAGTCCACCTTCCAGATCAGATAAGCCCGACCGGACATGTCCAGCGCTGCCCGGATCAACGTGTCATCCATGACCAGCATGCAAGACCCGTAACGCACGATTCCTCGTTTATCTCCAATGGCTTGCGCAACAGCTTTACCCAGTGCAATGCCCACATCCTCGACCGTGTGGTGGTCGTCAATGTGCAGATCGCCGTTGGCCCGAACTGTCATGTCAATCAACGCGTGGCGTGAAAGTTGGTCCAGCATATGGTCGAAAAAACCGACACCCGTCTGGTTGTCGTAGACACCTGTTCCGTCGAGGTTGATCTCGACAGAAATATCGGTTTCGGCGGTTTTACGTTCGACTTTTGCAGTCCGCATGGTTTCAGCCTCCATAAGGGTTTCAAGGCCTTATACGGCGGGAAAGGCCTCGTTCCAAGCCCCCGAATCCATATCCGATTTCGACGCCGTAAAAAACTTCTTGACCTTCCAGTGACTGGAAGCCCTATAAGTTGGGTAAGCATAAGGAGTTTCCCGATGGAAGATATGGCGCAGAACCAATTCGACAACGTCAAATTCGAAGTTACAGGTATGACCTGCGCCGGTTGCGCCGGTCGCGTTGAAAAGGCTGTAGCAGCGATGCCGGGTGTGGAGTCCGCAACCGTCAATCTGGCACTTGAAAAGCTGGACGTTTCCTTTGATCACGACGTCCTGTCGCCCGAACGCATCGCCGATGCCGTCCGCACAACGGGGTATGGAATTCGCGAGGCTCAGGTTATTCTGAACATCTCGAAAATGACCTGTGCTGGCTGTGCAGGACGCTCCGAAAAGGCGTTGCGGAGCGTGCCGGGTGTCTTGTCCGCCGACGTTAATCTGGCGTTGGAAACCGCCTCTGTGCACTACGTTCCGGGGCAGGTCGATGTGGCTGCCATTGCAAAGGCGTCCACCGATGCAGGCTATCCTGCCAAGGTCGCTGAAGAAGTTGGCGATGATCGCGAGCAAGAGATTTCGGCCGCGCAACGCAAGGATTTAATTGAACTTTCCGTCGCGACGATCCTGACAGTTCCTCTGGTTGCGCAGATGTTTTTCATGCTCGCTGGCGTCAACTTCCACATACCGCCTTATGGTGAGTTGCTGCTGGCCACACCCGTACAGTTATGGGTCGGTCGTCGTTTCTATATCGCCGCTTGGCATGCCCTCAAAGCCAAAGCCGGCAACATGGACCAGCTCGTCGTCATGGGCACCAGCGCCGCCTACTTGTATAGCGTCTGGATGCTGGTAACTCTGGGCGCCGCCGCCAAAGGACACCTGTATTTCGAGGCTTCGGCGGTCGTCATAACCTTGGTCCTCGCAGGCAAAGTTCTGGAGGCCCGCGCCAAACGTTCGGCATCCTCGGCACTGCGCCAGTTGATGTCCCTTCGCCCCGACGGCGCCGTGGTTCTGCGCGCCAGTGAAGAGGTTGAAGTATCCATATCCGAAGTCCTGATCGGAGACGTCGTAATCGTCAAACCGGGCGAGCGTCTACCTGTCGATGGCGAGATCATCCGCGGTGAAAGCGAGTTGGACGAGAGCCTTATAACCGGTGAATCCATGCCCGTCGTGCGCCATAAAGGCGATACGGTTATTACTGGATCAATCAACGGCACCGGCCTGCTTCGGGTGCGCGCCAAGAAAGTTGGCACTGATACCACCCTCGCGAAAATCGCCAAACTGGTGGAAGAAGCGCAAACGGGCAAGGCCCCGATCCAGCGGTTGGTCGACCGGGTCGCTGCTATTTTCGTACCCGTCGTTCTGGTTATCGCCCTTGTTACATTACTGGCATGGCTGGCGACCGGCGCAGGGTTTGAGACCTCGCTAACCGCTGCAATCTCCGTCTTGGTCATAGCATGCCCTTGCGCACTCGGACTCGCTACACCAACGGCGCTCGTGGCCGGAACAGGGGTCGCTGCGCAGAACGGCATCCTGATCCGCGACATCGAAACACTGGAGCGGGCGAAAAACATTGATACCGTTGTGTTCGACAAGACCGGCACCTTGACCATCGGCAAGCCGGAAATCGTCGCGGTGAGCAGTTTCGGTTTGTCTGATGATGCGTTTCTGGCACTCGCGGCTTCGGCACAATCAGGGTCAGAACACCCGCTGGGCAAGGCCATAGTTGCGGCAGCCAAAGAACAGAAATTACCGCTTTCAGCGCCGACCGAATTTAACGCAAAAGTAGGCGAAGGCATCGAGGCGCGGGTAGATGGAGCCGTTGTGAAAATAGGCCGCCAGATATTTGCCACAGACGACGCGCCCAAGGATGCGCAAGAAAAGGCCACAACCTTGGCCGAACAGGGGCAGATGGTCGTCTGGGTTTCCCGTGATGGCGTCCCGCTCGGACTTATCGGTCTGGCAGACACGCCGAGGCCGGAGGCCGAGGCCGCCGTCGCGACCCTCCACGCTGACGGCATTCGCACCTTGTTGCTCACCGGTGACAACCCCCAAGCCGCTGCCCATATCGCAGCGCAGATCGGGATCGACGAGGTGGAATCGGAGATGCGGCCCGAAGACAAGGTCGCCACCCTCCAGCGGTTGGTGGCCGAAGGCCGTCACGTCGCAATGGTAGGTGACGGCGTGAACGACGCCCCGGCGCTCGCCATTGCAGACCTCGGAATCGCGATGGGGGGCGGCGCGGATGTGGCGCTTGAGACTGCGGGTTTCGTATTGATGCGCGCAGAACCAACGTTGGTACACGCCTCCTTGCAGGTTGCGCGCGCAACGTCCGCCAAGATCCGACAGAATCTGTTCTGGGCGTTTATTTACAATGTAATAGGCATCCCGATCGCTGCATTCGGGCTCCTGAATCCGGCACTCGCGGGGGCGGCGATGGCGTTTTCCAGTGTCAGTGTGGTTAGCAACTCCTTGTTATTAAAACGCTGGAAGCCGGAGGGCGAAAAATGAATATCGGCGATGCTTCGACCCACAGCGGCTTGCCCGCGAAAACCATTCGTTATTACGAAGACATCGGTCTGATAACGCCAGACCGGACGGACAACGGGTATCGCGACTTTAGCGAAACGCATTTGCACAAGCTGGCGTTTTTAAGTCGGGCGAGAGGGCTTGGCTTTACCATCGAGGATTGCCGAACCCTGCTTTCCCTTTACGAGGACACCGACCGCGCCAGCGCCGATGTTAAAACCATGGCGCGTGGGCATCTCGACAAAATTTCCCAGAAAATAACGGAACTTAAAGCCATGCAGGACACTCTCTCCGAATTGGTTAACAAGTGCCATGGTGATGATAGGCCAGACTGTCCGATCCTGCAGGGTCTGGCCGGTGATAACGCTAACAAGGAGCAAGCAGTATGAACTTTAAAATGATAGCCGCCCTCGCGGTCATATTGATCGCTGCCGCCGCTGCGTGGAGTCTGTTTAACGGCCCCGGAAACGCCGCGGACGCGGAAACATCAATCACCATCCCGAGCTTCTCGCAGGTCGCGCAAAGCGGTCAGATTGCGTTTGAAAAGAACTGTGCGACTTGCCACGGCATCAACGGGGCCGGTACGGACAAAGGTCCAACCTTCCTGCACGCTTTTTACAAACCCGACCATCACGGCGATGCGTCTTTCGAGATTGCGGCAAAAAGAGGTGTTCGTGCACATCACTGGCGGTTTGGCGATATGCCACCCGTTGAGGGCATAACCGATGCTGAAATCCGCTGGATCACCAAATATGTGCGCGAGTTACAGGCGGCTAACGGCTACTAGCGCCTAGATCCAGCGTCGGGTTTTCTTGCAGTAGTCATCGTAGGCTGCCCCGAACTCGATGCGAATTCTGGCCTCTTCGCCATCGATAAACCGTACGCGAATAACCCACGCGAACAGTGGCACCAGAAGGAACGAAAGAACCGAACCTAGCGTCAATATATAGCCAATCAGGATAATCGCATCGGCTACATAAATCGGGTTGCGGGAATATTTGTATGGCCCAATCATGACAATACTTTTTGGTGTGCGCTTTGGCACGACCGACGTTTTGTGTCGCAAGAAGATCACGAAACTAACCACCATAAGGGCAATCCCGAAAGCAATGGCGATAAGCCCGATCCAGTTGGTCAAAACGGATTGATATGCCAGCGGATTCCAGACCAAAGCCTGCACCCACGCGACCGCCATAAAAATTACCAGCCAAACTGGTGGCCAGTCGAAGCACTTGTTCCAGACATCGCTCATTTTAATCTCCCACGCTGCCAGCTTCAAATGTCATCGAGGCCCAGAGGCTATGCCAGACGGCTCCTGTTCGTTCAATATCTGCCTGCGCGGGAATAATCATATGAACGGCGTTAACCAGATACACATCCCCATCGATAACCGGAATTACAGCGCGCCCTGTTGCGTCGGTCTTTACGTGTGTTTTTTCAACCTCGCTACCGTCTTTCGGGCGGCGGAAAACGTCGACCTGAATGTCAGCGAGCCCTTCGCCCTGCCAGATCAAACGTACCGGCAGCCCGCTCGTAAGGTCGTCCGTATAAGGATTAGCCAAAGCCACCAATTCAAATGGCATACCGGTCACTGCGTCTTGGCCTGCGCCATCGCCGACTGCGATCAGTGATTTGGCAAACCGTGTGTACCCTTCGCCAAAGCCAAATTCCGGCAAGCCGCGCTTTGCATGTTCCTCCAGAACCCAATTCAGCCCTTTGTTTTCGATGAACGATTCAAATTTTCCGTCGTCGGCGTAGGTTAACAGTTGCGAGGTGGAAAAATGGTTCAAAACTAACAGCCCATTGAGCGGAGGCACCATGGTCACCGCAGGTGAATCACCAATTCGACCTTCAATCGGGTGCTTGCCACTGCTGTCGGTGGCGCTGAAATCATAGAACTGGTTCGGGTTAAAACTGTACTTGTTGCCTTTGAAATCTTGCCCGACACGGATTTCGACCTGCAATTCCGCGCCGCTTTCAATCGTGTAGTCTATGGCGTCGAGCCAGAACTCGTGTGCGGCAGCCTGATGACCAGTCAGAAGGCTCGTAGCCACCGCCAGCACCGGGATTATTTGTTTCTTGAGCATTACGACTTCCATTGTATGAACCGGAGTGTATGGTTCGGTTTTTGTGGTCACCAAGTCAAGGAACAATCCCGTGCGCAAAACCCTGATTGCCCTGCTCGCATTCGTGCTTCTTCCATTTAGTGCTGCGGCGCACGAACAACAGCCAGCAGTTGCGGATATCCGGTTTGTAGATTCGAGCGTCGAGGTCGAGATTCGTGTGACGCTCGAGGCCCTGATTGCCGAAATCGACCCGAATTTGGCCGACACCGCAGAATCAGAAAATGCCGGCCGCTATGACGCGCTGCGGGCGCTTGCACCGGATGCATTGGCCGCGGAGTTTTCCAGCTTTCAAACGCAGTTCCTGCGAAGCATAACGGCGGAAATTGACGGAGAACCGCAACAGCTCTCGCTGACTGGTTATAACATCCCCGAAGCCGGTGATCTGGATTTGCTAAGGGAGTCAACGCTGACAATCTCTGGCAAGGTACCTGATGGTTCCATCGAAATGGTCTTCGGCTGGTCTGAAAGTTTTGGCCCGTTAATCGTGCGCGTCACCACGCCGGAAGGCGCTGAAGGGTACTCCGCCTACCTCCAAAGCGGCCAATCGAGCGACCCCATTTCTGTCGTCGGTGTCACAAAACAGTCCGGTATCGCGGTATTCCTGAATTACATCGCGATCGGGTTCGAACATATTGTCCCCAAAGGGCTGGATCACATCCTGTTCGTTGTCGGCCTGTTCCTGCTTTCGACAAGAATGCGCCCATTACTATGGCAAATATCTGCTTTTACACTGGCGCACACGATTTCGCTGGCTTTGGGCATGTTGGGCTGGGTCAGCGTACCTCCGGCGGTTGTTGAGCCTTTGATTGCGGCGTCGATCATCTATGTCAGCATCGAAAACGTATTTATGAGCGGGCTAAGCCGCTGGCGTCCGTTTGTGGTCTTCGGTTTCGGATTGCTCCATGGCCTCGGGTTCGCGGGTGTTTTGACCGAAGTCGGCATCGCCCAATCCCAATTTGTCTCGGGTCTGATCGGCTTCAACATTGGTGTCGAGCTTGGGCAGCTATCCGTGATTGCGGTTGGATTTTTACTGGTCGGGATATGGTTTGGCCGCAAGGAATGGTACCGACGCGTCATAACTATTCCCCTATCACTGGGTGTAGCCGCCATAGGGTTCTACTGGTTCGTCGAGAGGGTATTTTTCTAGACGTCAGAACTATCTTGATTATTAAGTGAACATGTGTTCAGTTAACCGTCAAACGTCTAAAAAGGAATCCCTATGTTCAATGCCTCGATGAATTTTGCTTGCGGAGAAGATATCGAAGCTCTGCGTGATATGGTGCATCGCTGGGCGCAAGATCGTGTCGCGCCGATGGCAGCAGATATTGACGCTAAAAACACATTCCCGCCCGAACTTTGGCAGGAAATGGGTGAACTTGGGCTGCATGGCATTACCGTTCCCGAAGAATATGGCGGCGCAGGGATGGGCTATCTTGCGCACACAATTGCGGTTGAGGAAATCGCCCGCGCCTCGGCGTCGGTTAGCCTGTCTTACGGCGCCCACTCCAATCTGTGTGTCAACCAGATCAAGCTGAACGGTTCGCATGAACAAAAACTGAAATATCTACCGGGCTTGATTTCAGGCGAGCACGTCGGCGCATTGGCGATGTCTGAATCCGGCGCTGGTTCCGACGTTGTGTCAATGAAATTGCGCGCGGAAAAGAAGAACGACCGCTATGTTCTGAACGGCACCAAGTACTGGATCACCAACGGGCCCGATGCTACAACGCTTGTCGTTTACGCCAAAACCGATCCCGACGCTGGCCATCGCGGAATGACCGCCTTCATTATCGAAAAAGACATGGTTGGTTTCTCGACCTCCCCGCATTTCGACAAGATGGGCATGCGCGGCTCCAACACTGCCGAGCTGATTTTCGACAATGTCGAAGTTCCGTTCGAGAACGTTCTGGGCGAAGAGGGCCGTGGAGTAAACGTCCTGATGTCCGGTCTGGATTACGAACGCGTTGTGCTCTCCGGCATCGGTGTGGGCTTGATGCACGCGGTACTCGACCACATCATGCCCTACATGCACGAACGCAAACAGTTCGGCGAAAGCATCGGCAACTTCCAGTTAATGCAGGGTAAAATCGCGGATATCTACACCACCATGAACTCCGCTCGCGCCTATGTTTACGAAGTGGCCAAATCTTGTGATCGTGGCGAAGTAACCCGTCAGGATGCTGCGGCTTGTGTGCTCTATGCCTCCGAAAAGGCGATGGAAATTGCAGTGCAAGGCGTACAGGCGATGGGCGGCGCGGGATACATGAACGACTCGCCGCTTAGCCGCATCATGCGAGATGCCAAGCTGATGGAAATCGGCGCGGGCACATCCGAAATTCGCCGTATGCTGATCGGTCGCGAATTGATGAAGGTAACCTCGTAATGCGCTGGTTTCTTCCGTTTCTAATGCTGCCGCTGGCAGCTTTTGCGCAAGAGCCCGACCGTCAATGGATTCTCGACGACCTTCGCTCCTGCTACGAAACTGCCGACGGATACGACGAAAAGCACCTCTGCGAGGGGCAGGTTTCCAACCGTTGTCAGGAAGTGGAGCAGGGCGGATATTCTAACCTTGGAATGACCAGTTGCATTCAGGCGGAGTACGCGGCTTGGGACGTACTTTTGAACGAAGAATACAAAAAGACGATTGCATGGTCTGCCGAAATGGACGCCTACGACGCAGAAGACTTTCCCGAGATTGACAAACGAGTCGACACGTTACGCGCGGCCCAACGAGCCTGGATTGGCTATCGCGACGCCGAATGTCTAAACGAATACGCCCAATGGGGCGCGGGTTCCATGCGCCTTCCGATTGGCGCCGCTTGCCTGCTAAGTGAAACGGCTGAACGCACCATAGAACTCTGGGCCAAAAGGGCTTCGTACTGATGAGCATCTTGAAATCAAACGTAATTACCGGCTCCGATACGTTCAAAGCGAACCAGGTCGCGCACGAAACCGCTTTGGCCCAAATCGCGGAAGCAGCCGCAATGGCGGCGCAAGGTGGTGGTGAGCGCTCCCGTGATCGCCACCTTTCGCGTGGGAAAATGTTGCCACGCCGCCGGATCGCCAACCTGCTGGACGCGGGCTCTCCCTTCCTCGAAATCGGTGCGACAGCTGCGCATGATATGTACGATAACGCCGCGCCCGGCGCAGGAGTGATCACAGGTATCGGCCGGGTCCATGGTGCCGAAGTCATGGTCGTTTGTAATGATGCCACGGTTAAGGGTGGCACCTACTTCCCGATGACAGTGAAGAAACATTTGCGGGCACAGGAAATCGCCGAACAAAACAACCTGCCGTGCGTGTATCTGGTCGACTCGGGTGGCGCGAACTTACCGCAACAAGACGAAGTATTCCCCGATCGCGATCATTTTGGCCGTATTTTCTTTAACCAAGCCAACATGTCGGCCAAAGGCATCCCGCAGATTGCGGTGGTCATGGGGTCCTGCACCGCCGGTGGCGCCTATGTCCCGGCGATGTCCGACGTAACAATTATCGTTAAAGAACAAGGCACTATATTTCTCGCAGGCCCGCCTCTGGTTAAGGCGGCCACCGGTGAAGTCGTATCCGCCGAAGATCTCGGCGGCGGCGACGTCCACACACGTTTAAGCGGCGTTGCCGACTATCTTGCGGAAAACGACGCACACGCGCTCGTTCTGGCACGGCAGGCCCTTGGCAACCTGAACCGGATCAAGCCGCAGACCGTTTTGCTGCAAAGCTCGGAAGAACCAGCTTTAGACCCGGACGAGATATTCGGTGTCGTTCCCGCTGATTTGAAAACCCCTTATGACATCCGCGAAGTCATTGCCCGTGTCGTCGATGGCTCGCGTTTTGACGAATTTAAAGCCCGATACGGCACGACACTGGTTTGCGGTTTCGCGCATGTTATGGGCATTCCGGTCGGAATTATCGCCAACAACGGCGTTCTGTTCAGCGAGAGTGCCGTTAAAGGCGCGCACTTCGTAGAGCTTTGTTCCCAAAGGAAAATCCCACTTGTTTTCTTGCAGAATATCACCGGATTTATGGTCGGCCAAAAGTATGAAGCCGAAGGTATCGCGCGGCATGGCGCCAAACTGGTGACCGCAGTCGCCACCACCAAGGTTCCCAAAGTGACCATGCTGGTTGGTGGGTCTTTCGGTGCCGGAAACTATGGCATGGCGGGGCGCGCATATTCGCCTAGATTCCTTTGGACTTGGCCGAACTCACGTATTTCGGTGATGGGGGGCGAGCAAGCCGCCGGAGTGCTCGCAACAGTAAAGCGTGATGGCATCGAACGGGCAGGCGGCGAATGGTCGGCCGATGAAGAGGCCGAATTCAAGCGGCCAACGATCGAGATGTTTGAACGCCAATCTCACCCGCTTTACGCCTCGGCCCGATTATGGGACGACGGTGTGATCGACCCACGCAAAACCCGTGAAGTGCTCGCGCTATCGTTGATGGCCGCCCTGAACGCACCAATCGAGCACACGCAGTTTGGCGTGTTCCGGATGTAGGAGAGGGCCGCCAATGTTTAACAAAATCCTGATCGCCAACCGTGGTGAAATCGCTTGTCGCGTGATCGAAACTGCGCGCAAAATGGGCGTGAAAACCGTCGCGATCTACTCCGATGCAGATGCACATTCCAAACATGTTGCTATGGCCGACGAAGCCTGGCGCGTTGGTCCGCCCGCAGTTGCAGAAAGCTATCTGCAAGGCGACAAGATCATCGAAATTGCGAAAAGTTCCGGTGCCGAAGCGATCCACCCCGGTTATGGATTTTTGTCAGAATCACCTGATTTTGTGGAAAAAGTCGAAGCATCCGGCCTTCGATTTATAGGGCCATCGGCCAAGGCAATCCGCGCGATGGGAATGAAAGACGCTGCCAAAACCCTTATGGCAAGCAGTGGAGTACCCGTCGTACCGGGCTATCACGGATCGAACCAGGACGCTGATTTTCTGAAATCCGAAGCCGAAAGTATCGGGTATCCGGTCCTTATCAAAGCGAGAGCAGGCGGCGGCGGAAAAGGCATGCGAAAAGTCGACTGCCCTGAGGACTTTCTTGCCGCGTTAGAGGGGGCACAACGTGAAGGACTTTCGTCGTTTGGTGATGCGCACTGCCTTGTAGAAAAGTGGATCACAAAGCCTAGGCACATTGAAATTCAGGTCTTTGGTGATGATCACGGTAACGCAATTCACTTGTTCGAGAGGGATTGTTCATTGCAACGTCGCCATCAAAAAGTGATCGAAGAAGCCCCGGCTCCCGGCATGACCGAAGAAATGCGCGCTGCAATGGGGCAGGCGGCCGTGCTATGCGCGAAGTCGATTGGATACAGCGGCGCGGGTACCGTCGAATTCATCGTTGATGGTTCTGACGGCCTAAGTCCTGATCGGTTTTGGTTTATGGAAATGAACACCCGCCTACAGGTAGAACATCCGGTTACGGAATTCATAACCGGCCTCGACCTCGTGGAGTGGCAATTGCGGGTCTCCAGCGGCGAAGATCTACCTTTAGATCAGAGTAGTTTAAAGTTAAATGGACATGCATTTGAAGCAAGAATTTATGCTGAAGATGTTCCGGCTGGTTTCCTTCCAATGACCGGCACGATAAACTATCTTTCTACACCGTCTTGGGCCAGAATTGACAGCGGTGTGCGGGCGGGCGATACCATAACCCCTTGGTATGACCCAATGATTTCAAAAGTTATAGTGCATGGTCAAACCAGAGAAATTGCATTGAGAAAGTTACGTTCGGCTTTAGAAGAGACGAAAATCGGCGGGACTACTACAAACCTGACGTTTCTTTCAAAGCTTTGCCATGACGAAGGTTTTTCACTCGGCGAAGTGGATACGGGGTTGATCGAACGAGACTTGAATTCCTTGATTTTAGAACCGGCTTCCACAGACTTCGACTGGGCAATTGCTGCGATTTTGGCGCGTAACATCGGAAACGAAAAAGAGTTGGACGGGTGGTCACTTTGGTCAGTGCCGAAACAGTCGGTTTGGCTTCAACAAGGCGACGCCACATTGGAGTTGCTTGTTGCACAAGACGGCGCCCGAGCCTTCCAAGTGTCCGGACCAAAATTTGAATTCAATGTATCGGTCTCTGAGGTAAATACGAATAGCGTAACGATTTCGGAACCCGAAGGCCTTCGTCACGTATTCTATAGCAGGCACAACGATGAAATAACGCTATATCAGCATGGAAATTCAAAAGTATTCGAAATAACAAAGGGTTATTCTGCGAAAGGCTCAGCTGAGGGAGAGGAATCGACAATCGTCTCCCCTATGCCAGGACTTGTAAAGGTCGTTGGTGTGAGCGCTTCTGAGGAAGTTTCCGAAGGCGACAGACTCGTTATTATCGAAGCCATGAAGATGGAACATACTCTTACCGCTTATCGCTCGGGTGTAGTCTCGGAAGTGTTCGTGCGCGAGGGGCAGCAGGTTGAAGCGGGTGAGGTTCTGGTTCTGCTGGAAGACGATAATGAATAATCACGTTAAAATTTTCGAGGTTGGTCCGCGTGATGGGCTACAGAATGAAAAGCGACTGATTAAAACCGCTGACAAGATTAAACTGGTGGATATGCTGACGGATTGCGGTTGTTCTCATATCGAAACCAGCAGTTTCGTTAGCCCAAAGTGGGTGCCGCAGATGGCTGATGCGGCGGAAGTATTTGCCGGAATATCTAAGAGAACATCGACAGTTTATTCCGCTTTGACCCCGAACCTGAGAGGGTTTGAGGCTGCGGCTGCCGCCGGTGCCGACGAGGTTGCCGTTTTTGGATCTGCGTCCGAAGGATTTAGCCAAAAAAACATCAATTGTTCAATTGATGAAAGTATTTCTCGATTTACTGATGTTGTAGAAGCTGCTTTGTCGAAAAAGTATAATGTACGTGGTTACGTTTCTTGTGTAACAGATTGCCCATACGACGGTCCAACACACCCGGACAAGGTTGTCCAAGTTGCCTTGAAGCTACTTGAGCTTGGCTGCTACGAAATCAGCCTTGGGGATACGATTGGCGCTGCGACGCCAGAAACTACCGACTTGTTAATTAGTGCAATGTTAAACTATATGTCACCCGACGTATTAGCGGGGCATTTCCACGATACAAGTGGACGAGCGCTTGAGAACATCGGGGTTTGTTTGGAACATGGAATTCGAACGTTCGATTCCTCAGTGGGTGGTTTGGGCGGATGTCCATATGCGGGTGGCGCGACAGGCAACGTTGACACAGTTGCGGTTGTGACAATGCTGGAAGACCTTCAATTCGAAACCGGAATTGATCTAGGCAAACTAAAGAAAACCGCGGAATTCGCGAAATCATTGATCGAGGGTTAAGATGAGTTACACAACGATCACCTTAAATATTGACAGTCGCGGTGTTGCTTACCTTCGGCTGGACCGCGCCGAGAAACACAATGCAATGTCGGCGTTGATGATTGAAGAGATCACGGACGCTACAAGCGAACTAGAACAAAATTCAACTGTTCGGGTCGTTGTTCTAGAGGCCGCCGGAAAAACATTCTGCGCTGGTGGTGATTTGGAATGGATGAAGGAGCAGATGTACGCAAGTCGTGAACAAAGAATAACCGAAGCACGAAAACTTGCAGATATGTTGAATAAGTTAAACAGCTTGTCCAAGCCACTAATCGGGAAAATCCAGGGAAACGCATTTGGCGGCGGTGTTGGAATGATGTCGGTGTGCGATTTGGCAATTTGTTCGAAAAATATAAAAATAGCGCTAACAGAAGTTAAATTAGGTTTGATACCTGCAACTATCAGTCCCTACGTTGTGGCCCGTATCGGCGAAACTAACGCCAGAAAAGTTGGTTTATCAGCAAAAGTTTTCGACGCAATTCAAGCCAGAGAGTTTGGCTTGGTGGCTGAAATAGCAGAAGATCTGGATGCCGCAATTGAAGCGGAGATATCTTGGTTTTTGAAAGTAGCGCCGGATGCCGTTGCAGCAACTAAAGCTCTGTTCCGCCATCTCGGTTCCAATATCGATGAAGCGGTCATTAACCATTCCATCGAACGCCTCGCGGACACTTGGGAAGGCCGTGAAGCGCAAGAGGGGATTTCCGCCTTTTTCGAAAAGCGAAATCCAAAGTGGCTATCCTGAATGGTTACTTCAACATAACAGCAACCCGATCCAGTATCTGGAGGCGGTTTTTCCGCATTTCATCTAGATGGAAATCATCGGTTGGTTCTACATCAGTTTCGGCACGATGGATTTCGCGCGTGAGGTCGTGATACTCTTCAAACAGCTTGGCCGCTTCGCCGCCCTCCACCTTAAGATTGTGAAGTTTATCTAGGCTTTCGGGGAACATGTCCGCCAGTTCATTTGGGGTGTGTGACAATGAAACTCTCCTTCTTTTTGTCTTTGTCCCACACTACAAAATAGTGGTTCTGGATTCTTTGAGGTAGATCAAATATGTGTGTTCGAGGGTCGACACACGCAGTTTTTTGCGCGACATTCAGGAAAAGAATAGTAAGGATCGAAATGCGTAGACCTATCGTTGGCATTATTGGAAACGCTCACCTGTTAAACGACGAATATACCGTTCAGGGTGTCGGTTTGATGAATCTCGATGCTGTTAGCGTTGTGGCCGATGCTTTGCCTGTTATTGTTCCGGCGCTACCCTCGATTGGAACCGTCGATGAACTGATCGATGCCTGCGACGGTTTTGTGTTCACGGGCGGCCGACCAAATGTGCATCCGCAGTTTTATGGCGAGGAGGCGACCGAAGCGCACGGTGCATTTGACCTCGATCGCGATGCTCTGACGCTACCGCTGATCCGCCGTTGTGTGGAAAAGGGTGTCCCGATCCTCGGTATCTGTCGAGGGTTTCAGGAATTCAATGTTGCCTTTGGCGGCACTTTGCACCCCGAGATTCGAGAGCTACCCGGTCGAATAAACCACCGGATGCCTCCGGATGGAACGCTCGAAGAGAAATTCGAGCATAGACACCATGTTCATCTGACGCCGGATGGCGAGTTCGCAAAAATTTTCGGCAGCGATGAAGTTTTGGTGAATTCGCTGCACGGGCAGGGGATTTGTGTGGCGGGTCCGCGCGTAATTATTGAAGGGCGCGCGCCGGATGGAACGCCCGAAGCGATACATATCAAAGACGCGGCGGGATTTGCTCTGGCAGTTCAGTGGCATCCGGAGTGGAATGCCGCGCATGACGAAGTATCCCGCCCGCTGTTTGAGGCGTTTGGTCAGGCTTTACGCCACAAGTTCAACCCTGATTCCACTGCCACAACGCCGGAATGAACCGATAGTTATCTCCGTCGGCGACAACATGTCCAACGCCCGGGAACGGGAAGTGATAGCTTAGAACCGCCATACGATCACTGACCGTTCGGTCCAGTAGGCGACGGCGGGTCGCAACAGTTTGCTCCGGGTCCATATCGATTTCAGCGACCCACTCGGGTTTCTCCAAACTGACATAAGGGTCACGAATAGCGTCACCGGTGATCAAAAGGCTCTGTCCTTCGCTCTCAACAATCAGCGACATATGCCCAGAAGTGTGCCCCGGCGTAGCGATCATCGTGATGCCCGGCGCTACCTCGTGACCGTCCTCGACCATCGCCATTTGCGGCGCGGCCGCTGCGAGCGAGTTCACCGCGCCAACAACCATCGACTGCTGACTTGGATCAACCATGTCCACGCGCCC
>DFBM01000010.1:0-17520 GCA_002366645.1 Rhodobacterales bacterium UBA3080 | reverse complement strand
TCTTCGGCAATCCCCGAAGCTGCGAGGTTTTCCAACATCCGACCCGTCGTCGGCACAAACCGGCTACCCGATCCGACATCGACCAGAACCTTCGCCTCGCCCAGTTCGATAACAACATGGTTCGTGTGTTCGTAATGCGAGGTCGCGTCGAGAAAATGCGCTTCCATAAAGGCGACGATATCGGCTGGATCTGCGTTGATGCCTATGTCACGCGCGGAACTAGTGAAATGCCCGTCTGATACCACCGTCAGCTTCGCAGCGCCTACGGTGAAGCGGAAAAATCCGGCAGACTGCCCACTGCTTGGCGCCGACACAGCGGCCAAGGCTGGCGCGCCCAAGGCAAAAGCCGGTGCGACGGCGCTCATTTTCAGGATATCACGGCGGGAGGGGCGCAGAAGGGGCATTCGAAGTCTCCTTTGGAATTTGATGCCGAGGATTTTTGCGCGAATGCATCCAAAGCGCAAGGCATATATTCAACATGCCGCATTTGTCAGAACTGGTGGTCGAACCGAAATCCGGCCACCATAAGTTTTACATCTCGTTCTTGGCGATCAACGCTTTGGCCGAGTCGATCAAGGCTTGGCCATCAAGGCCCAGACCTTCCATCTCCGCTAGCCATTCATCGACGACCGGTTGCGCAGCTTCCATCCAGCGCGCTTTTTCGGCATCGTCCAATACGATAATCGTATTATCGGTTGCCTCGCCTTTTGCGCGTCCAACAACATCGCCATCGTCCATAGCAGCACCAAACATCGCCGCCACATCAGGACCGGAGTTCGCATCGATAACCGCTTTCAAATCGTCAGGCAGATTATCATAGCTGTCGTTGTTCATGGTCATAATAAAGGTCGCTGTATAAAGGCCGGGCTTGGTGTCGAAACCGGTGTGGTTTGTCACCAACTCAGGCACTTTCAAAGGCAACGTAACTTCCCACGGAATGACGGTCCCGTCGATTACGCCTTTGGATAATGCCTCGGGCACGGCCGGAACCGGCATGCCGATCGGTGTTGCGCCAAGCTTGCTTAGAAGGTTGGTAATCACTCGGGTAGGCCCGCGCAGTTTCTGACCGGACACATCTTCAAGCGACGCGATCGGCTTGTTGCTGTGTATCCAACCCGGACCGTGGGTGTGGAAAACCAGCGGGTGCGTATCGGCAAATTCCTGCATCGCATTTGCTTCGACAAACTCGTGGAACGCCCGTGAGGACGACTCGGAACTGCCAGTCATGAACGGCAACTCAAACGCCTCGGTGCTAGGGAAACGACCTGGTGAATAGCCAAGAACGACCCATGAAATATCGACAACGCCATCACGCGCCTGATCGTAAAGCGCTGGTGGGCCACCGCCTAGTTGCATCGACGGATAGTGTTCGATCTTGATACGGCCATCGGATTCGGCTTCAATTTTTTCGATCCAAGGCTGGATTGCCTGCGCCGGAATTGTTGCCTGCAGCGGCAAGAACTGGTGCAAACGCAGCGTAACTTCTTGGGCCATCGCTGCGGATGCCAAAGTTATCGCGGTTGCGGTTGCCCCGACTAAAATTGAAAGTTTTTTCATCTATTCCTCCCAGGTAGATTATTTCACAGGCAACACTCTCGATGGCCTTAACCGTTAGGTCAACTAGATTTGTAGAATAACTTTTTTGCCTCAGGTCGAAAATTCCGATCAGTCTGGAAAACCTGTCGATTGTGCGATAGGGATGCTGCAAGCCCGCGCTCGCAACTGGAATACTTTAAATGCCGACCATAAATCGCAAACTCTCGGTTGCTCCGATGATGGACTGGACGGACCGGCACTGCCGGTACTTCCACCGGCGATTCAGCAAGCACACCCTGCTTTACACCGAGATGGTCACGGCAGCGGCGGTGATCCACGGCGACCGGGATCGACTGTTGGGCTTCCACGCCGACGAACATCCGGTGGCTTTGCAACTTGGTGGCTCCGACCCTAAACAACTGGCAGAAGCGACCCGCATCGCTTGCGACTATGGTTACGACGAGGTTAACCTCAATGTCGGTTGCCCGTCGGATCGGGTGCAGTCGGGCAGTTTTGGTGCAATCCTGATGGAAAACCCCGGACTGGTTGCTGATTGTGCCGGTGCGATGCTGGACGCCTCCACCGGACCCGAGGTGACAATCAAATGTCGCATCGGTGTTGATGATCAGATCCCCGAAGAAATCCTGCCCGAGTTCCTTGCGCGTGTTTCGGCTGAGGGTATCCGCAGCTTTACAGTTCACGCTCGCAAAGCGTGGTTGCAAGGTCTAAGCCCCAAGGAAAACCGCGATGTGCCGCCGCTCGACTACGAGCTGGTGTATGCGATGAAAAGGCTGTTTCCGGGCTTGGAAATCTGCATAAACGGCGGGATTACTTCACTTGAAGAAACCGAGGAACACTTGGCTGCGGGCGTTGATGGTGTGATGATTGGACGGGCGGCTTATCACGAACCGGCCAAAATACTCGCGGCGGCAGACCAGCGGATTTTCGGTATTGGAGAGGCAGTCAGCGCCGAGCAAGCTGTGCTCGACATGCTGCCCTATATTGAATCCGAGATGGGCAAGGGCGCCCGTCTCAACCAGATTACGCGCCATATGTTGGGCGCGTTTGCAGGGCGACCGGGGGCGCGCCGCTGGCGCCGCGTGTTGTCGGAAGGTGCACATAACGACGGGGCAGGGCCGGAACTGGTTCTTGCCGCGCTCGAAGAAATCCGCCGCCTTGCGGCTTAGGGGAAAACCATGCAAGCTATAGATATATCTCAACTTTTGACGTTATTCGCGCTACTTCTCACGATCGGAGCGCTGGCTGGTGTGATCGCTGGATTGCTTGGTGTAGGGGGCGGGATCATTCTGGTTCCGGCGTTTTACTACACTTTTACCGCGCTGGGATATGACAATTCCAACATGATGCAGATATGTGTGGCAACCTCGCTGGCTACGATTGTTTTCACTTCGATCCGGTCCGTTTTAAGTCACAACAAAAAAGGCGCGGTGGACTGGGACATCCTGAAAACCTGGGCACCCGGCATCGCTATTGGAGCTGTGGTCGGCGTGTTAATCGCCCGCGAGATGCGGTCGGAAAGCCTGATGATCCTGTTCGGCGTTTTGGGCGCCCTCGTTGGTCTCTACCTCGCATTCGGACGGCAGAGCTGGCGTTTAGGCGACAGCATGCCCAAGGGGATCGGACGCGCGCTGACTTCGCCGGTACTGGGTTTCCTGTCGGTCCTGATGGGCATCGGCGGCGGAAGTTTCGGGGTGCCTTTGATGAGCCTCTTCAACCAGCCCATTCACCGTGCCGTCGCGACTTCGGCTGGTTTTGGCGTGATTATCGCGGTGCCTTCCGTGATCGGATTTCTGATGATCGGCTGGGGCGATCCAAGTAAACCGCCATTCACCTTTGGCTTGGTCAACCTGCCAGCCTTCGCGATTGTGGTTTCTATGACACTGATAACAGCACCGCTCGGGGTGAAGCTGGCGCACGCCATGAACCCGAAACCGTTGAAGATCGCCTTCGCGTTTTTCATTATGCTGATGGCGTTGAACATGCTGCGAAAAGCACTTTTGGGCTAGGGCCCACGGATTACTTCCGTAAAATCATCCGGTTGCGCTGAATAACAGTCTCGTTCAGGTTTTCAAGAAAACTCATGCCGAGAAGCGAGGAATGTAGCGCACCTTCCTGTGCTACCGCCGCCCGCACATTACGCAGGGTCAGGTTGCCGACTTGCAGGTTTTCGATGACGAATGGTGCGACATAGGATTTGCCGTTTGCTGTTGTCATCGGCGTACTGAAATCCAGCTCGTGCAGCGATATGCCGATCCGCCGCGCATCATCATTACGTAATAGAACAAGCGACGCACCTGTATCGATCATCAGACCGACGTCGGCGCCATTTATTTGGGCGATCGCACGGAAGTGCCCGTCCCATGATCTGTTGATCGCAGTTTCTGTTCCGACAACGGCCAAGGCGGCGGTTTCCGTCGTGGCGCCGCGCGTAAAGCCCGTGCGTTCGGAGTTCACATACTCGATGCCAAAAATACAAAACAGCGCTAGTACGGCAAACAGGGCATGGTGGCGGTCTTCGGAAAGAAAACTCATCAGGTTACGCATAGTATCGGCGAACGCGGTCGCGATCAGACCAATTGCGATTAACGCAACCCACCAGACGCCATCGCTTTCGAAAAACATCGACGCAAAGTTCTCGCGTAGCGTAAAAGCTCCGATAAAATAGGCTATAAGAATTAAGGCCCAGACGCGCATTCTGTGATGTTACCTTCTGCTAAACACAAGTATAACACCCAAAAAAATGGGGATGCTATAGCTGGCGATGAAAACCAAAACCATCGTTACAGAAGTACTATTTACAGCAGGTTAACAAACGCTTTAGCTGCGCGCACGCTTTTTTCGCCGGAATCTCAAAAGTTTTTCACGGTCAGGTAGTTCTACCATCAGCGCCTTCCGGCTTTCCTGTCCCATAGCCGTCCAGTTCTCGATTTCGCTGGCTGTCCGGAAGCAGCCCACGCAAATTCCGGCGCGGGGGTGTATTCCGCACTGGTTCACGCAGGGCGACTCTACTTCGTCGCGTTTCCAGATTTCATCCATCACGTCACCTCAAATGTGTCAGTCGGTCCAACACACCCTGTAAGATATACCCTGCGGCTACATGGTCAATAACCTCTGCGCGACGTTTTCGTGAAGTATCCGCCTCCAACAGTGCGCGCTCGGCGGCAACTGTAGACAGTCGTTCGTCCCAAAATGTGATCGGAACGTCCGTCAAGCGCGCCAGATTTCGGGCGAATGCTCGCGTGGATTGGCATCGAGGTCCTTCGGAGCCATCCATATTTCGCGGCAATCCGAGAACTATCCCGACGATGCTCCGCGCCTCGATCAGTTCCAGAAGCCGCGCTGCATCGACGCCGAACTTTTTTCGCCGAACGGTCTCGAGCGGTGTCGAGACACTGCGAAACGTATCCGAAACCGCCACGCCGATGGTTTTTTCGCCAAGGTCCAACCCCATGATCGCCCGCATCGGCGGCAGAATGGCGGCGAAATCCGCTACGTCTTCGAATATCTCTGCGGTCATCGCGCCGATACTTCGGCGTCCCGCGCAGCTTCCAGCAATTCGGCGATCGCCTCGGGATTATCTGCAAAGGCGGTTTTAGCCTCGTTCCAAATGTCGGACGCCTTGGCTGTTTCCCCGAGCACACCGTAAGCGCGGATTAGGCGGGCCCACTCATCGACCGATCCGCCTTCGGTGGCCAGACGTTCGCTTAACTGTGCAACCATCCCGCGGATCATATCGTTTCGTTCGTCTTCGGTCATGTCGCCAGCCGCGTTTACCTGATCTGCCGATGGACCAGCCAATCGGTCAATGCCAGCCTCGGCCGCCACCGCGTCGATCTGGCTTTCGATAACCGGAATCCACGGAGCATCCGCCGGGCCTTCCGTCAATAATTCGGACCAGAGCGCATAGGTTTGTGCGTAATCCTGCCGCTGGATCATCAGAATACCGGCATAATAACGAGCGCGTGGATCGCTCGGATCGGCCTCGAACGCACGCGCCAGCGCCGTTTCCGCTTCGGGCGAGACATACCAGTTCGCGGCGACAATCATGATTTCTGCGTGACTGGAATAATCATCCGCCGTCGCGTCATCACCAAGTATCCGCATGACGTTGTCCTGCGCTTCGCGCGCCTCGGCGAATTTGCCTAGCTGGGCCAAGTTGTCGGCAAGCATCCGGTACCCCACAAGATCGTCGGGACGGTCCGCAAGAACTTCTTTTAACTGGGCCACCAACTGCAGGTGCTTCGGATCAGGTTGTTGAATATCGGGCAAGCCGATGTCTTCCTGCGCGACAACCTGCTCGGCTTCGGTTTGTGTTGGACGCATGCTGGCGCGTTCTGCCAGTGGGTAGTCTTGCATCCCTTGCGCGCCGATCTGTTGGTATACGCCGTATCCGCCAACCAAAATCGCTACACCAACGACTGACGCCAGAACTCGCGAGGCCGTTGCCGGCGCGTTACCCGAAACCCGTTCGGCGGATTCTGCATCTGCCGCCGCTAACAAACGACGCGAGACTTCTGTACGGCTGGCATTTGCCTCGGCTTCGCTCAGGGTACCGCGCGCCAGATCTGCTTCGACTTCTTTAAGCTGGTCCTTGTAGATTTGTACATCGTAAGACGACCGCGTTGCGGTCTGCATTTTGGGGCGTAGCAAAGGCCAAAGCATCGCAGCCAAAGCCAATAAAGTAATTCCAATCGCACTAATCCAGAAAAGCATCATATGTCCGCCATGTAAATTTCAGCGCGACAATATCCCTGCCCACCCACGGCATGCAATGGCAGAAAAACGCACAGGGGGGATTGCCGGATGAATATGTCGTGAATTAGCATCAATCCGCCGGAGTTTGGCACGGGTCCCCCCCGTTTCTGCGCCATTCCTGAGGCAACAACCCTGTTCCACACGACGGAGCCCGCCACACATGAAACGTTATTCCGCATTTGCCATTGCCCGAGAAGCTTTCCGCTTCCATTCAGGGTGGGAGCGGGCGTGGAAATCCCCGACACCCAAAGCCGAATACGATGTCGTTATTGTCGGGGCAGGCGGGCATGGTTTGGCGACTGCCTACTACCTCGCCAAAAACCACGGCATCACCAACGTTGCGGTTTTGGAAAAAGGCTGGCTGGGTGGCGGGAATACGGGGCGGAACACGACCATCATCCGTTCGAATTACCTGCAAGATGAATCTGCCGCGATATTCGAACTGTCCCGCACTCTCTACGAAGGGCTTAGTCAGGACCTGAATTACAACATCATGTTCAGCCCGCGCGGTGTTTTGATGCTGGCCCAGACCGAACACGAATTGCGCGCGTGGAAGCGCACCGCTCACGCCAACCGACTGGCCGGTATCGAATCTGAAATGGTGACCCCTGAACGGATCAAGAAGATCGTACCGATGATTGAACTCAACGGCCCCCGCTATCCCGTTCTCGGCGGCCTGTGGCAAGCCCGCGGTGGCACCGCCCGTCACGACGCAGTGGCATGGGGCTATGCTCGCGGCGCGTCTGATCGCGGTGTCGATATTATCCAGCAATGTGAAGTTACAGGCATCGACCGTGACGGTGGCAAAGTCACCGGTGTGCAAACCAGCAAAGGCGCCATTAAGTGCAAACAGTTATGTGTTGTCGTTGCAGGTAGCTCCGGTGTTCTCGCCGACATGGCGGGCTTCCGGTTGCCGGTCGAATCGATGGCCCTTCAGGCACTGGTCTCCGAACCGGTTAAACCAATGCTCGATTGTGTCGTTATGGCCAACACCGTGCACGGCTACATTAGCCAGTCCGACAAAGGGGAGCTGGTCATCGGCGGCGGCGCTGACGGCTTCAACAACTATACGCAGCGCGGCAGTTTCCAACATATCGAGGAGACAGTCCGCGCCCTGATCGAAACCTTCCCGGCCATATCCCGCCTGAAGCAGTTACGCCAATGGGGCGGGATCGTTGACATGACGGGCGATCGCTCCCCGATCATTGGCAAAACGCCAGTCGAGGGTATGTTCATAAATTGCGGTTGGGGAACAGGTGGATTTAAGGCAATCCCGGGTTCCGGCTGGGCAACAGCCGAAATGCTGGCCGACGGAAACCCCCGCGACCTCGCGGCCCCGTTTTCAATGGACCGCTTTACCGAAGGCCGCATGATCGACGAATCCGTCGCAGCGGCGGTGGCGCACTAATGGTGGTGTTGCTAACGATAGTTGTAAACGCTCTCGGATGGCTTGAAAAAAAGCCACGCCAGACAAAGCACAAAAATCGCCAAGATATAGAACACCGCCTGATTGACGAGATCGCTTGTCATAATACCGGTGAAAGAAAAAATCACATCGCCGATCGTGTTCTGAACACGGGCCACAAACGAAAGCAGAGTCGCCTCTGCGCTATTGAAAATACTCATTACATATACTCCACAACCAGACGGGAAAAATACAAGTGTCTGGACGAGTCGATTCTTATCACATATTTTCTCAAATTTCAAATATTTGCGCAGCCTCTTCAATCCAAAGGGAAAATCGAGAATGCCTAAAAACTTGTCCTTGATCCCCGACGTAAAGTTCCTGCGTAAGGAATTTATGCTGACGATGTTGGTCCTCTGGATCTCCGCTTCTGTATTGTCACTGCTTATGGGATGGGATTCTGTGTTCCCTGCAATCGGTGCGGTTTCTCTATCTATCGGGCTTTCCATATTTCTGACCCACCGCTTTACCTCGCAAGAAGAGCGCCGCCTTTGGGATAATCAGGAAGAGGTCCAGCAGCGCATGATTTGGCGCTATATGCAGGCGGTCCGCAGCGGAAGACAGGGGAATGATCCGTTAACGCTCGATGAACTCGGTGAGCGTATCGAGCAAAGCTTCGAGAGCATGCTGGCCTCCAAACGTAACGAGGCGAAGTTGGAAACCTATCGCTATGAAATGGTGTACTCCGTACTCGGAACCCTGCAATGGGGTTTGGGCGGGTTTCTGGTCGATTGGATACATTGATGAGGGGATCACAATGCTAACGCTCAAATGCCCTTGCTGCGGAGTGACAGCCGAAGAAACCGAATTCGCCCCGGGTGGCGAGGCGCACTTGACGCGTTTTGGACCCGGAACCGATGATCAAGCGTTTGCGGATTACCTGTTCGCCCGCAAAAATCCACGCGGTGTGCACTTCGAACGCTGGCGCCATGCTTTTGGCTGCGGCAAGTGGTTTCACGCCGCCCGCTGCACAGCGACACTAGAGGTGTTTGGCACCTACACCGCCCAAACTTCGACCCCGCCCGAAGAGTTGGTCGCCAAGATCAAAGCCAAACGCCCTGACTGGGAGGGTTTCGCATGACGATCAGGATCCCCACCCTAACGCTCCTCGCGCCCTCCCTCTTTGGGAGAAGGCGACTTTCTGTCAAAGGACATCGTCATGCGTAACAGACTACCCTCCGGCGGCTCCCTGATTGATCGTTCAACACCGGTTTCCTTCACGTTTAACGGTAAGGAAATGAAGGGCCACAAAGGTGACACCTTGGCGTCCGCGCTGTTAGCCAATGGTCAGACCATGGTTGGCCGGTCCTTCAAATACCACCGCCCGCGCGGAGTTATGGCCAGCGGCGCCGAAGAACCAAATGCTCTGGTTAACCTTGGCGAAGGTGCGCGGTTCGAGCCAAATCAGCGCGCGACAACCACCGAAGTTTTTGACGGCCTGACGGCGACCTCGCAAAACCACTGGCCCAGCCTCGAATTTGATATCGGAGCTCTCAACAACAAACTCCCGCGGTTTTTCCCCGCCGGTTTCTACTACAAAACCTTCATGAAGCCGCGCTGGGCATGGAAGCACCTGTTCGAACCCGTCATTCGCCAGTCTGCCGGTCTAGGCCGCGCCCCCGAAGAACAAGACGTCGACCGGTACGAGTATTTTTACGTCTACGTGGACGTGCTGGTAGTCGGCGGCGGTATGGCTGGTCTTGCCGCCGCCCGCGAGGCCGCAAGCGCCGGTGCCAAAACGCTACTGCTTGAACAAACCGAGCATCTGGGCGGACGCCTATCTGTCGATGATGCACTGATCGACGGCAAACCTTCCGGCGAATGGATTTCGCAAACAACTGCCGATCTTGGCGCAATGGAAAACCTGACGATCCGCACCCGCACGATGGGTTCGGGTGTGTTCGACCACGGCTATGCTATGGGTTATGAACGACTGACCGACCACGCTCCCGATACGCGCGGGCCACGCCATCGTCTTTGGCGAATTCGCGCCAAACGGATCATCACCGCAACCGGCGCTATCGAGCGTCCACTCGCCTTTGCCGGAAACGACATCCCCGGCGTCATGCTCGCCTCCGCCGCGCGCGACTACGCTTCGCTTTACGGTGTCGGCGTAGGAAAAAGGACCGTCGTCGTCGCCAACAACGACGACGCCTACCGAACCGCGATTACACTGAAAGAGGCGGGCCTCGAAGTTCCGGCCATTCTCGATGCCCGTCCGACAGCAGACGGCCCACTACCGGTCCAAGCCCGCAATCTCGGCATCCGCGTTGAAACCGGTACAGGCATCGCCAAGGTCAAAGGTTACAAATCGGTGGTCGCCGTTGCGATTTGCGACCAATCCGGCGACGGTGCCATACTCGAAACCATTCCATGCGACGCCGTCGCGATGTCCGGCGGCTGGTCTCCGGTTGTCCACCTCTGGTCTCATTGTGGTGGTAAACTCAATTGGGATGCGGAGAACGCCATGTTCGCCCCGGACCCGAACCGCCCGCCAACAGGCGCTGACGGTCAAGGGTTTGTCATTACCGCTGGCACTGAGTCCGGTGACCTCGCCACAGCGCCCGCCTTGCAAAATGCCGTTGATGCAGGTCGCCAAGCGTCGCGCGAAGCGGGGTTCACCCCCGTTGAACGCGACGCTCCCCTTGTCATCGCCAACGACGAAGCCCCGATGCTTCCCGTCTGGTCCATGCCCGAACAGGCGCCCAATAAGCTCCGCGCCAAATCCTGGCTCGACTTTCAGAATGATGTGAAGGTCTCTGACGTAGCGCTTGCAGCGCAAGAAGGCTACGTGAGCGTAGAACACACCAAACGCTACACCACCCTCGGTATGGCCACCGACCAAGGCAAACTCTCCAACATCAACGGCCTCGCCGTTCTCGCCGACAGTCTGAACGCCCCGATCCCGCAAGTAGGCACTACAACCTTCCGTCCGCCCTACACGCCGATATCGCTCGGCTCGATCGCTGGTGAAGCCCGTGGCACCCTGTTCAAACCCACGCGTAAATCCCCGATCGATGCATGGCACGATAAGAACCACGCCGTCTGGGAGCCCGTCGCCGACTGGCGCCGCCCCTACACCTACCGCCGCGACGGCGAGACCACACAACAGGCCGTTACTCGCGAGATCAACAACACCCGCACCGGCGTTTCCGTTCTCGATGCTTCTACGCTTGGTAAAATCCTCGTCAAAGGTCCCGATGCCGCCAAATTTCTGGACCTCGTCTACACCAATATGATGTCGACGTTAAAACCGGGTAAATGCCGCTACGGCCTGATGTGCACCGAAAACGGCTTTCTGTTTGACGACGGTGTCGTCGCACGCCTGTCGGAAGACGAATTCCTCTGCCATACGACCTCGGGCGGCTCCGACCGCGTGCACGGCTGGATGGAAGAGTGGCTGCAAACCGAATGGTGGGACCTGAAGGTATATACCGCCAACGTCACCGAACAATATGCCCAGATCGCCATCGTCGGCCCCGACGCCCGCAAACTTCTGGAAAAACTCGGCGGCATGGATGTATCCAGCGGAGCCCTCCCGTTTATGAGCTTTGTAGAGGGCGAACTAGCGGGGATCAAAGCCCGCCCGTTCCGCATTTCCTTCTCTGGCGAGCTATCTTACGAAATCGCAGTTCCTGCCGCCCAAGGCCAAGCCTTCTGGGACAAGGTTCTGCAAGCTGGCGAAGAGTTCGGCATTATGCCCTACGGCACCGAAGCCCTTCATGTCATGCGCGCCGAAAAAGGTTTTATCATGATCGGCGACGAAACCGATGGTACAGTCATCCCGCAAGATTTGAACCTCGGTTGGGCCGTGTCGAAGAAGAAAGAGGACTTCATCGGCAAGCGCGCCTTTGAGCGCGACTTCCTGCAACGCGCTGATCGAAAACAACTGGTTGGCCTGCTGACGGAAAACCCGCAAGAGGTGCTGCCCGACGGTGCCCACGCCGTCGAAGACGGTAAGAACCGTTACGGTCAGGCGAACATGATCGGACATGTGACCTCGACATATTTCTCGCCGACGCTGGGCCATTCCATCGCCATGGCGCTGATAAAGGGCGGCAGCGGGCGGATGGGCGAGGTGCTCGAGTTTCCGCTCGCTGGTGGAAAAGTAATAAAGGCTACCGTTGTTGATCCGGTATTTTACGACAAGGAAGGGGCACGGCAAAATGTCTAACGCAATTTCCATCCTGAATGGTGCGTCGTCCAGTGATGCGGTCAAAATTACCGATAGCGGATTGCGCGGTATGATAACTTTGCGCGGTGACCTCGACTCCGCTCAGCTAAAATCTGCCGTGTCAGCGGCCGTGGGATCGGACATTCCAGCACAGCGCAAGATCACCCACGGCCCTATGGGTGGCGTGGCATGGATGTCGCCGGACGAGTTGTTGCTGCTGGTTGCCTACGACCAAGCCGACGCGATTACGGCGCAAATATCCGAAGCTCTCGGTGCGGAGCATCACATGGCGGTTAACGTATCGGATGCGCGCGCGATCTTCCGAATCGAGGGGCAGGGCGCCCGCGAGGTTCTCGCCAAGGGTGCACCGATCGATCTGTCGCCCGAAGCGTTCGGTATCGGCGACTTTCGGCGCACCCGTGTCGGCCAACTAGCGGCAGCTTTCTGGATGACACAAACCGATATGTTCGAGCTGATCTGTTTTCGATCTGTGGGCGAATTTATGTTTGACTGGCTGACAAATGCTGCCCGCGACGGCAGCCTTCCTGAATATTTTTAGGAGCCATGCGCAAGGCGCATAACGGAAATCTTGGAATGTCTGATGTGCTAACGCTCGGATATTCCTATGTTCTATTTGAGTTAAGGCAATGGCCCTGACCTTTATAGAGCATAGGAGAATATGTTATGACAACCGAGACACAGACACTGACAACCGCCGAAATCCGTGCCTACGAAGCGAAGGCCCATCAGCTACGCGCAGACGCAATGCGCGACGCATCCGCGGCCTTTGCTGCGTATGTAAAAACGCTGGTCCACCGCGCCGGCGCCGTATTGGCCCGCCCAGCGCACGCCTAAACACCGAAATTACCTCCCTAGACTTGGGCTGTCGCTATGACAGCCCTTTTTTTTGTCTTCAACACAGGTTAGAGGGTTCCCATGACAGATATCGCACCCACCCGCCCCGTCGTTCGCCTGCTGCCCAAAACCAACGCCCAGCGTTTGCGTTTCGGGGCTCCTTGGGTGTTTTCCGATCAATTGGTTCTGGATCGCCGCACCAAAGCGATCCCTGCTGGCAGCATTGTCGAAATTCAGGACAAGGAGCGCACGCCCATCGCGCTCGCCGCTTTCAACGCCAATTCCAAGATCATCGCCCGTGTGCTTGATACGGATCTTGCGACCGAGATTGACATCGACTGGTTCACGACCCGCATAACCCGCGCGTATCAGCTGCGTGAAACCCTGTTCGACGCCCCGTTCTATCGCCTGATCCACGCCGAGGCCGACGGTATGCCGGGCGTCATCATTGACCGGTTCGGTGATACCGCCGTGATCCAGCCAAACGCTGTCTGGGCCGAAGAACGTCTGGACGATATCGTCACCGCGCTTTGCAATGTGACGGGCGTCGTTAACGTTCTTAAAAACGCCAATGGCCGCGCGCGAACGCTGGAAGGCTTGAACGAAGAAACCGTCGTTCTGCGCGGCGAGATTTCCGACCTTATCCCTGTGCCAATGAACGGGGCGACCTATATGGCTGACCTTATGGGCGGCCAGAAAACCGGTCTGTTCTATGACCAACGCCCGAACCACGCGTTTGCGGCGAAGCTGGCCAAAGGCACCGATGTGCTGGATGTGTTCAGCCATGTTGGCGGGTTCTCGCTGGCGGCTTTGGCAAATGGCGCGAATAGTGCGCTGGCGATCGATGGCTCTGCACCGGCGCTGGCACTGGCAGAAAAAGGCGCCGAGGCGACGGGCGTTGCGGACAAATTCGAAACCCGCAAGGGCGACGCCTTTGACACGATGATCGCCATGGGTAACGAAAAGGCCAAATTCGGTGTGGTCGTTTGCGATCCGCCGGCCTTTGCGCCCTCCAAACAGGCGCTCGAGGCTGGGCTACGGGCTTATGAACGCATTGCGCGGCTTGGGGCAAATCTGGTGGAACCGGGTGGATATCTGGTGCTGTGTTCCTGTTCCCACGCCGCCGATCTGGCACGTTTTCGCGAAGTTAGCTTGCGCGGTATAGGCAAGGCGGGGCGGAGAGCGCAGATTGTTTCGACAGGGCAGGCTGGCCCCGACCATCCGACTCATCCCTACTTGGCAGAGACCTCCTACCTTAAAGCTTTGTTCCTTAGGTTAGACTGATGCGGGTATTGATGGACGCCTGCATCATCTTCCCGACGGTGATGCGTGAAATGCTGATGGAAACCGCCGAGGCTGGCGGTTTTGCCCCCTTGTGGTCTGACAAAATCCTTGACGAATGGCGGCACGCAGCCGGTCGTGCGGATTTCGAGGTTGGCGGGATCGCAGGTGTTGAGATCGCCTTGCTGAAGGCCAAGTGGCCAGCGGCGATGGTGCAACCCGACCCGGACGTGATCGACACGCTTTCACTGCCGGATCGCAATGACCGGCATGTTCTGGCGGGGGCGATTGCCGGTAACGCCGACATTTTGCTGACGCGTAACCTGAAAGACTTCCCGACCAAAACCTTGGCACGGCATGACATTATCCGCCGCGAACCCGACGGGTTCCTTTTGGAGTTTGCGCAAAACGGTCCGGTCGATATGATTGCGGTTGGTCGCAAAGTCCAAGCCCGCGCCGTCACTGCATCGGGTCGACCGCAGCTTATCCGGCCACTGTTAAAACGAACCGGACTGCCACGGATGGGCAAATTTCTGGAAGCCGAATTTGGCGAGGAAAGCTAGGCGCCATTCCACTTGTCATTAAGCGCCCTGATCGCCGCAATCCGTTCTTCGGTTTTCGGGTGACTCATCAACCACGCCAATTGACCGTTGCCACCGGACTTGCCCGATAGGTAATCCAGCTTCTGGAACATCGCGATTTGCGGCGCTGTGCCGATACCGGCCTTGGTCAGCAGTGCCGAGGCATAGGCGTCCGCTTCGTATTCATCCTGCCGCGACAGGCGTGCCGTCAGCATCGAAACCAGTGCGTTCACGATATAAACCCCGAAGAACGGGATAATTCGTCCGACCACTGTCATCAACACCACGCGAATGGCATTCGCACCGGCGAAATCCAGCATCCGGCGTTTCGAGTGCCCAAGCGCGACGTGGCCAAGTTCGTGGGCAATGACGCTCGCCAACTCCTCCGCATCAACGATG
The DNA here is from genome assembly GCA_002366645.1 of Rhodobacterales bacterium UBA3080. Taxonomy (GTDB): domain Bacteria; phylum Pseudomonadota; class Alphaproteobacteria; order Rhodobacterales; family Rhodobacteraceae; genus NORP23. The sequence goes on along the minus strand of DFBM01000010.1, from coordinate 2,453 downwards.
CCATCGCGGTATTTGTTCATGAATCCGCGCGTAATGAAAATCCGTCCGTCCGGCGCTGCTAGACCGTTGATCGGGTCGATTTCGTAGATATGCACCTTCAGTTTCGGCAAATCCAGCTGTGCGGCCATCTTTTTGGTCAACGCCAACAACGCCGGATCCTTCAGAACCGTGGATTGCTCGTCAAGGTTCTTGCCGCTACGCCATGCGGAAAAGCGGAACATCAGGATGGCGCCAATTATGGCAAGAAGGATCGGTGCAAAACGTATCATGGCTACCTATATGGGGCGTCGGCTTACCACGCGCAAGGCAGATTTAGGACACCGCGAAAGGCCCAGCCACCTAGGCGGACATCACCGGTCAGAACCAAGTCGGGCAGGGCGTCGAATAGCATTGGCAAGGCCACATCCGCGACCATCGCCTTGCTGATCCATGCACCGGCACAGAAATGCGGGCCAGCCCCGAAGGCGATATGCTTGCCAGCGTCACGGGTCACGTCAAACCGGTCGGCGTTTTCGAAATACGCTTCGTCACGGTTGGCGGAGCCGAGCATGAAGAAAATGTTATCGCCGGCGTTCAACGCCACATCACCGATCATGTGATCCTTGGCGATGATACGCGGCGACATACCGATCGGGCTTAGCCAGCGCACGAATTCCTCGAATACCTGCATCCAGGATACCTCGCCGGAACGGACCATCGCCAGTTGTTCAGGATGGGTTAGCAACGCCCAAATCGCACCGGAGATCACGTCGCGCGGCTCGTTTTGCCCGCCGGTAATGGTCAGCTTGATATTGGCGCGGATGCTTACCTCGGGCAGACCAGCCGCCAGCATCACGGTGATCATATCGAACGCCCTTGGCCCGCCCGACTTGGGCAGCATCTCGTCAATCGCCGCGTCAACTGCGGCGGTGGCGGCGTTGCAACGCGCCTCGACCTCGGAGTCGCCGGTGTAATTGGCGATACCGTCGATCATGGCTTGCGACCAGACGTCCATTTCCTGCCATGTGGCGGTTTCCAGTCCGGTGATCCTGATCAGGCATTGGGCTGCCAGACGGGTGCTGTACTCCATGAACAGGTCGGCGCTGCCTTTGGGCTTGAGTTCTGCAAGGATCGCCTCGGCCTCGGCGCGGAAAATCGCGGTCCAATGGTCGCGCACGGTTTTTGGCGAAACGCAGGGGAACAGCGCCTTGCGTTCAACCATATGTGGCTCCCCGTCGCGGCGCATCAGGTTTTGCCCCAGCAGCACCGTCATCAAACCCTCGGGCTGTTCGGAGCTGAACACTTCGATCAGCGGCTCGGCGGCGACGATCTCGTCGCGTTTGACGATCATTTTGCGGTCGAACTGCGGGACGTAAACTACCGGACCAAGCGCGCGCATCTCGACCAGCGCCGGATAGGGGTCCTCCCAGAAGGTCTGCGGGTCGAGATTATAAACAGGAGGCTGGCTCATTTGCCTGCCTTTTGGCTGTGCTTCCGAAAAACTGTCAGTATCCGGTATCCCAAAACGACCGTTACCAGTCCGGCAATCAGGAACCAGCTAATATCGCCGAGCGTTCCCGCCACCTCTTCGATATTGCCACGAACCGTGTAGCCAAGACCGATATAGAGGCCGACCCAGATGGCTTCGCCTGCAAAATCCCAAACCGTGAAGCGCAGCCAGCGCATGTCGCCCGCCCCGCAAACCACGTTGGTCGCCGGGCCGATTGGCGGAGTTAACCAGCGCGTCAGGAATACCCCAACGCCGCCGAAACGGCCTATAAACCGCTTCGAGCGCTGGATTTTCAGCGCTCGAGAGGGATTGCGGTTTAACCGCACCTCGATCGCACTGCCCGCGCGTAACCCAATCTGGAAGCCGATCTGGTCGCCAATGACTGCCCCCGCTAACGCCCATAGAAATGCTGGGGCGACATCAAGCTCGCCACTGGCAATGAAGGCACCGGCCGCCAAAAGCGTCAGGCTGCTGGACAGTGGAACTCCTGCCGCTGCGATCACCGAAATGCCAAATATAAACGGCAGTCCGTATGTCGGTACAAGGGCGAGGAGGCTCTCGGTCATTTATCGGCACGCTCGGCGTCGATGGCTGTTTGCAGTATCTCGAACAACGTTGGCAACGCGATGCCTTCTGCGTCCGCGATAGATTTCAACGTCAGATGTCGCCGGATCTCCATCTCCACTCCGAGCGCGTCAGCAAGCGGCTCTTTCTCGACGCCGTAGGAGTGGGCGACATAACCAATCGTCATCCAGCCGGACATCTCGGCGTCGCGGTGTTTGGGCCAGTACACCAGACCGGCAATCAGGCTGATCAACAGAAATGAGGTCAGAACGCAGGCGGCAATAAATCCGACAACCAGCAGCTTGTGATGTTTCCAGAATTCATTCATCGACCAAGTTCTTTCATTGCGGCCTCGATCCCTTTCAGGGTCATCGGGTGCATCCGGTTTGCGAAAATCTCG
>DFBM01000086.1:6339-13252 GCA_002366645.1 Rhodobacterales bacterium UBA3080 | reverse complement strand
TAGCTCAGTTGGTAGAGCAACAGACTTTTAATCAGTAGGTCTCGGGTTCGGATCCCGACGGGCTCACCAATTTACTCAAAGGCTTAGACAGAAATGTCTAAGCCTTTAAATTTTCCCGGTCGCCGTTGCTGCTTTGTCCCGCATCACCCTACGTCGCATTTGCATCAGTTGGTTGAACAGCTTGCGTTGTGTGCCTTGCGGTAAAACTTGCGTTGAACCGGCCTGAATGGCGCGGGCGTAGAGGTAGAAGGCATCTGAATCCAGAAGTAGTTCGCGGATTTGGGTGTATCGCCAGTCTACAGCGGCGGCGTGCAGTTCCGAGAGAATCGGGTCGGCGTGGTATCCAGACAGGATCGGTGCAGACAACGCGGTCGTATTTGAAATGCTGTCGTCTTTTACATCGTTAAAATTCCGGTCAATCCAGTAGGCAAGGTCGATCGGGTCTGTGGAGTGGTTCGGCTTGCCGCGCATCTGTTTCACCAGATAGTTTTCGACGGAGCCGAGCGCGTAGTGGTTGATCTGGGCGAGCTCGTATTGGTCGGCAAACGTCGGGATCAGCGTGGAGCCTTTGGGGGCATGCCATGGCAACGGATTTCCCGAACCATCGCGCCAGACGGATTGCTGTTCCTTTATCGGATTCGGCTTCTTGGGTTTGTGGACGCCAAGTTTTTCGTAGGTTCCATCGTTGCGATAAAGGCATTTGAACTGGATGGCGCGCCATGGCCAGAGCATCCCGCTTGGTGCACAGCGGGTGAATTGTGCGGTGACCGACGCGTCCTGAAAGCTTTCCACTCCGTTATTGCCAAACATCCTCCAAGCCAGCGCGAATCCTGTTGTTTCGGGGCTGGCATCGAACAGGTCTTGCAAGCGGCCTTGTCCGGTTTTGATGTTCAGAAACTCGTCGACATCGGTGCCATATATCCAGTCCACTTCCTGCATCACCGGTTGCTTGGCCGCGTCGGTGAGCGCCTGCCACTGCACGGTCTTTTTGCCCATCGGAGGGTTTGGAATATGTGTGATCTCGCCCATGTCCATCAGGCGGTCTAGCATCCGGTCGGTGCCATCGTCGCAATCGTTCGAATAGATCAGAAAATCGGAGAAGCCGACGGCTTTGTGATGAGCGAGCCATTCCAGAATAAACGGGCCTTCGTCGCGCATACATGTAACGATAAGCGCGCGTGGCGATTTGGTTGTTTGCATTTAGGGACCCGCGTGAACAAGAATTTCCGTGATGATAGGGGTTTATTGTCTCGGCCGGAAGGTTTCTTGTTGGTCTTCCGCAAGTAAAGTGGATAGGTTGCGGAGGGCAAAAAGCGACGAATTGGGCTAAAAGTGCATAAATTTTACCATTTTGAGGCAAATTCGGCAACTTTGTCGGATGATACGACTTTGGCCCCCGAATTACTGGATGTCGTCAAAACGCCCGACTTCACACGTCTGTTCTGCGCCGCTGGTACAGATGTATCGGCAATCGCACCGGATGCGGAGATTTTCGAGGTTCCCGCAGGTTTTTTCGTTGATCTGTCCGCAGCGGCTAAAACCTCCCTCAGGTCTGGGCAAACCATTACGGCTGCGCCGCTCTCGGTGGCATTGTTTGACGGTTTGAACGCGGTGCTGGCGATCGAGAATAACCCCGATCCACGCGATGTCGGGGACTGGCTGCGGTTCAATGTACGACATGCCGGAGTCGAAGCGGCGCTTGTTGTGCGTCGGATTGCGCCGGATGACGATACAGCGAACTTTGACGAATTTAAAAGGGTGCTCCGCGCGGTAAAAGGTTTGAAACGGTTTGTGTTGATGGACTATCGCGTCCCGTTCGGCAAACTCGGCCAACCGTCGGAGCATGAGCGCATGCTGGCCCCCGAAGCGCCCGGTAAAGCGATGCTCTCAGCTCCCAAACACGACGTCTGGCGCGCGCCGATGGGGCAGTTCGCGGTGTATGAGGCGCTAAGGTTCCGGTTTCTGGCGCAGGCGCGAGCGGTGCTGCATTGCTCGATCGCTGATCTGGTGAAAACACCGCCGAACGGGAATGACCTTTTTGATCTCGCGGTCGCGAGCCCGACCTTCATCAAGGTGCGCGCGCGCTATACCTACCCGTGGAAAATTGAAACCGAGGGCGCGCCGACGATTGGCGACCATTCTTGTGTACGTTTCGATAGCGATCTTGGCGCGAGCATCTGGTGTGCCGACCCGCAACGAGAAGGGTTTTGGCGGCCGTTTCGGGCGTCGGGGAAGCCTCCGCAGGCGAGTGAAGTTCGACTGGAAATTTGGCGCGCCATGGCGATCCGGCACAAACATCTGAAGGTCTCCGAGTTGGTGCCTAAATCCAGCCTGATCATCGAGACGAACATTGCGAACGCTTTGAAAAAGACCTTGAAGGCAAAGCCGACGCTGCCGCCGGTGATTGAAGCGCCTAAGGCAGAGTTGAAAAACGAGAGGGTGCTGATTGTCACGACGATGAAGGACGAAGGGCCGTTTATTCTGGAATGGCTGGCCTATCACCGTTCAATCGGGGTGACGGATTTTCTGGTGTACACAAACGACTGTAGCGATGGAACGGACGAGATGTTCGACCTGTTGCAAGCCAAGGGGCATGTCGAACATCGCCAGAACCCCTACCGCGAAGTTGGCCTGAAACCACAGCACGCGGCCTACCACGATGCTTCGGAAAGCGAGATTGCGGCGAAGGCGGATTGGGTGATTTGTATGGATGTGGATGAATATATCAACATCCACGTTGGAGACGGCACGCTGCATGATTTGTTCGATGCCATTGGCGAGGCGAACGTTATTTCGCTGACTTGGCGGTTGTTCGGTAATGCCGGTATTGTCGACTTCGAGGATAAATTCATAACAGAGCAGTTCTTCCGCTGTGCCCCCAAGTTTATCCGCAAACCGCATCAGGCCTGGGGTTTCAAGACGATGTTCCGCAACAACGGACACTACAAGAAATACGGTGTGCATCGGCCCAAGGGGCTGCGGCCGGAAACTCTGGATCAGGTGAAGTGGGTGAATGGTTCCGGCAATCCGGTGCCCGCCAAGATGTTGCGAACCGGTTGGCGTAGTTCGACAGGGAACTGGGGTTATGGGTTAGTAACGCTAAACCACTATTCCCTACGCTCGTCCGAAAGCTATCTGGTAAAACGTTTCCGTGGGCGTGTTAACCATGTCGACAGGGATCAGGGGCTTAACTACTGGTTCCGGATGAACAATAACGCGACCGATGATCGCTCGATCCTGAACAAGCTTCCTGCGGCAAAGGTGGAATTTGAAAAGCTGATGGCCGATCCGGAAATCCGCGCAATGCACGACCGCTGTTTAGTGGCTCACAAGGCGCGCATCGCGTCGCTGATGGAAAGCGCTGACTATAAAGCCCTGTTCGACGAAGTCACAGGCGAGCGCCTGAATACCTTGTCAGAAATGAACCATCATTTCGGCTCGCAAGTCTTTATGGATGGGCCGGATTCAATCCCGGCGGAATTCCACAAGACCCACAAAACCTATGACGCAGCTCCGCCGGATACACCGGCGGACCCGTTGCCGCCGGTGAAACCCTTCTTTTCCGGTTAGTGCCGGAAGTGGCGCATTCCGGTGAATACCATGGCAAGACCAGCTTCGTCTGCCGCGGCAATAACCTCGGCGTCGCGCATCGATCCACCCGGCTGGATAACCGCCCTCGCGCCTGCCTCGGCTGCTGTGATTAGACCATCCGCGAACGGAAAGAAAGCATCCGAAGCAACGACCGATCCCGTGGTAGGCACTTCTGACAGCCCTAACACCTCGGCCATATCCTGCGCTTTGCGCGCCGCGATACGCGTAGAATCTACGCGGCTCATCTGGCCAGCACCGATGCCAACAGTTGCGCCGTCCTTCACATAAACGATCGCGTTTGACTTCACGTGTTTAGCCACCCGCCATGCGAACATCAGGTCTGCAAGCTCGGCATCCGTCGGCGCGCACTTGGTAACCACTTTCAAGTCCTCCAGCGAAATCCGGCCATTGTCGCGATCCTGCACTAGATACCCGCCGGTAACCTTGCGCCATGTGCGCCCCCCTTCGGTCACGTCCGGCAAACCGCCTGTGGTTAGCAAACGAAGGTTCTTCTTCTTTGCAAAAATACTCATTGCTTCTTCAGTAACGTCAGGCGCGATGACCACTTCTGTGAAAATCTTCGATATCTCGTTGGCCGTCACAGCGTCAAGCGTCTGGTTCAATGCGATAATTCCGCCGAAGGGTGAAACGTTGTCACAATTGAACGCGCCTTGATAGGCGTCGAGCATCGTTGCCCCGCGCGCCACGCCACAAGGGTTTGCGTGCTTGATGATCGCACAGGCCGGGCCGTCGGCAGGGTCGAACTCGGCAACTAGTTCAATTGCGGCATCGGTGTCGTTGATGTTGTTATAGGACAGTTCTTTGCCCTGATGCTGGGTCGCGGTTGCAACGCCCGGCCGGGTCGATCCGTCCACATAGAAAGCCGCCGACTGGTGCGGGTTCTCGCCGTATCGCAGAGTTTGCGAAAGGGTGCCGGCAATGGCGCGGCGACGCGGGTTCGGGCGGCTGATCGCATCGGCCATCCATGTGGATACGGCGGCATCATAGGCGGCGGTGCGGGCATAGGCGATTTGGGCCAGCTTCTTGCGGAATTTGGCGCAGGTTGCGCCGCCCTCGTGGTTCTCCAGTTCCCAAATGACGTCCTTGTAGTCCTCGACGTCTACCACAACCGTCACGAACCCGTGGTTCTTGGCAGCGGCACGGATCATCGCCGGACCACCGATGTCGATGTTCTCGACGCAAGTGTCGTAGTCGGCGCCCGCGGCAACAGTTGCCTCGAAGGGGTACAGGTTGACGACCAGCAAATCGATTGGCGCAATGCCGTGTTCGTCCATCGCGGCGACATGGCCTTCGTTGTCGCGCAAGGCCAGCAGTCCACCGTGAACCATCGGGTGCAGGGTTTTGACCCGACCGTCCATCATTTCCGGAAAGTTGGTAATTTCGGAGACATCTTTCACAGGCAACCCAGCCTCGCGGATTGCTTTGGCAGTGCCTCCGGTCGACAGAAGTTCAACGCCGCTTGCATCCAGTGCCGTGGCCAGTTCAATCAGGCCGGTTTTGTCGGAAACGGAGAGAAGGGCGCGCCGGATTGGCACGAGGTTGGTAGACATGGTGTGGTCTCCTTTTGGGGTGGTCAGGATTCGTTTTCGCTGCCTTTTGAGGCTGCGAGATCACGTTCCTTGACCCGTTTGAATATCCAGGTGATGCGGTTTGAATAGTCCAGCACACGGCTGGTAACTACGATCTGTTTTGTCGCGCGCGGCTTATGGCGCCATTGGTCGAGGAAAACCGAGCTTTCAAGCGATAGCTGCCCGCCTTCCTGACGGAATACCCAAACCTCGCCGTTTTGCAATTGCAGCGAGACGGATTTGTGATCGTCGGCCAGTTTTGCTTTTACGTCGGGATGTAGATGGAAGTGAGCGGCATAACCAACACCAAGGCTTGGTACCGTGGCGATGGCTGCCTTGAATCGCTTGCGTTGTTGTTCCGAAGTTGCCGCGAGATTGTCTTGCCCACGGAATTCGCGACCGTCAGGACTTAGATAGAGCCGTCGTTGATGGGTCAGGCCGTGGGTGTCGTCATAACCGTCATGCGTTGCCAGCAGCCAGTTGCCCTGACGATCTGCTTTGCGGTTACGGGTAACATTTGCGGGTTTATCCAGAAGGCGTTCACCAAAGGTGTGGCTGATAATGCCCTCGGGCGCGAACCGCGACGATGATACCTGTTCGATTGCGATGGTGTTGTGGGAGGAGGTCGCACGGCAGCGGCGTTCCCACTGGGCACTGAACTTCTGGCCCGCACCGCAGTTTACCACCATCGGATGGCGACCCGAGGACATCTCGAACGCCAAAGTGCTGGCATGGGCGTGGTTAGAGTCCGGTAAATCCGGCGGCCCGGCACAGTCAACGAGCAGGGTTATCCGCGCTGCCGTCAGACGGTCAAATCCCATCGCCAGTTCGCCAACACGACTTTTGCGAATGCGGCTGTCCGATAGAACCTGATCGAGTTGCCCCTCACGCCCGCGCCCGCCACCGTGAAACCGTGTCAGATTTCCGTCACCCAGACGAAGGCCGCGAAGTGTCGGCGCGATGCGTTCCAGAGCGTCCACCAACCGCCGATCGGGTGTAATGTCCGCGTCTTCCAGCGTCCGGTACACCCACGTCAGCAGCGTAAATATTTCCATCAGTTCTTCGGGATTGCGCGTCGGGATTTCCCCGTTTTCGCCAATATGACGGTCACATTCGTTGCCGATTGCCTTGTTGGCGGATTTCAGCGCTTTCTCACGCCCTGTGAAGGAAACACCTGCGAAGATTAAGCCGGCCAGCGCTTCAAGACGCCGGCGAACCATCGGCTCCTGACGCCACGTTTTGCCCAGATAATCAAGTTGACGCGCCAGTGATCGCAGAACCTTAAGTGCATGTGGTTTTTCAAGATCGAGGAACAGGAAACGAGCGTGGGCGCAAATTCGCAAAACCCGGCTACCGGTCATGGCCGGCGTCCATCCAGCGCCTTTGCCGGTATCGTAACGCGTGATCCAGTCCATGGTCCACGCCTGCGCCAGATGCCGTGAATCACTATCACCGACAGCAGCGAGGTCGTCCAGCCAATAGAAACCGTGCATCTCGGCGGTGAAATCGGGGGTAGGCGAGGTGATCGACCAGATGGATTTGCTCGATGCTTCAATCAGTTCTCCGGCGAAATAGAATTGCCCATGTATCAAATGCTCGCCAATTTCGAATGAGCCGATCGTGCGGGGCTCGGGGAAATGGTCGAACTGTGTCGGAATGTTTTTGGCCTTGGCACGCTTTGCCCGCAGGCGGTTCCACATCGCGGAATTGGCACGGTCAAGCCGCTTGAGGCC
>DFBM01000086.1:0-6295 GCA_002366645.1 Rhodobacterales bacterium UBA3080 | reverse complement strand
CTTTGGGGTATTTACCCTGTGATTGTGGGCATTGTCACTCGGACAAATTGGCTTTCTCGATGATCGTTGCATAAAAACCGTCCATACCGCCGCGATCTGCCCAGAAATCCGGGCGTAAGCGCAGCCCGCCGTCGTCGCCGATCCATTCCTGCGGCAGATCAGGCAGGTTTGTGCTGGCTGGTAGTTGTTTGGCGTCGTCGTGCGTTTGCAGGAACTTGACGATCTGCTCCTCGCCCTCGGCGGGAAGCAATGAACAGGTGCAGTAGACGATTTTCCCACCCGGCTTCAGCCAGTCATATGCCCGCGCCAGAAGCTTTTGCTGCAATCGCAAGATTGGCTTCAGGTCACCTGATTTACCAAACGGCAGATCAGGGTGGCGGCGGATCGTGCCTGTTGCCGAACACGGTGCGTCCAGCAGGATCATGTCGAACTCTTCGTCAGGGCTCCAACGTACAATATCGGAGGCGATGATTTTAGCTGTGAGCTTTGTGCGCTTGAGGTTCTCCGAGACACGCACCAACCGGTCTTTGGAAATATCAACTGCGGTTACTTCGGCTCCACCAGCGGCAAGCTGCATGGTTTTGCCACCGGGCGCCGCGCAAAGGTCCAGAACGCGTAAGCCTTTCACGCTGCCCAAAAGCTGCGCGGGCATCGCGGCGGCGGCGTCTTGCACCCACCATAAACCGTCGTCATAGCCAGCCATCGCCGAAACCTGACCGGGCTTTTGTAGGCGCAGACTGCCATTTGGTAGGATTTCGGCCTCAAGCTCGGCAGCCAGCTTTTCGGTGTCGTCCTTTTTGCGCAAGGTCAAATCAAGCGGCGCACCTTTGGCGTGGGCGGCCTCGATACCGTGCAGGGCCTCTTCGCCGTAGGCACGCTCAATAGGTTTACCGAGCCAATCCGGAAGTTCCTGTGGATCCATCTCCGCCCAGATTTCAGGGCCATGTTCGGCCACGCGTCGCGCCACGGCGTTCGTTAGGCCAGACAGGTGTTGCAGCTTTTTGGTGTTACGCACCAAGCGCACGGCCGCGTCCACGGCAGCGTGTGGCGCAATTCCGTCGATCAGCATTTCGCAAGCTGCCAATCGCAAGGCGTTTCGAACTTTCAGCGGTGGGGATTTGTTGAGGAACTGGTCGATAACGATATCCAGCGGGGCTAGATTGCGCAGCGTCGACAGGGCCAGCGATTGTGCCCGCGCTCGCGCGCTGGGCGGTAAGTCTTTTAAAGGGCCGTCTTTAGTGTCGACCAGTTCGGAAATCATCTTTTCGTCGTGCAAAACGCCGTGCAGAAGTTGCGCGGCAGCGATGCGGGCTGGCATGCCGGGGGCGCTCAATTACGGACCATGAAGTTGTTCATTTGATATTCCCTTGCGGTGGCTTTGCCGAACAGCATACTAAGATTGGTTAGGATGGATATATGACAGACAAGCAGACAGAGAAAGAGGCGCGTATCGCCCAAGCCGCCAAAAGAGCCTTAAAAGAGGCATCCGAGCGTAAAGCGGCGACGAATCCGGTCGAACTGCCGGAAGAATTGGGTGGCCGGGACGGCCCTGAACCCATTCGCTTCGGAGATTGGGAAAAAAAGGGTATCGCGAGCGATTTCTAACCTTTCCTTAGCGAATCACTGCCAGAGTGCTGATACCACTATGGAGGATTGGGGAATGGGGATTGCTAGCCGGGCGCAAACGAGCGCCAGCAACAAAATCGAACGCCGTGGATTGATGGACGCATTGGATGCGTCGCAGTCGCTTGTCTGGTTTGACGGCGCGGGGGCGATCGTCGACGCCAACGATAATGCGCTCAGATTGTTTGCGTATGGTGACGGGGAAATACAAAAGCAGGACTATTATGTGCTTTGTGGTGGAAATCCCAAGCAACTACTGGCGGACAAACGCGAGTGGTCACGTGTCGCGGCAGGAGAAATTTGTCATACGGAACGCAGCTTCAAGGCCAAGGACGGGCGCGAAATCTGGAGTTCGGTGAACTTCGCTGCGGTGCTGAATCCGGACGGCAGCACCCGACGGGTGGTAGCCATTTTCATCGATATGAGTCGCTTTGCATGGAAGCCGAACGACGTCAGGCGTGCCGGTTTCTAGCGTTTAGGCGAAGTCGATCGAATGACTTAACGGCATGGTGCGAATACGTTGACCCGTCGCCGCAAATATCGCGTTGGCGAGAGCAGGTGTCGATGGGGGCGTACCCGGTTCGCCAGCACCACCCATCCGGGGCGAGTTTTCCAGTAGCTCTACTTCAATTTCGGGGCACTGATGCATACGCATGGCGTCAAAGTCGTAAAAATTGCTCTGTTCAACCTCGCCGTCACTGAATGTGATCTCCTGATCGAGCGCCTGACTTAGGCCAAACACGATACCCGACATCATCTGCGCTTTAAAATTCTCCGGATCGAGAACCAGACCCGCATCGGCAACGCACCAGACCTTCTCGATCTTTACGGTATCGTCCGATACGTCCACCTGCACGACCTGCGCAACCCATGTTCCAAAAGATAGCGTATGCGCGATGCCCTGACCTTTGCCCGCTGGCAGGTTGCCTCCCCAGTTTGCCATCGCGGCGACCTTTTTCAAGGCCTCACGGGCGGGGTGGTGTTCGTCGTCGTTCATCATCGATAAACGGAACGCCAGCGGGTCTTTCCCTGCGTGTTCAGAAACTTCGTCGAGGAAGCATTCGTGGAAGAATCCATTGTAGGAATTCCCGACCGACCGCCAGAAACCGACAGGTATTTGCAAGTCGGCTTTATGGGCGCGGAACCGGACATTCGGCACAGTCAAGGGTTGCCCCAACGCCCCTTCAAGCATGATTTTTTCGGGACCGGGCGGTGGGCCTGACGAATAGGTGCGTGCCATCAAGCTGGTCATGATGGACGCTGTTGCGATATCCACGTCCATTGCGGTCATCTCGCCTGTTTCGGAAATACCTGCTTTGAAACGGCTTTTGGCGATCGGACGATAAGTGTCGTGCTGTGTATCTTCTTCACGGGTCCAGGTAACTTTTATCGGGCGGCCATCAGTCTTGGCCGCCAAGGCTGCGGCGTAGAGGCTGAAGTCGATCTCACCGCGCCGTCCAAAACCGCCACCCATGCGGGTGGTGTTTACCGTAACATCTTCAATTTCAATGCCAAGCAGCTGAGCGCAGGCGCCTTGCGCAATTCTCGGACCTTGGGTGCCGAGCCATAACTCCAGCTTGCCGTCTTTGAGTTGCGCCGTCGCGTTCATTGGCTCCATAGTCGCGTGCGCAAGGTATGGAACTTCGTAAACCGCTTCGACAATATTTCCGGGCTGCGTGTTCGCGAGTTCTTTTTCCACGTTACCTTTACCACCCATCTCGAAATCCGGTTTGGCATTTAAGGCTTTGTCCAGAACCGCGCGGATATCATCGGTGTTCGCTGGATAGGGGGCCTCACCCCATACGATCTCCAGCGCCTCGGCACCTTGGAAGGCGGCCCACGTGTTTTCCGCGATGATGCCAAACCCCGAGCCGGTGGTGGTTTCCACAGGCACGATATCCAAAACGCCGTTAACTTCCAGTGCTGCCGAAGTGTCGACGGAAATGGCACGGGCGCCAAATCGGGGCGACATTTTTACGGTGCCATAAAGCATATCCGGAAGCTGCACATCGATGCCGAAAATGCGCCCGCCCGTTACCTTTTCGAAACCTTCAACCCGCGGTTGGGACCTACCGAGAATTTTCCACTCGGCACGAGGACGTAGTGAGATTTTGGTCGGTGGTTCCAATACAGCAGCGGCTTGCGCGACATCGCCGTATGTAAGAGTTTCGCCATCCGCCGGGTTGGTGATGATACCGGCGGAAACTGAAAGGCTTGCCGCATCGACACCCCATTGTATAGCTGCGGCCTCAATCAGAACCATGCGGGCAGCCGCGCCCGCCTCGCGCATTTTCACATAGGCATCAATCGTGGCGGAAGAGCCGCCAGTCATTTGCATGGCCAGAAACTTGCCAACAACGTTCATCGTACCACGGGTCACTTCGGCGATGAAACTTTCGTCAAAGAACGGGTGTGGACCGCCCTCAACAATCATTGCTGCGTTAAAGTAGGCTTTGGCAGGCGGACCATGTTCGACCTTGATCTGATCAAGCGAAACATCCAGCTCTTCGGCCACAAGTGCGGCAAGCGTGGTGTGGACGCCCTGACCCATCTCTGCACGCGGTGCGATGATCGTTATGACATTGTCTTGTGCGATTTTGACATACGGATTGAACACCGCGTCACCTTCCGAGGCCATCGCCAATAGCGGGTTCGCATAAGGTTTGCGGTACATGTAATACCCAACGGCGAGGCCACCGGCAGCCGCCACGCCAAGGCCCATGAACGAACGTCGGGTGATGGTTCCGAGGCGGCTCATGATTTATCCCCCAGCATTTTCGCGGCGTCTTTTATTGCGGCTCTGATTTTTGGATAGGTTCCGCACCGACACAAGTTGGTCATTGCCTCGTCAATATCGACGTCGGTGGGGTCAGGAATTGTGTTCAGCAACGCTACGGCGGCCAGTATCTGACCGGATTGGCAATACCCGCATTGTGGTACCTGGTGTTCCAGCCAAGCCGCTTGAACTGCGTGAAGATTTTCTCCGTTCGCGATCCCTTCGATAGTCGTCACCGCGCCTTCGACGTCCCCAACCGGAAGGATGCACGACCTGATCGGCTCCCCGTCAATCAGTACGGTACAGGCACCACATTCGCCGACACCACAACCAAACTTCGGACCTTTGATGTCCAATATATCCCGCAATGCCCAAAGCAGAGGCATCTCCGGGTCAGAGTTTAAATCGTAGCGGATACCGTTGATAGTAAGCTGCATGGCGGACCCTCAAAATAGGTGATCCCGTATTTAATCCCATTGCAGCCGAAGTATGAAGTTAAAAAGTGAAACCGAAGTCCAGATTTAGTTGTGGCCGCAGTACATGATATTGGTTTCGGTTAAGGGTCTTACTAAAGATGTCCGGAACTAATCGAACTGTAGCCGTAATCTTCGGTCGTTATAATGCTGAGCTCCGAGACATATCCCTTGTAATAGTATGGGTCTTTTCCGGTCGCGCGCGCAGCTTTGAGGCTTTGCATAAGCCCGCGATAACGCGGCGCCATCGGGATTTCATCGATGTCTTTTTGCCCCATTAGATACAATTGCCAGTCGAGTGCACCGTCAAGGCCGACTTCGAGCCAGACGTCCGACAGATACCGCGCGGTTTTCCCGTTTATAAGGTATCCGTCTGCACCCCAGCCAGGTCCCTGCCGCAACGTATTCGGTTCGTATTTGGTTCGAATGTCGTCGAGGGGTATTAGATTGAAGTCCAAAGAGTTTTCCTTTGGAGGGATCTGATGTGTCGAGCGCGCGTTTACAAATACCAACCCTGCGTCAAGAGTAGAGGCTTTATGCAATATATCTGAAAGTCCATTTCCCGGACCGAATATGAAACGCGAGTCATCTTCAATGACAAGCGCGTAACCGTCGTCGGTACAATCGTCGGCAATGGATTCCCAAGCTTTTAAGTGTGATAATGAGCATCCAATCTCCGCGTCGGTTCGATTGCTATTCGCTATTCCACCAAATTCTAATACCGATCTGGGCAGCGTCTTACCGAGTAGAGCTTGAGAATGGACCAACGTACTTGTGTTTGGCATGAACTGTTTCGTCGCCGATAGACGTCGATGATCACGTTCCAAAGAAATGCAATAAATTGGTAACGAAGAGGGTATGCTTTTTTGCATAAACCTGATGTTTTCGATGATGGCCTGTTGGTTGGGCTCGTTAAAACGGGTTTCGTCCAGAAGTTCCGGTTTACCGATTTGCGACAATATACGAAAGACAAGTTGTTTACCTGGACCATCAAGATTCTCCCAACTCTTTTTAATTACCTGCTCGGCAAATTTCGCGGCAGCGACCGCATCGCCTGACAATAATACCGCCTCTAAATGTAATCGGATGAATGGATCAGGAGCTTTTGTCGGGTTGATACGGTCTTTCGCAAACTCGGCGGCGCAGTCGAACTGCATCATCATAACGAAGTATTTGTAGGCTGTTTGATCCCAATACTCTTTTGGTACTTTAGATTCCAAAACACGGACAAACTCATGAAAGCCATCTGCGCGAGATTTTAAAAAATAGAAATGAGAAAGAATTTCAATTTTCCGATGCAGACTTTCAATTTCTTGATAGTCCTTGGAGCCAATTTCGATCCGAATTCTTCGAGGGAAACGGCCTGCACGGTGAAACCTTATACGTGATTTTTCAGTTCCGAAGTGGTTAACATTTGACAGAT
>DFBM01000016.1 GCA_002366645.1 Rhodobacterales bacterium UBA3080 | reverse complement strand
CAGGAAGATTGTGTTGTCGATTTCGGAACGCGGGAACACCGATATTTATACTGTTGATCTGCAATCGGGGCAGCGCACGCGCCTGACCTCCGGACCCTCGATCGACACCGCCCCAAGCTTCTCGCCCGACGGTAGCCAGATTGTGTTTGAGTCCGATCGTGGTGGTTCTCAACAGTTGTATATTATGTCGGCCAGTGGCGGAGACGCAAAGCGGATCAGCTTTAGCAATGGCCGCTATGCAACACCTGTTTGGTCGCCGCGCGGCGACTTGATTGCGTTCACCAAAATCGTAGGCGGGCGCTTCCATATTGGTGTCATGCGGGTTGACGGTTCGCAAGAACGTCTGCTGACCGCCAGTTTCATTGACGAAGCGCCGACCTGGTCGCCAAACGGTCGTGTTCTGATGTTCTTCCGCGTATCCTCGGGGGCGAATGGAGCGCCGCAGATTTACTCGGTTGATATAACGGGGCGCAATCTGCACCAGGTACCGACACCTAGTTTTGCATCCGATCCGGCGTGGTCCGGCCTATTAAAATAGAACCCCGTATCAACGGGGCAATAACTGTGGTAAATTAGGGCAATGCCCAAAAATAAATGAGGTTCAGAGCATGAAATATTTAGCAAAAACAGTGGCAATTTTGGCATTGCTAGCAACGGCAGCCTGCACAGACACCAGCGGTGGTTTGTTCGGCGGTAATAGCGGCGGCTCCGACGTTAGCGGTGCCGGAATTGGATCGATCGATGAAACATCATTGGAGTACTTCCAAGGCTCAATTGGCGACACCGTGCTGTTTGAAGTCGACCAGTCCACACTTTCCGGCGCAGCGATCTCGGTCTTGAATGCGCAAGCTGGTTGGTTGAATGCAAACCCTACTGCCAGAGTTCTGGTCGAGGGCCACGCAGACGAGCAAGGCACACGTGAGTACAACATTGCACTTGGTTCCAAGCGCGCCAGCTCCGTTCGGGATTATCTGGTCAGCCAAGGCGTCGCGGATTCGCGTATCAGCATCGTCAGCTACGGAAAGGAACGCCCGATTGCTGTGTGCTCAAATGTTTCCTGCTGGTCGCAAAACCGTCGTGCAGTGACAGTCGTAAATGGCGGTATGGGCGTTTAAGCCCTTCTGAAAGGTCAAGTGAATGTTTTCAGTATTGCGCGTTGCTTTAGCGGCGGTTGTGGTCAATGTCATGACACTTCTACCGCTTATGGCCCAGACACAGGCAGAAACGCTGGAGGATATCCGTCAGGATATTCTGGCGCTTAGTGAAATCATGCAGGAGCTACGCAGCGAACTGCTGACCACCGGTAATTCCGGTGTGTCGCAGGATTCCGTTGGTACGGTTTTGCAGCGCCTGAACATCCTCGAAGCCGAGCTTAGCGCGGCTTTGGGAATGGTCGAGACACTTGAGTTCAGGATTGTTCAGATTGCCGACGACGCCGCGCGCCGGATTGGCGATCTGGAGTTCCGTTTGACAGAGCTAGAGGGCGGCGACACAGGTTCGCTCGGGACGACGGTGCCTTTGGGTGGGGAAAGCTCGGTTAGCAGCGATGCACAGGAATTGGCAACCGACGAGAAGCGCAGCTTTGACACGGCGGTCGCCCTTTATGATGACGGTAGTTTTCAGGCTTCGGCCGAACAATTCGCGATATTCGTCACCAACTACCCGGGTGGCCCATTGACGAGCGAGGCGCAATATCGTCGCGGTTTGGCGCTTTCCGGCCTACAGGACTGGGGCGCGGCGGCCCGCAGTTATCTCGACAGCTTCAGTGGCGCGCCGGACGGCGAATTTGCAGCGGCCTCGCTGTACGAACTTGCGGTTAGTCTGGGTGCTTTAGGGCAGAAAGATCAGGCCTGCCTGACGCTGGACGAAATCGGGATTCGGTATACGGATGCCGACGGTGAATTGACCGGTAAAATCGCGACCCAGAAACAGACACTGGCCTGTCCTTGACCGATTTGGTTTCAGGGCTGCTGGAGGCACTTCACGATATAGACAATAGCACACTTGGGGTTGCAGTTTCCGGCGGTGGCGACTCGATGGCGTTGCTACATATGTTGGCGAAACGGGGCGCAGGATTGCGCGCTGTGACGGTGGATCATGGTCTGCGTGACGAGAGCGCGGCCGAGGCTGCAATGGTCGCCGAAGCTTGTAGAAGCATCGGCGTTCCCCACACCACGGTTAAATGGGAAAACTGGGACCGTTCGGGCAACCTTCAAGACGAAGCGCGGCGTGCGCGGATCCGGTTGATTTCCGGCTGGGCCAGTGAACAGAACATACGCCACGTCGCCCTTGGTCACACGATGGACGACCAAGCCGAGACGGTGCTTTTGCGACTTGCGCGCGGATCTGGCGTCGACGGATTGTCGGGAATGGCGGCACGGCGCGTAGACGGACCCTTAACTTGGGTCCGGCCTTTGCTACATGCACGGCGTGGTGATTTACGGGAATATTTGTCAGCTGAAGGGATCGACTGGATTGACGACCCATCGAACGAAGATCCGAAGTACAATCGCGTCAAGGCACGCCAAGCGCTGGAAGTTCTCGGTAGTCTCGGCATTGATGCAAAAGGGATGGCCGCTACAGCCGGCCGGATGCGAGACGCACGCGTTGCGTTGGAATATGCGACGGCTGCGCTTGCGGATGCGTGTGTCGAGGTCAGCGATGCCGGAGAGGTCCGGATCAATGCACCGGTTTTCAATGCCGCTCCTGACGAAATCCGTTTCCGCTTGCTAGCCGCATCGCTGCAATGGATAAGCGGCGCTCCGTATCGCCCACGGTTCGACAGCTTGCGAAACCTACTGGGTAGCGCGTTGGAAAATGGGCAAACCCTGCACGGCTGCATCATTCGTTCACACTCGGGCAGTATTGTTGTACGACGTGAACCGGCGAGGGTTGAAGCGCCCGCTTTGTTAACTGACGTTTGGGATCATCGTTGGATTGTGACGGCACGTGGCGAAGGAGATGCGGACCGGATCGCGACACTCGGCGAAAGCGGTTTGAAGTTGTGCGAGAATTGGCGCGAAACCGGCCATGCGCGAGAGGTGCTTTTGGCAAGTGCCGCCGTCTGGGCAAACAACACGCTGATCGCCGCCCCAATGGCGGGATTGGCTAATGGATGGTCAATAACGTTAAAAGAAGGTAAAAAAGGTCTACACAAGTCTCTAATGACACGTTGAAAGCTGAGATTCAGAACCTATGTTACATCCAACTGCGCTGACCGAGTCGTTAGCGCGCGCATTTCGTCTACCGAGTGGGAGAGATTACTGTGGGCAACAATAAAAACATCGCGTTTTGGGTTATTCTGTTCCTGTTAATGATCGCATTGTTCAACATTTTTAATGGTGGATCATCAACAACAAGTTCAAACGAAATCTCGTTTTCGGAATTTCTCGATAGCGTTGAAGGCGGGCAGGTTGACTCTGTAACCCTCGACGGCGAAAATATTTATGTCCGCAGCGGCTCCAACAGCTATACGACCATTCAGCCGCGTGACTCCGAAATTCTGCCAATTCTAAGGGATGCCGGCGTGGCCATCGAAGCTGCCCCGCAAGAGCAATCAGGCCTGATGTCGATGCTCGGCGTGTGGCTGCCGTTCATCCTGCTAATCGGCGTCTGGGTGTTCTTCATGAACCGTATGCAAGGCGGCGGTAAAGGTGGTGCGATGAGCTTTGGCAAGTCCAAGGCCAAGATGCTGACCGAAAAGCAGGGCAAGGTCACGTTTGATGATGTTGCCGGCATCGACGAGGCCAAAGAGGAACTGGAAGAAATCGTTTCGTTCCTGCGCGACCCCCAAAAGTTCAGCCGCCTTGGCGGTAAAATCCCTAAAGGGGCGTTGCTTGTTGGTCCTCCGGGCACGGGTAAAACTTTGCTGGCGCGTGCGATTGCTGGCGAGGCCGAGGTGCCATTCTTCTCGATCTCCGGTTCGGATTTTGTGGAAATGTTCGTTGGTGTTGGTGCCAGCCGTGTGCGCGATATGTTTGAGCAAGCGAAGAAGAATGCGCCTTGTATCGTATTCATCGACGAAATCGACGCCGTTGGCCGGCATCGTGGCTCCGGCTACGGCGGTGGCAATGACGAGCGCGAGCAGACGTTGAACCAGTTGCTGGTTGAAATGGACGGCTTTGAATCAAACGAGGGTGTGATCCTTCTGGCCGCGACCAACCGCGCCGACGTTCTCGACCCTGCCCTTCGTCGCCCGGGTCGTTTTGACCGCGAAATTCATGTATCCAACCCCGATATCAAGGGCCGACAGAAGATTCTGGAAGTCCACGCCCGTAAAGTTCCGCTAGGCCCCGATGTGGACCTGCGGATCATTGCACGCGGTGCGCCAGGGATGTCGGGCGCCGACCTCGCTAATCTGGTTAACGAGGCTGCATTGATGGCTGCGCGGACTGGAAAACGGGTCGTGACTATGGAAGATTTTGAAGCCGCAAAGGATAAAATCATGATGGGTACCGAACGGCGTTCCATGGTGATCACGGCGGACCAGAAAGAGAAAACAGCCTACCACGAAGCAGGCCACGCAATCGTCGGCATGGCGCTGGAAGAGTGTGATCCGGTTTATAAGGCGACTATCATTCCGCGCGGTGGTGCCTTGGGTATGGTGGTTTCGTTGCCCGAAGTTGATCGCCTCAACTGGCACAAAATCGAATGCGAGCAAAAGTTGGCGATGACCATGGCAGGTAAAGCTGCGGAGATCATCAAATTCGGCGCCGATCATGTGAGCAACGGACCTGCGGGCGATATCCAGCAGGCCTCACAACTGGCGCGGGCGATGGTGATGCGCTGGGGTATGTCCGATGTGGTCGGTAACATTGATTACTCCGAAGCCCACGAGGGTTATTCAAGCGGTAGCGCCGGTGGCTTCTCGCTTTCGGCAAAGTCGAAAGAGCTGGTAGAATCCGAAGTCAAACGTCTTATCGACGAAGCCTACGATAGTGCGTTCGAAATTCTGACAGACCAGTCCGACAAGTTCACACTTCTGGCGAAGGGTTTGTTGGAATACGAAACGCTGACAGGTGAAGAAATCGTGCGTGTTGTCGCCGGCGAAACACCTTATTCCGACGACGACGACACGCCGTCCGACAGTGGCGATGGTTCTGCCAGCGTCACGGCTATTCCTAAGGCCGGAAAGCCCAAAGGTGACGACGGCATGGCCCCTCAGCCGAGCTAAGGCGTTTACATTAATCACAGGTTTCAAGGGCGGCTTCGGTCGCCCTTTTTTATTGCCTAGCCGTCAAAGTATACATTGGCACACAATTTGTGCAATTTTGTCGCAGTATTGCTATGCGGTGTCGAAATAGACCTCGCCAAGGGGCAGGTTCGCTCCTTACAGTCAGGAGAAACAACAGCCGTCCGTAGAGGGATCAGTCATGGGTTATAAAACCGACATCGAAATTGCACGCGAAGCAAACAAAAAGCCAATTCAGGAAATTGGCGCAATCCTTGATATCCCAACAGCCGATTTGCTGCCGTTTGGACATGATAAGGCTAAGGTTTCGGCGGAGTTTATTGCGGCGCAGGCAGACAAAAACGATGGCAAGCTGATCCTTGTAACTGCGATCAATCCCACCCCTGCGGGTGAGGGTAAAACGACCACCACGGTAGGCCTAGGTGACGGGTTGAACGCGATCGGTAAAAAGGCGGCAATCTGCATTCGCGAGGCTTCGCTTGGGCCATGTTTTGGCATGAAGGGTGGGGCTGCGGGTGGTGGATACGCTCAAGTGGTGCCTATGGAAGAGATGAACCTGCATTTCACCGGTGACTTCCATGCGATTACCAGCGCACACAACTTGCTGGCGGCGATGATCGACAATCACATCTACTGGGGCAACGAGCTGGAAATTGACGAACGGCGTGTGTCTTGGAAACGCGTGATGGACATGAACGACCGCGCGCTTCGCGATACAGTTACGTCGCTTGGCGGTGTTTCCAACGGCTTCCCGCGCCAGACCGGATTTGACATAACCGTGGCGTCGGAAGTTATGGCCATTCTTTGTTTGTCGAATGATCTGAAGGATCTCGAACAGCGGCTTGGCGACATTATCGTGGCATATCGGAGAGATCGCTCGCCTATCTACTGCCGGGATCTGAAAGCCGACGGGGCGATGACGGTACTGCTGCAACAAGCGATGCAACCCAATCTAGTACAGACGCTGGAGAACAATCCGGCCTTTGTGCATGGCGGCCCGTTCGCCAATATCGCACATGGTTGCAACTCGGTTGTGGCAACGAAAACAGCCCTGAAGCTGGCGGATTTTGTCGTGACGGAGGCGGGTTTTGGTGCCGATCTAGGGGCCGAGAAATTCATGAACATCAAATGCCGCAAGGCCGGAATTACACCGGATGTGGTTGTTCTGGTCGCTACGGTTCGCGCCATGAAGATGAACGGCGGCGTCGCACGGGCGGATCTGGGCACTGAAAACGTTCAGGCAGTGCTGGACGGCGCGCCGAATTTGGGTCGCCATATAGAGAACCTGAAATGCTTTGGTGTGCCGGTTGTGGTCGCGATAAACCATTTTGTTACGGATACAGATGCAGAGGTCGAAGCCATTTCGGAATATGTCCGTCAGCACGGATCAGAAGCAATTCTGAGCAAGCATTGGGAACACGGCTCGGCCGGTGCTATTGATCTGGCGACGCGCGTTGCGCAGATCGCCGAAAGCGGCGCGGCACAGTTTGCCCCGCTTTATCCTGACGACATGCCTCTGTTCGAGAAAATCGAAACAATCGCCAAGCGCATTTACCGCGCTGACGAAGTCATGGCAGACAAAAAAATTCGTGCTCAACTGCGCGTGTGGGAAGAAGCCGGATTTGGGCATTTGCCAATCTGTATGGCGAAAACACAGTATAGTTTCTCGACAGATCCGGACTTGCGTGGAGCGCCAACAGGTCACTCTGTGCCGGTACGCGAGGTGCGTTTGAGCGCTGGCGCTGGGTTTATCGTCGTGATCTGCGGCGAAATAATGTCCATGCCGGGCCTACCCCGAAAACCGTCGGCAGAATCTATTATGCTCAACGGGGATGGACAGATCGAAGGTTTGTTCTAAAAGCGTCTGCAAATCGAGGAGTAGATCATGACCGCAGATATTATCGACGGCAAAGCCTTCGCCGCCACGGTTCGCGCGAAAGTCGCCGAACATGTCGCCAGACTGAAAGCAGAGCACGGCATCACCCCCGGCCTTGCAGTTATTCTCGTCGGCGAGGATCCGGCCAGCGAAGTTTATGTACGCAACAAAGGCAAACAAACCGTCGAGTGCGGGATGAATTCCTATGAACACAAACTCGATCCCGATACCTCGGAGGCGGATCTGTTAGCGTTGATTGATCAGTTGAATAACGATCCGGCAGTACACGGGATTTTGTGCCAGCTACCGCTGCCCAAGCATTTAAACGAAGATCTGGTTATTAATTCGATTGCGCCCGCTAAGGACGTGGACGGGTTCCATATTTCCAATGTTGGCCTTTTGGCAACCGGTCAAAAAAGCATGGTGCCTTGCACACCGCTTGGCTGCTTGATGATGCTGCGCGACAAGCACGGATCGCTTTCAGGGATGAATGCGGTTGTTGTCGGGCGCTCGAATATCGTCGGAAAACCTATGGCGCAGTTGCTGTTGCAAGACAGTTGCACCGTGACGATTGCACATTCGCGCACCAAGGATATCGAAGCGCTCTGCCGTCAGGCAGACATACTGGTTGCCGCCGTCGGCCGTCCCGAAATGATCACCGGCGAGTGGGTTAAACCCGGCGCGACCATTATCGATGTTGGTATCAACCGCATTCCCGCCCCTGAAAAGGGCGAAGGCAAGATGAAGCTGGTTGGCGACGTGGATTTTGATAGCGCCGCGGCGATCGCAGGCGCAATTACGCCAGTACCGGGGGGTGTTGGCCCGATGACGATCGCCTGCCTGCTAGCCAACACCGTAACGGCTTGTTGCCGTGCGGCGAGCCTACCGGAACCCGAAGGCCTTACTGCCTAGGCATGTTCATCGCTTTGGCGGCGGCGTGCGGGCTGATCGTGCGCACAGCGTCGTATTGGGTCAGGTAAACGCGACCCGACAGATCTTCGAGGAAATGCGAGCGTTTCAGGCGGTCCATAACCGGCCCTTTGACCTCGGACAGGTGCAACATCACATTTGCATCATGCAGGCGCTCATTGATCGCCTCAAGGCTTTCCAGTGCGGAGGCGTCGATGAAGTTGACCGCTGAACACATCAGGATCACATGCTCGATATTCGGATCCAGCGCGACCGCATCATTGATCCGGTCCTCAAGAAAACGCGCGTTCGCGAAATACAGGCTCTCGTCGATACGGACCGACAGAACTTCGGGCGTCACAACAACCTCGTGCCGGTTCACATTGCGGAAATGCTCGGTTCCGGGAACTTGACCAACAACGGCCGAATGTGGACGTGACGAGCGGTACAGGTGGAGGAACAGCGACAGGCCGACGCCCGCAGTGATGCCCATCTCGACACCGAAGGTCAGGGTTGTAAGGATCGTCGCCATCATCGCCGCAAAA
Source organism: Rhodobacterales bacterium UBA3080 (assembly GCA_002366645.1). Classification (GTDB taxonomy): domain Bacteria; phylum Pseudomonadota; class Alphaproteobacteria; order Rhodobacterales; family Rhodobacteraceae; genus NORP23. Next base: position 10,432 of record DFBM01000016.1, on the reverse strand, counting down.
TCAGACTTGGAATAAGTCCACGTCCGCTTTATCGCGTCGAGGTCGATCAGCGAGAGAACAGCCACGATAATAGTCGCCGCCAACGTCGCTTTGGGCAGATAGTGCAGCAATGGCGTCAGGAACAGAGCGGCCATCGCGATACCAACCGCTGTGAATGCCCCTGCCGCAGGAGTTTGCGCGCCCGCGTCGAAGTTCACGACCGAGCGCGAGAAGCCACCGGTAACAGGGAAGCCGCCGGAAACAGCCGAACCAACGTTGGCCGCACCAAGCGCAACCAGCTCCTGATCAGGATCGATGCGTTGACGCCGCTTAGCGGCCAAGGTCTGGGCAACTGAAATGGTTTCAACATAACCTACAATCGAAATCAGCAACGCGGGCACGGCAATCGCACTCCAAAGCTCCAGATCGAAGGCTGGCATTGTCGGAACTGGCAGACGAGACGGTATCTCGCCGATAACCTTCACACCTTGCGCATCAAGTGCAAAACCCCAGGCAACAGCAGTGGTCGCCGCGACAGCCGCGACCGGTCCCGTTTTTGCGATAACTTCGGACAGCCTCGGACCGAGGCCAAATTTACGCAGCATCGGCTTTAGATTTCCTCGCACCCAGAACAGGAAGGCCGTAGCGAATACACCTATCGCCAGCGTGAACGGGTTAATTTGGGAGGCATGCCCAGCCAGCGAAACCACCAACTCGAACAGATTATGTCCTTCGGCATTAACGCCGAAAATATGTTTCAACTGGCTGGTCGCGATAATGATAGCCGAGGCCGTAATAAAACCCGAAATCACGGGGTGAGACAAAAAATTAGCTAGGAAGCCGAGCCGCAAGAACCCCATTACCATCAGCATCAGACCCGAAATAAAGGCCAGAGCGATCGCTGCCGCGTAGTATTCAGGCGTACCTTGCGAGGCAAGTTCGCCCACCGCTGCGGCTGTCATCAAAGATGCCACCGCCACAGGGCCAACCGCCAAAGTGCGTGATGTGCCAAAGATCGCGTAGATCACCAGCGGCGCAATCGAAGCATAAAGCCCCACTTCGGCCGGCAACCCCGCCAGCAGGGCGTATGCCAACGACTGCGGGATCAGCATGATCGTTACGATCACCGCAGCTACCAGGTCGTTTGTCAGGGTGTCGCGATTATAACTCGCAGACCAATCCAGAATAGGAAAATAGCGCTTTAGCATGGCCAAGCTTCCTTTCGTCGCCTGCCCAGCGGACAGCGGAATTTACATTTTGTATCAGGACTGCGAAGCGTTCCATAACAATCCGCAGCGGTTGCCTGTTCGGCAGTAGGCAAAAACCGGATCGTTCTCGCCATTCACAACGTCGCGAAAATCCGCGAGCAGCTCGGCACTTATGCCGGTACGTCCCATAGGGACGTGAAAAAACTTGATGTCGTGGTCTTTTGCAGCTTGCCGGATAATTTCGGCGCTTGGTTGGCCAAACTCTTCACCGTCAGGGCGATTGCACATAATGGATTTGAAACCGGCTGCTTTGATTAGTGCAACGTCGCTGGCCGAGATTTGGCTAGCAACACTGTAGTTATCTGTAACTTTGTAGATCTGCATCGATCTTGCCTCTTTAAATAACACCCGCTCCGGCGATTAAACCGGAGCGGAGGAATTGATGCAATGTCCTAATTGTTAGAGGGCATTCACTGGAACTTTCAGATACACTTGGCCGTTCTCTTCGGCTTCAGGCATTTGACCTGCACGCATGTTGATCTGGATCGATGGAACGATCAGTTTTGGCATCGACAATTGTGCGTCACGTTCGCTGCGCATTTTGATGAAATCATCTGCATCTTTATCCACACCTACATGGATATTGGCTGCTTTTTGTTCAGCCACAGAAGTTTCCCATGCGAATTCATCGCGGCCCGGCGCCTTATAATCGTGACCTACGAAAATCCGTGTTTCATCAGGCAATGACAGGATTTTCTGGATCGAAGCGTATAGATCTTCGGCGGAACCACCCGGGAAGTCACAACGCGCGGTGCCGAAATCTGGCATAAACATCGTATCACCTACGAATGCTGAGTCCTCGACAACATACGTCATACAAGCAGGTGTGTGACCGGGTGTATGCATCACGTCGACTTTCAAGCCGCCAATTTCGATTTTATCGCCGTCGACGAATAGTTTATCGAACTGCGAGCCATCGCGCTGGAACTCGGTGCCTTCGTTAAAGACTTTACCGAATGTGTCTTGAACAACTGTGATGTTGCCGCCGATGCCGATTTTGCCGCCGACTTGCTGCTGGATATACGGCGCCGCCGACAGGTGGTCAGCGTGAACGTGGGATTCCAAAATCCACTCGACTTTCAAGTCGTTTTCTTTGACGTAAGCGATTACTTCGTCAGCGGATGCTGTATCGGTGCGGCCGGATGCGAAATCGAAATCCAGAACCGAGTCGATGATTGCAACGCTTGAACTGTCCGGGTCTTTGACCACAAACGAGATCGTATTGGTTGCATCGTCGAAAAATGCTTTTACTTCGGGTGTCATCGGATATCTCCTAAAAAACTCTGTTGAGTGTTATATAGGTTGATTTTTCATATTACAATAATTGAATGTGTAATTTTCTCGTGACCATCACAACAACCAAGGTCCAATCAGCAATAACAGACAGGCAATCGTACCTCCGACAGGAACCCAAAGGCCAACGGTGTAAGCCCCTTCCGGCGCCGGCACTTTGCGAATTTTCAACATCACCAGAGACAGATTCACCAGCGTAAACACAACCAAAATGAACTGGGTTGTGGTTTCCGCCAAAGTTCCAATTGGGAAAAACAGCGCCAGCGCAAGGATAACAGCGGTCACAATACACGTCGAAACGACGGGGGTATGTGTTCGCGGATTGATACGGGCAAAGAACGCTGGAAGGCTGCCCTTGCTCCCCAAACCATACAGCACCCGCGAGGCCATAACGATCTGGACCACAATTCCGTTCAGCGTCGCGACAATCGCAATCCATGATATAATCACCGGCGAACTGCCGGTCAGGTGAGAATATAACAACCCGATTGGTGCTTGAGAGGCCGCTAGATCTTCCAACGGCACACTTAAGACCGCCACCGTCGTCACCGAAAAATATAGTAAAGTAGCCACGACCAACGTTATCATAATGGCGAGCGGCATCGTCCTCGCTGGGTTTTTCGTTTCCTCAACAAGATTAACGACGTCGTCAAAACCGATAAATGCAAAGAACGCGATTAGACTGGTTGTGAAAATTGCGGTCAGCGCGGCGGTATCACCAATAGGCGGGATGACCTCGGGCAGGCGCGAAATCAAATCCGGCTGCGCCCAGAAACCTGCAACTATAATTACCAATAACCCGAGGATTTCGAGAACGGTAAATATTGCCGCGAAAACTACGGATTCCTTTACACCCCACGCCGCCATTGCCCCCATAAACACAACAATGGCGACAATAACGACCTCGCGGGGCAATCCGATCAAATCAAGTACATACCCTGCCCCGCCCAACGTGATCGTTGCAGCGGCAACCGTTGCCGACAGCAGAACGATACCACCAGTTAGCAGTGACAAGCCCTGAGACCTTAATCCTTCACTAACATAGATCGCCTCACCAGTGCTTTGCGGAAAACGCACACTTAACTCTGAAAAGCTGCCAGCGCTAAATGCCATCACAATCGACGCAAAGACAAACGAAAGCGGAGCGTAGTATCCGGCCTGTGCTGCGGTTTCGCCGACAAGTACATATATACCGGCACCAATCGTGACACCCAAGCCATATAGAACAAGCAGCGGTAGGCTGATTACGCGTGAAAGGCCAGCCTCGCCCGAAGAATGGCTCATTTGCCCTTCGTGGGCAAATTCAATAGAGCTTCGAGTTTCTCCTCAAGGAGCACAAGATCGCGGGGGACCGGCAAGCCGGAATCCCTCAACTCGGCCAATTCCTCCCGCAAGGTTTCCTGCAACTCGTGCATATCCTCGGGTCTATGAACCATTTGTTCAAGTAACAAAGCCATCCGGGCTTTCAGATCTTCAAAAGGCATAACTTGTCCTTTCAATATTTGTTTACGAGGCGCATTTCTGGCACTTCGGGGTTGCTGGTAATACATCGAGTCGCTCTTCGGAAATTGTGTCACCGCAATCTACGCAGATGCCATACTCTCCGTCTTCAATGCGCTTCAATGCAGCTTCGATCACGCGAACTTCTTGCAGTTCCACCTGACCCATCACTTCGAGAACTTCGTCACCTTCGCGCTCGACCGCCCGCTCCTCGACATCCTTGTCTGCGGGTTCGTCCAACTCGGAGTCAATTTTCTTAAGGTGCGCCATCAACTCTTCGAGGCGGGCCTTAAGTTGCTTTTCGCGTTCAGCTATTTTTTTCATGGGATGTCCCTTCATATGCAGTTTCGTTTACAAAGCATATAAATGGAACAAATTGCATTGACCTGTATCAACCGCGCAGATTTTGCCTAGGATTTCTGAAAAGTCAGGTAATGCGGTGTGCGTCCTTCACGGATCGCCTTGGCTTCGTACCGTGTACGAGTCCAGTCGGACCAAGGTTGCCGCCAGTCTTCGGGGCCCTCGGCCAGCCACTCGAAATCATTCCGCGGGATGATGCGTTCAAGCGTATGATGGACATAATTTTCGATGTCGGTCGCGACACGGAAAATTCCGCCCGGCTTAAGAACTCGCGCGATATTATCGAGGTTTTCGACATTCACAAACCGCCGCCCGTGATGCCGCGTTTTATGCCACGGATCGGGATATAGCAAAAACACCTTTTCGAGCGAGGCATCCGGCAACACCTCCAGCAAGTCGCGCGCATCACCCAGATGCACTCTGACATTCGTCAAACCGTGTTCGGCAACCAGCGGAACCAGCTTAGCGACGCCATTCAGGAACGCCTCAACGCCAAGAAGATTGGCTTCCGGATAGGTTTTCGCCATATGCAGCAGATGTTCGCCCCCGCCAAAGCCAATTTCCAGCCACACAGGGTTGTTGTTTCCAAACGCCTCACCAAGATCAATTGGTGTGCGGTCGGGATTATCCTCCAACGAAACGTTTTTCGGCGAGATCGCACCTAGCGTCGAATCCAGATGCTTTATCTGGTTTTTACGCAAGGCCTTGCCGCGCCGCCGGCCATAGAAATTCCGGCGCGGCGCATCTGCAGGTTTGATGTTCGGCTCTTTGGACATGCGCTGGCTTAAACGGCGCGCTTCAATGCGTCGACCAAATTGATCTTTTCCCAGCTAAAACCACCATCGGCTTCCGGCGCACGCCCGAAGTGACCGTAAGCCGCTGTGCGTTGATAGATTGGCTTGTTCAGGCCAAGGTGCTCGCGAATACCGCGCGGTGTCAGGTCCATGACTTCAGCCACAGCCCGTTCAATCTCGGTTTCATGGACAGTGCCGGTGCCGTAAGTATCTGCGTAAATCGACAATGGTTTAGCCACGCCAATCGCGTAGGAAAGCTGGATAACACAGCGCGTCGCCATGCCGGAGGCCACAACGTTTTTCGCCAGATAACGCGCTGCATATGCGGCGGAGCGGTCAACCTTGGTCGGATCCTTGCCCGAAAACGCGCCGCCACCGTGAGGGGATGCACCACCATATGTATCGACGATAATCTTGCGGCCAGTCAGCCCTGCGTCACCGTCGGGCCCACCGATCACGAACTTGCCTGTGGGATTCACATGCCATTCGGTTTCCGAATTAATCCAGCTTTTGGGAAGAATATCGCGAATATAGGGTTCAACAACGTCGCGCACATCGCCAGACGTCATCTTTTCGTCCATATGCTGCGTCGATAGGACAATCGAGGCAGCCGAAACCGGTTTGCCATTTTCGAACCGCAGCGACAGCTGGGTTTTGGCATCCGGACCCAAGGACGGCTCCGCACCGCTTTTGCGAACCTCGGCCAAACGCGCCAAAATCGAGTGGGCATAATGGATCGGGGCCGGCATCAACTCGGGAGTTTCATCGACAGCATAGCCGAACATGATACCCTGATCGCCTGCACCCTCGTCTTTGTCATCTGCTGAATCCACACCTTGCGCAATGTCTTTCGACTGCTCGTGCAGGTAGTTATTCATCTTGAAGGTTTCCCAATGAAACCCTTCCTGCTCGTATCCGATATCTTTAACACATGCCCGTGCGATTTCTTCGACACTATCAATAACATGCTGCGTGCCGCGAACCTCGCCACCTACCACAACACGGTCTGTGGTCGCGAAAGTTTCGCACGCTACCCGGGCTTCAGGGTCTTCAGCCAAAAAGGCATCAAGGACCGCATCGGAAATCCGGTCGCAAAGTTTATCGGGGTGGCCTTCGGAAACAGATTCCGAAGTAAACATATAATTTTGTCGAGCCAAAGTGGCCTCCATCGCAAGGTGCTAGCGGGTACGTTTCTCTAAATGAAGCTAAGTCGTGACGTCAATGCCCTGATGCTGCTTTATAGACGCACACGATGCAGTAATCCGAATATATACAGGATTTTCAGGATTGCCGCCTTTTACCGGCAAAAAGTTGAAGAAATATTAACGCCAGCAACATTGCCAGCACCGGCCAATCCCCAAGCCGCGAATACACAGTCGCCGGTAAAGGTGCCGGCAGCCCGACATCGACGAATCCTATCTTGTTTAGCGGCACCGAACCTACGATCCGCCCGTACGGGTCAACCATCGCTGACACACCTGTATTCGCGGAACGAGCCAAGGGTAGCCCCTGCTCGATCGCCCTCACACGAGACTGCGCGAGGTGTTGATACGGGCCGCTAAACTGGCCAAACCACGCGTCGTTGGTGATCTGCACAATCCAGTCGGGACGCTCGCCGGAAACTTTGGCGTGTTGTGGAAAAATTGCCTCGTAACAAATCAGCGGCAGAAACGGCGGCGTATCGCCCAGCCTCATCACCTTCGGCCCGTCACCGGCCGTAAAACCATTGCCGGTCAACGCTGAAAGCCCGACCGCCGACAGAAGCCCGCTAAGCGGCACATATTCGCCAAACGGCACCAAATGATGTTTGTCGTAGTTTTCGGTCAAAACACCGTCGCCATCCAGCAGCACCAGTTGATTAAACCAGTTTCCGGACGCATCACGCCGTCGCGCCCCAAGAATAACCTCTGAGCCTTGTGCCGCGATGGAAATTTCCTGCAGAAGATCGGGGCGTTCGCGCGGAAAGAACGGTATAGCGGCCTCGGGCCAGATGACAACGCCCATCGGTTTCTCGCCTGAACTCAACGATTTCAAACGCTGGAAAAACATGTTCTGAAACTCGGGCAGCCACTTAAGCTTCTGCTCAACATTGGGCTGCACGATACGCACCGTAAAATCATCTGCGCGTGGCTGCATATGTTGCGACAGGCGATAAGTGCCAAAACCCCACATCACCGCCAAGATACCGGCGGCTGATACAAGCGGCACCAACTTCGCACGCGACAGCAAAGCCATCGCGGTTAAGGTAAAGAACCCCAAGCCATGCACCCCGACAAGGGATGCAGTCTGAATTGTCGGGGTTTCCACCCAGCCATAGCCGATCAGCCCCCACGGGAAGCCGGTAAAAACATAGGACCGCGCCATTTCAACGAGGGTCCATAGCACCACCAAAGCCATTGCTCGTTGCCGCGCGGCCAATCCAAAGGCCAGCGCCCAGAACGAGGCAAGCCCTGCCGCCATAAAGAACAACGCAAACGGAGCCATCCATCCGTGGCGGGCGATGTCGACCCAAAAGGGCTCGACTATCCACGCCAGTGTCAGGCCAAAATACCCAACGCCAACGAGCCAACCGAGCAACGCCGCGCGACGTGCCGAGAGCGCGCCAGCGTGCAGCCAGTAAATAACAGGCAAGGCTAAGATGAACACCAGCGGCAGCGACCACGGCGCTTGCGCCAACCCCATGACAGCACCCGTAGCAACCGCCAACAAGAGCTGGCGCCAGCCCGTCAATCCACCAATTCGGTCAGGGAAATTCACGCGGCCTATTCCGCCGCCTGGCTAGCTTTCAAACGAACGCGCAGGCTTTTGATCCGGCGGGCGTCGGCATCGATAACCTCGAATTCGTTTCCGTTCGCATCGCGGATACACTCACCGCGCGATGGCACACGGCCGATTAGCATAAAGACCAACCCGCCAAGCGTTTCGACTTCTTCATCCAGATCGTCCGGCAACAGATCCACACCGGCAACTTCCTCGAACTCCTCCAATGGCGCACGCGCCTGAGCGACATAGACAGACGGAGCCTCCTCCGTCCAAAGCTGCGCTTCTTCCTTGTCGTGCTCGTCCTCGATCTCGCCGACAATCTCTTCGATCAGATCCTCGAGCGTCACCAGCCCTTCGACCCCGCCATATTCGTCAATCACCAACGCCATATGCATCCGCTCGCTTTGCATTTTTTGCAATAGAACGCTCAACGGCATGGAGGGTGGAACAAATATCAATGGCCGGAGTATGGCCCTCAGGTCGAAAGATTCCTTCGCGCCGAAACCATGTTTCAATGCGACATCTTTCAGGTGAACCAGCCCAAGCGGGTTATCCAAAGTCTCGGAATAAACCGGCAAACGGCTATTGGTCGAATGCTTAAAGGCCGCCACAACTTCTTCCAAAGTCGCGTCAACGGAAACCGAGGCAACATCTGCGGTTGGAATTGCGACATCCTCGACTCGCAAGCCGTGCATTTTCCGGATGTTCACCAACAGATCATCCGGGGCTATCGCGGGGGACGCCATATCCAGATCAGTTTCACCGTTATTTTCAGAAGTTACTGCGGGTTTTTGCCCCGTCAATCGGCCCCACAATCCCGCACGCGGGGTTGGAGTTTCGAGGTCAGCATGCGCGCTCTGCGCTGCGATAGAAGACCCGTCGTTGGTGTCGCCCATGGCTCCTTAATTCCGTTAGTAGGCAACCCGCTGTGCCCGTCTGTTCAATATGGGTTGTCCAACCCCATGCTGGCAAGGGCTTTGATCTCCAAATTCTCCATAACTGTGGCATCTTTGTCGGTTTCATGGTCGTAACCAAGTAAATGCAGGCATCCATGAACGATCAAATGTGTGACATGAGCCGACATCTCTATACCTTTTTCGCCTGCCTCGCGCTGACAAGTCTCGAACGAGATCGCAATGTCACCAAGGCTTTCTTCGGGGCCGGTCGGTTTTGGCGGCGCAATGGGTTGCCCACCCTCTGTCGCCGGTGCCAGTTCAAACGCTGGCCATGACAGAACGTTTGTTGCTGCCGGTTTTTCACGGAACTCGCTGTTCAACTCGGCAATACGGGCATCATTGCAGCCCATCACACAAACTTCATAACCGTCGGTTCCTGTCCCCGCTGCCTGCAAGGCGACCCTCACAGCCTGCACGCTCAGTTCTTCCATATCCAGATCGTCCCAACGGTCGTCCTCGATAATTATGTCGACAATGTTAGGCATCCCGTTTGGCCGCAGCGTCATATGCATCAATTATCCGCCCGACCATTGGATGGCGCACAACGTCAACCGAGGTGAAACGGGTAAACCCGATACCTTTGACATTTCGCAAAATGCGTTCAGCCTCGACCAGACCTGAGGGCACGCCTTTAGGCAAATCTATCTGGCTCATATCGCCAGTGATAACCATGCGGCTACCTTCGCCCAAACGGGTCAGGAACATCTTCATCTGCATCGTGGTCGCGTTCTGCGCCTCGTCCAGAATAACGTAGGCATTGGACAATGTCCGGCCGCGCATAAAGGCAAGCGGCGCGATCTCGATCTGCTTATCCTCGATCATCCGCAACACCTGTTTGGCAGGCAGAAATGCGTTCAGCGCATCGTAAAGCGGTTGCATATATGGATCGACTTTTTCCTTCATGTCACCCGGCAAAAACCCTAAACGCTCGCCAGCCTCCACCGCAGGACGACTTAAAATAATCCGGTCCACATGGCCTTCGATGTAATTTGAAACCGCAGCTGCCACCGCCAGATAGGTTTTGCCCGTTCCGGCAGGCCCAAGCCCGAAAACCAACTCATTGTCGAATAGCGCTTTTACATAGGCCTTCTGGGTCGGCGTGCGCGGTTCGACAATCCGTTTACGAGTGCGGATTTCGACGTGGTCGCCCTTAAACATCTCGATCTGGTCGCTGGCGCGTGGAGCATCGAACACTTCGTTCGGCATCCTGATCGCCGCATCCACGTCGCCGGCCTCTAACGGACGGCGCTGTTCCAATCGGGAATAAATCGCGCGCAGGATTGTTTCGGCATGCTTGCGTTGCTCGTCATCACCGGAAAGCGACAGGACATTACCACGATGGGCGATCTCCACCCCCGTGGCAGTCTCGATTTTTGAGAGATTCGAATTTAGCTCACCGCATAATTCAATCAGCAGCCGGTTATCCGGAAATTCGAGCGAAGTTTCTGTCGAGTTAGCGTCGGTTACTGCGTCAGTCAGCGCGGTTGTCGCCAAAGTTCACCATCCATGTGCCAGAGTA
>DFBM01000092.1:8011-26483 GCA_002366645.1 Rhodobacterales bacterium UBA3080 | reverse complement strand
ATGGTTCGCAGCACTGTTGGCGTCTGTGATGTGAGCACACTCGGCAAGATCGACGTTCAGGGGCCAGATGCGGCTGCCTTTTTGGACCGGATATACACCAACATGATTTCGACTTTGAAGGTTGGGAAAGTGCGCTACGGTTTGATGTTGCGCGAAGACGGGTTCGTGTTGGATGACGGGACGGTGGCGCGTATTGGCCAGAACCAGTATCTGGTCACGACAACAACCGGTGCGGCGGGACCGGTCATGTCGCATTTGGAGTTTTGTGCCCAATGCTTGTGGCCGGAACTGGACGTGCGGATAATTTCGGTCACAGAACAATGGGTGCAGATCGCCGTCGCGGGGCCAAAGGCGCGGGTGCTGTTGTCGGAAGTTATTGATGACGTGTCGGATGAAAAGTTTCCGTATATGGGCTGCGGCGAGGTCACTCTTGGCAAAATATCCGGGCGCCTTTTCCGGATATCGTTTTCTGGCGAACTAGCCTATGAAATCGCTGTTCCGGCACGCTATGGCGACGCACTTATGCGCGAGCTTGTGAGCCGTGCCGAGGCTCTGGACGGAGGTGCCTACGGTATGGAAGCCCTGAACGTATTGCGTATCGAAAAGGGGTTCCTGACTCATGCCGAAATGGACGGTCGGGCGACGGCAGGTGATCTGGGATTGGGCGGTATGCTTTCAAGCAAGAAAGATTTTGTCGGCAAAGTGTCCAGTCAACGTGCTGGCCTGCATGACCCAATGCGTGAACAACTGGTTGGCATCAGACCGGCAGGGGCGGTACGACAGATTCTTGGCGGATCGATATTGCTTGATGTTGACGCCGAACCAAAACGCGAGAACATGCAGGGACACTTGACGTCGGTTTGTTTCTCTCCAACGACGGAGGGGATGATCGGATTGGCTATGCTGAAAGGCGGACGTGCACGGATCGGGGAGACAATACGGGCAGTCGATTTACTGCGGAACTTGGATACACTTTGCGAAGTCGTCCCCCCACAGTTTCATGATCCGGAGGGAGGGAAGCTACGTGGGTGAGTTTAAACTTCAGGCAACGGATGAATTTGACGGTTTGAGTACCGAAATTGGTGGCGTGATGCTAAGAGCATTGCAGCCGGAGGCGATCATTTCATTAGCCCCGTTTATGGATCAGGGTTCAGCCGTTAGCGAAGCTATGTCGTCGATGTTCGGAATTGGGTTGCCAGCGGTTGGCAAGACGAATGAAGCAAAGACCGTTCGTGTGTTGTGGGCAGGCCACAGGCAATGGTTCGTGCTTGGGGCTGCTGATCCGGTTGTTTTGGCTAAAACGCTAGGTGGAAAAGCTGCAGTTACGGACCAAAGCGATGCTTGGCTGACGTTTTGCCTGTCCGGCGCTGATGCGGAGGAGGTCATGGCTCGCTTATGCTCGTTGGATTTGAAACAAATGGAACAAGGCCAGACCGCGCGTGCCGAGTTTGCGCATATGATGTCGGTGATTACCCCGATCAACGACGGTTTCGAGATTATGGTGATGCGTTCGTTCGCGCGAACCGCAATACATCACACGAAAGAAGCTATGACCAAACTAGCAGCGCAGCGTCGGCTGTGACTACTCTGGAGTGACGTCTTTACCGCTCGCATAATGGGTGATTTCTACGCTGTCCTTACACTCAATCATACAGGCGACAGTGAATAGAGGATATTCGGTGGTGTCCCGATCATCCGGATAAAAGTTCTGTTCGTTGCCTAGCGGTAATTCGGTGAAATTCTGCTTGGATAGCTCAAAGTCCTCGTCATCGACGATTTCGTTTAGATACATCAGATATGCGGTCAACGCATATACTTCGTTCGCCGTTAGCGATTGCGCGTTACCAAAGGGCATGGCGCGGTTGATGTAGTCCCAGACGGTCGACAGATATGGCCAGAACGAGCCGATAGTCTTTTGCGGTCGCTCGCTGGTCAGGGTATCGAAACCACCAGCGAGAGGCGGCCAGCGGTCTACGCCCTCACCAAAATCACCGTGACAGGCCGCACATTGTTCCTCGAATATGCCTTCACCTTCGATGACCGTGCCGGAACCTTCCGGGAGTCCTAGCCCATCGGGGCGAATGTCGATGTCCCACGCAGCAACTTCGTCAGGAGTTGCGATGCGCCCCAGTCCCTCCGCGAGCACAGGCGTTGTTAGCAGACACGTTGCAAATAACAGGTTAAGAAATTTCGACATTGTCGACCTCTCCATCGCTATTAACCGCCCAAGTCTGGATGCCGTTATTATGGTAGTTCGAAACCACGCCGCGAATTTTGCGCAATGCGTCTTTGGTTGGCTGCACGTAGCCGGTTGTATCGTGTGCACGGGACTGCAATAGCAACGGTTTCCCATCCCAATCGAACTCGAAATAGAAACGATGTAGTGACTTATCGAGGCTGGGGCCGTCGACCCGCGCCTTATGCCAGTTGATGCCGCCGTCAAGCGTCACATCCACCCGCGGGATAATCCCTTGGCCCGACCAAGCGATTCCGGTGATGACGGTTGGGCCTTTTCCATGCAGGATCGGCGCCTGGGGCGAGGGGGTGGTAATAACAGACTTGGCGTCCATCATCCACGTAAACCGTCTGGAATCTCCACTGGCCAAAAGGTCGGTGTAACGCGCTGTTTCTTCGCGGTGGTGCCAAGGCTGATCCCCTACTTCTAGGCGCCGGATCCACTTGATCCACATGTTGCCTTCCCAACCCGGAAGAACCAGACGGGCGGGGTAGCCCTGTTCGGGACGCAATGCCTCGCCGTTCATTTTGAACGCAATCATGCAATCGTCCAGCGCCTTTTCCATCGGGATCGAGCGGCTAAGACCTGCCGCATCCGCTCCTTCGGCCAGCAACCATTTGCCTTCGGTCTTCACGCCCGCTTCGGCGAGAATATCTTTCAACATAACGCCCGTGTACATGACGTTATGCAACATTCCGTGGGTGAACTGTACGCCGTTCAGCTGTGGTCCACGCCACTCCATTCCCGAATTTGCGGTGCATTCGAGAAAATAGACCTTATTGTGCCGCGGAAACCGCATCAGGTCTTCCATTGTAAAAACCATCGGACGATCGACCAGACCGTTTATCATCAGGCGGTATTCTGCAGGGTCTATTTCGGCGACACCGCTGTGGTGCCGCTCAAAGGCCAGCCCGTTTGGTGTGATGATACCGTCGAGCTGATGCAGCGGTGTGAAATTGATCGAGGAGGTTTCCTCAGCGGTCAGCCAAGGCACACTTTTACGCAAGACATGCGCCTCATGCGGCGAGGGCATACCGTAACCAGCCTGATCGACCCCTTCTCCGAGGTGTTGCGCCCACGGTTGTACTTCGGTGATGGCAGGGTCGCCAGCTTGGGCGATAGTGGCGGCCATCCCGCCACCGGCAGCGAGGCTGGTGGTCAGGAACTGGCGGCGGGAAGGGCCGGATTTATTGGTCATCAGGTCCTCCTATTCTTGTTTAAGCTCCAGTAACTTTAACTGATTGGTTTGGATCAATCGAGACGGTGCCCTTGCGTTTGATATAGCTTTCCATCACATCCCAGATCGCAGGTCCCTCGGTTCCCTCATTCACAGATGCCCAGCCCGCAACGACGTAGGTTTTCGACGGTTCGACCAACTCGCCGGTGTTGAGCATGGTCATATTTGTGATCCGCTCCCCTTGCTTCTTGGTCACATCGATCGAGTAGCCCATGCCGCCGACACGCACCATATCGCCACCTTGTTGGTAATAAGGGTCAGGGTTGAACAGGTTGTCAGCTACGTCTTCCATGATCGTGTGGATCAAATCGCCGGTCATTTCCGAACGGTAGGCGGCTGGATAGCTCATGCCAGTGGCGTTGAAGATGTCCTCGCGGGTGATGTCATCACCCGGCAGCAGGGATGGTCCCCAGCGGAAGCCAGGCGACAGGGAAATGTCGGCCTCACGCTCTTCGATAAGGGCGTTACAGATCAAATCGTCCCAAGTGCCGTTAAAGTTGCCACGACGATAGAGAAGGCTGTCGGTTTTCCCGATAACTTCGCGCAACTGGTCCTCAAAGGGGGCACGTTGTTCGTCAATCAGCTTGGCGATCATCGGATCGGCTTGGATCACGTCCGAGAAAATCGGGATAAGTTTGTGATTGAAGCCTTTAACTTCGCCGTCGCGCACGTCCAAATCAAGACGGGTCACGAATTTGCCGTTCGAACCGGACGCGATCAGCATGGTGTTGTTAACCAAAACTGGCTCGGGCAGGGCGTCATGTGTGTGACCTGTCAGGATCACATCGATGCCGTCAACACGGCTCGCCAGTTTGCGGTCCACATCAAAGCCGTTGTGCGAGAGCATAACAACCAGCTCGGCACCCAAGCCACGAACTTCGTCGACCAGCTCCGCCATATTGTCTTCACGTACACCAAACGACAGACCCGGGAACATCCAACCGGGGTTGGCGATTGGCATATATGGGAAGGCTTGGCCGATAACGGCAATTTTTACGCCACCACGGTCGAACATTTTGTAAGGTTCATAGGCGCGCTCGTCCCATTCGGTATCGAAAATATTTGCACCAAGGAAGGGGAAGTCCAGATCATTGTCGACGATCTCGGTTACACGGTCGATGCCCAGCGTGAATTCCCAGTGCGCGGTCATCGCGTCGGGCTTCAACGCGTTCATCACGTTAACCATATCCTGACCATTGGTCATCTGCGCGGTGTAGGAACCTTGCCACGTATCGCCACCATCCAGCAAAAGCGCACCGGGACGGGCGGCGCGGATGGAGTTGATAACCGTCGCCACACGATCCAGACCACCCATGCGGCCATATCCTTTGGCGAGCGAACTAAAGTCGTCGTAAGTCAGGGCGTAGGCTTCGGGCGTTCCCGCTTCCATGTTGAACAGGTTCAGGAAGTCCTTGCCGGTCACATGTGGCGGAAGTCCGTTCACATCGCCAATACCAAGGTTGATTTCAGGCTCGCGGAAGTAGACCGGCTTCATCTGCGCGTGGATGTCGGTGATGTGGATCAACGTCACATTGCCGGTTGTGTCGAAATCAAGCAATTGGTCCTGTGTCAGCCGTTGTTGGGCAGCCAGTTTTGACCAGTTACCAACGCCGGACGCACCGACAATTGCAGAAGCGGCCACAGAGGCTTGAAGAAAGTCGCGGCGGGAAATCATGGGATGCTCCAGTATTTATTGAAGGGTAAAGGTGAGCAAGCCTAGGTTTAAGCGTGCTGACGTTGACCCCTGATAACGATGAATTTGTGAGGGCAGTGGAAGTCCGGCCCCGAAGTTAATCGGGGCCGGAACATTATTAGTTGCGAACCGATGGTCCCTCAACCGTTAGGCCGTTTCCGCGCGAAGCTACGTATAGCTCCAGTGCGTGGAACTCAGGGCCACCCGGTTTATAGGTCTCGGCTTTGGTGTCACGAACACAACCTTTGAAGCGCGCGTGGATGCCGTTAAGCTTCGCGTTTTTCAGGCGGTAGGCCGGGAAACCGTTGATCTGACCTTGAGAAAGGTGATCCGCACGAATGTGCAGGCCGTAGCTTTGCTCGTGGCAAGAAGCGCAGGAAAGTTCCAGAACACCTGTACGGGCGTAATAGAGTTCCTTGCCAGCTTCCCAGAACGGTGCTGCCGGACCATCGATGGCTACATTCATTGGCATGCCGCGCGATTGAACGGCGATCAGAGCTGCCATGTTTGTCATTGAGCCACCAGTATAGCCCCATGCCTCGACATTCTGACGCTCCGTGCGACAGTTGTTGATGTAGTCCTCAAGTGTCCACAGGTCGTTGGCTTCTTCGTTGAACTTAGGCATTACGGTGCGAACACCCTTCATGCTTTCAACGTCGCCGTGACATGTTGCACAGGATTTCTGCTCGGGTCCTTGGACTTTGTTCCACGCTTCAAGCGCGCTATCAACACCCAGCATGCCGGAGTTGTCGAAGTCGTCCATTTGCAAGGCTTGAGTTTCGGTAGAACGGAACTCCCAACCGGAAATGATTTCATCGAGACCGTCAATATACGCAGGCGCTGCCGTGCGTGTGACCATTTCGATTTCGCCATTTACGATCAGCTTAGCGCCTTCTTCTGCCTGAGCCGCTACCCCGAGACCAAGCGCAAGTGTTGCGGCTGTGGCCAGTTGCATAATCGGATGCAGTTTTGAGATTTTCATTTTAATTATTCCTCCCCAGTTCTGCATAAATTAAGAAACAGCGATAGATTTCGTATCCGTGTAGGTCGAACCGTCGTCATCGTTCCAAGTGAATGTGAAATCACCGGATTCTGGGACAGTAGCTTCGAACTGGAAGTACGGATTTGTCGAAATCGCGCCATGAAGTTCAACGCTGATCACGTTTTGACCGTTAAAGTCGCATGTGAACGTGTTGATGATCGATTGCGGAATAAGGTTCCCGTCGCTGTCTTTACGCTGACCTGATTCCATCTTGTGGCTGATCAGAGTTTTGATGGTGATAGTTTCACCAGCAGCAGCTGTTTTAGGGACTTTAACGCGTGGTTTTACACCAGATGCCATTGTTTTATTCTCCTATGCCTTAGCCGCCGCAGCCGCCGATTGTAACTTTCACGGTGCTAGCTGCGCGAGCGAAGCTGCCGTCGGCCATTTTTGCGATTGCAACTACGTCCTGCGTTCCGGCGAGGCGGATACGTGTGGATGCAGATTGCGAACCGGAGAGTGGGCCGAAGTTGAATGTCGCAACATCAGGGTTCGGGTTGCCGGCTGCGATCAGGATGATCGATACTGCGCCTGGAGCCGAAACGGCCACAGGAACGGTGTTGCCGTTTTCCGCGATTTCAGGTGCTGTGAGCTCGATGCCGCCGTCAGTTGTTGCAGCGCCGCCTGTGAAGGCCGCCTCCGCATCATCCGCGAGCGAAGCAAATGCTTGGATCGGCAGCAAAGCGGCAGTAAATGCCCCTGCACCAATGACCAAAGCGTCACGTCTCGTAAAATTCATTATTGTCTCCCTAGATTTGTCTAGATGACCCTTGAGGGGTCGTTATTCTTTGATTGTCATCAAAAATGCGACCACGTCCTCGACCTGCTGAGCTGTCAGGATCGAAGGTGGGTTTGGAACTGACTTGCCTTTGAAGTCGCCTGGGCGAATGAAGCCGGATACCTTGTACATTGCAGGCATCAGAGTTCCCTCGAAGGTCATCTTGGCGTTTGCCACGATCCCGCGAAGTTCTTCTTCGGTCCAGCGATCACCAGCACCGTCGAGTGACGGGCCTATTTCGCCGTGGAATGCCGCATAGTCGAGTACGCTGACCTGGTGACAAGCAACACAGTTACCAAGTGACTTGGTGACCATGACTTTTTCGCCATTGGCCGCATCTCCTGCAACGCCCGTAAGCGATGCCGCAACTGAGCCGTAATCGTCATATGCAACGTCGCCGGGGGCAACGGTGTCGGCCGAGGCCACAGCGGCGAACGCGGCCGTGGCTCCTATGATAAGAAACGCTGTGCGCTTCATGCAAAATCCTCCCTTATGATTACCGTTTGTCATTTTGATTCTTGACTTTGGTCAAGAAAAGATAGCCGACGGCCGAAGGATAACGCAACAATAAATTCAAATAAATGAATTTTCGATAATTATGTTTCACTAATATAAGCAAGTACTTATATAAGGTTTTGCCTTAATTATTATGGCGTTCCTCGATAATTCGGGCGTGATACTTTTGGAAATGCTCATCGCCTTCATAGCCCTTTTCGAGGACCCATTGGAACATATTCAACGTCGTGAACTTACCGAAGGCACCGGGCATGGTCGTTACGGCGGCTCTGGCAGCGGTTGTTCCCTCTGTCGGAAGCTTGTCGTCGAAGAACATAATTGTCGGTGTGAAGACGATTCCCCACTTCGAGGCCATCTCTTTTTCAGATAAAACTTCCCCGTCGAAATCCGTTACCTCAACGTCGCCGAACAGATTCATCTGAACGACAAAATAGTTATCTTCGATCATCGCCATAACTTCAGGGTCCGGAAAAACCTCTTCGTGCATTTTGGTGCAGTAGATGCAACCACGCTGCTCGAAGATCACCGCGAAGCGTTTGCCTTCAGCGGTAGCCTCTTCAAGGTCTTCAGCCATGTCACGGAATGTGTCGCGCATCCATTCGGTCTTGTGGAGCCCGTCGTCGCCCATAGTAGTCTCCGCGGAGAGGGCTGGCGCAAATGTCAGTGCGAATAGGAATACGAGTTTCTTAAGCATAATAGCTCCTTTTCAGATTAGCCGAAGGTAAACAGGTTCGGAAATTGTTCGAGCATGAATTGCGCGATATAGGCCACGCCGCCGGTCACAATCAGGATTGCAAAAGCGATCAGGAACGCCCCCATCAACTTTTCTATAAGCCCCATATATTTCCGGTTGCGCTGAACCCAGCGCAGGAATGGACCCGAGAATATCGCGGCGACAATGAACGGTACAGTCATGAACGTGCCATAGACGAACAACAATCCGGCACCTTGTTGCAAGCTGCCGCTTTGTGAAGCCATGTAAAGGATCGCAGCGAGGGCAGGGCCGACGCATGGGGTCCAGCCAAAACCAAAAGCAAGGCCGATCAGATAGGAACCTGCATAGCTGGCTGGTTTGATGCCCGAAGAATCGATCCGTGCCTCGCGATAGAGGAAGCCAATTTTAAAGATGCCCAGAAAGTGCAGGCCGAATACGAACAGGATCGCCGCAGCAACCCAGGAAAGTTCATCCTTGTAGACACGAAATGCCTGACCCAGCGATGTAGCGATGAGTCCGAGCATGACGAAAATTGTGACAACGCCTGCCGCGAAGAAAATCGATGACAAAATCAGGCGGCGCTTTGCACCAGCTGCGATTTCCTCTTCTTCGTTCAGCTCCTGAATCGACAGGCCAGCCATGTAGCAAAGATAAAAGGGCACGATCGGCAGGATGCACGGCGAGAAAAAGGATAAAAGGCCCGCGATCGCGGCCCCACCGTAGCTTATGTCAAACTCCATGGCGTGTTTTCCTTGCCTTTTGGTCAAAATTTCGGATAATCATATTGCTATATAAGTATGTGTAAAGCAATTTTTCGAAAGGTGCGGGATGCGTCTGCTAAAAGTGATCACTTTATTACTTGTTTCCACATTGGCCACGTCGGTTATGTCGGAAACTCGACTAATGATGGTAGAGGAAGACGGCTGCCCGTGGTGCGCTCGCTGGAGCCGCGATGTCGGTAGCGAGTATGACAAAACGGCCGAAGGCGAACGCGCGCCGCTCTGGCGATACGATATCAACGACCCGGTTCCCGAGGGCGTCGAGCTCACCAGTAAACCACATTATACCCCCACATTTATATTACTTGTCGACGGGACCGAAGTGAATCGTATAGAAGGGTACCCAGGCGAAGGCTTCTTTTGGGGACTTCTTGGCATGATGCTGGCAGATTTGCCAATATCCGAAGGAGAGCCGTCGGAATCGTAATTAAAAGGAGAGGGCGATGTCACTGCCCCAAATAACACCGGACATGTCCAACGAGGCGATCGAGGAGGTGCTCAGCAGCGCCAAATCTGCCACCGACTTCATGAAAGCCTTGGCGCACGAAGGTCGGTTGATGATCCTTTGCCATCTGGTTACCGGCGAAAAATCTGTGACCGAACTGGAAAACCTTTTGTCTTCGCGGCAGGCTGCCGTCAGTCAACAGCTTGCGCGCCTGCGTCTGGAAGGGTTGGTAAATTCCCGTCGTGATGGCAAAACTATCTATTATTCTTTGGGCGATCGCAAAGCCGCAAAGATGATTGAACTAGTCTACGAAATGTTCTGTACTTTTGATCCGGATCAAGACGCAGGTACTTGATGGAATTTATGGGGGACAATCATTGGGCCGCGCTCGCCGGGCTAATCGGCGGCGGCGCATTGGGGCTGTCTTCCTCTATCGGGCGGTTCTGTACTCTTGGTGCAATTGAAGACGCACTCTATGGTGATGATTACAGTCGTTTGCGGATGTGGGCATTGGCCTTGGCTGTCGGAATATCAGGCATGTTCGGGCTCGAAGCACTTGGCTTGATCGACTACTCCCAATCCATCTACTACACATTGAAATGGAACCCGCTTGGAAGCATCGTCGGTGGGTTAATGTTTGGCTGGGGAATGGCGCTGGCCGGAAACTGCGGGTTTGGGGCGCTGTCGCGGATGGCTGGCGGCGATTTACGCAGTTTTATTGTCGCTGTCGTTATGGCAATTTCTGCCTATATGGCGATTGGCGGGCCGACGGCTGTGCTGCGTGACTGGTTGTTTCCGCAGGTTCTCCATGAAGGTGAAATGCAAGGTGTAGCCCATCTGGTCGGCCGCTGGTTTGACATTGGACCACTATTGCCCGCACTGGCATTCGCGGCGATTTGTGCGATCTGGGCGTTCTCCGGCAAAACTTTCCGTACGTCCCGCACGCATATCGTCTGGTCGATCGTGGTTGGCCTAGCGATCATTTCAGGCTTCTGGGCGACAAATTTGATTTCGGTAAACGGCTTTGACGGGATCACAGTTGAATCGCTTTCCTACTCCGCGCCCTTGGGCGAAACACTTATCTATTTAATGACTTGGTCCGGCGCGACGATGAACTTCGGTATCGGGTCGGTCACTGGGGTGCTTGTCGGGTCAGCAATCGGCACCAAGATCAAAGGCCGGTTCCGCTGGGAAGCCTGCGACGACCCACGCGAACTTGGTCGTTCGGTTTTCGGGGCGTTCATCATGGGCACCGGCGGCGTCGTGGCACTTGGCTGTTCAATCGGGCAGGGGCTAACAGGGTTTTCGGTGCTCGCCTACAGTGCGCCTGTGGTTTTAGCCTCCATTTTTATCGGTGCCGCTTTCGGATTACGATACCTGATCCACGGTTTTCAAAAAGTCTAATTTTTAATCAAATTGCTGGATGCGACCATTTTAGTCAGGCTTTTTCCAGTTTTTTCAAACGATAGCTTTGAATTCTGGTGCATTAGCGGCTAGATGTGAACGATCTGACCCTTCCTCCCATCAGGACTAAGGAACATAATTATGAAAATCGGAGCTCCTAAAGAGATCTTCGAGGGCGAAAATCGGGTCGCCCTTACACCGCAGAGCGCGCTTCAGTTGCAAAAGCTGGGCTATGAATGCGTAATTGAAACCGGCGCTGGCGCAGCCGCGCGTTTCTCGGATCAGGATTATAAGGACGCTGGTGTCGAGGTCGTAAAGACTGGCGCAGCCCTTTGGAAAGCCTGCGATTTTGTTATCAAAGTCCGCGCCCCTGAAGAGGTAGAAGTCAAGCGTTTCCGCGAAGGACAAACTTTGATTTCCTTCATCTGGCCAGCGCAAAGCGAAGATCTGTTGGAAAAACTGCGCGCCAAGGGTGTGACCGCGATTGCGATGGACATGGTTCCACGCATCTCCCGCGCCCAGAAAATGGACGCGCTGTCATCAATGGCAAACATCGGTGGTTACCGCGCGGTGGTCGAGGCATCGAATAACTTCGGTCGCTTCTTCACCGGTCAGATCACAGCGGCGGGCAAAGTTCCTCCGGCGACCGTTCTGGTCATCGGTGCGGGTGTTGCCGGATTGGCCGCGATCGGGGCAGCCCAATCAATGGGCGCGATTGTTCGCGCGTTCGACGTGCGTCCCGAAGTGGCCGAGCAAATCGAATCCATGGGTGGCGAATTCCTGTTCCTTGATTTCGATGACAATCAAGACGGTGCAGAAACGGGCGGTTATGCTGCCGTTTCCTCGCCGGAATTCCGCGAGAAGCAACTGGAGCTGTTCCGTGCGCAGGCTTCCGAGGTGGATATCGTTATCACCACAGCGCTGATCCCGGGCCGTGATGCGCCGAAGTTGTGGCTGGAAGATATGGTCCACTCCATGAAAGCTGGTTCGGTCATTGTTGACCTTGCGGCCGAAAAGGGTGGTAACTGCGATTTGACGGTTCCCGACCAGAAAATCGAGACCAAGAATGGCGTAACCATCATCGGCTACACCGATTTGCCGAGCCGAATGGCGACGCAATCCTCGACACTCTATTCCACGAACATCCGTCACATGATGGACGATCTGACACCCGAAAACGACGGTGTGCCGGTCCACAACATGGAAGACGACGTGATCCGTGGTGCAACGGTGACACATGGCGGTGAAATAACCTTCCCGCCACCTCCACCAAAAGTGCAGGCGATTGCAGCAGCTAAGCCAAAAGCGCCGGAGAAAACGCCCGAAGAGGTCAAAGCCGAAGAAGCGGCTGCGGCAAGGGCAGCCGGTCGCAAGCAAACCGGCATGTTGGTAATCGGCGGCTTGCTGATGCTGCTGATCGGCCAGTACGCCCCGGCCAGTTTCATGCAGCACTTCATCGTCTTTGTGTTGTCGGTCTTTATCGGCTTCCAGGTCATCTGGAACGTCAGCCACGCGCTGCACACGCCGCTCATGGCGATCACGAACGCGATCTCCAGTGTGGTCATAATCGGCGCGCTGCTACAAATTAGTGTTGGCGGAGGGTTCCTCGTAACACTCCTCGCCGCAATTTCCGTTCTTATTGCATCGATCAACATCGTGGGTGGCTTCGTCGTTACCCGTCGTATGTTGGCCATGTTCCAGAAAAGCTAAGGGAGGCTGGTATGAGTATTGGTCTAGTAACTGCTGGTTATATCGCAGCTTCCGTTCTGTTCATTCTGGCCCTTGGTGGCCTGTCCGATCAGGAAAAAGCAAAACGCGCCGTGTGGTTCGGCATCATCGGTATGTCGATCGCCGTGATAGTTACGGTCTTCGGTCCGGGCGTAAATTCGATCTGGCTGCTATCTGCAATGATCGCCATCGGAGCGGTTATCGGTACAGTCGTGGCCCAACGGGTCGAGATGGTGGGCATGCCGCAACTGGTTGCAGCGCTGCACAGCTTCGTTGGTCTGGCGGCCGTGTTTATCGGTATTAACTCGGTATTGCATTCGCCCGAGGGTCTGACCCACGCCGAAGAAGTTATCCACGAAGTCGAGGTTTTCCTTGGCGTGTTCATCGGCGCGATCACCTTCACGGGTTCCATTGTTGCTTACGGCAAGCTGGCAGGTAAAATTGACGGTAAAGCCTTGATCCTGCCCGGACGCCATTTGATGAATGTTGCGGGTCTGGTGCTCTCGATCGTTTTGATGTTCATGTTTCTGAACGGCGCCGGCATCTGGACGCTGCTGTTGATGATGGTCATTGCCTTTGTCATCGGTGCGCATCTCGTTATGGCCATCGGTGGCGCGGATATGCCGGTCGTTGTGTCCATGTTGAACAGCTACTCCGGTTGGGCAGCGGCGGCGACAGGTTTCATGCTCGGCAATGACTTGCTGATCGTTGTGGGCGCACTTGTGGGTTCCTCCGGTGCAATCCTGTCCTACATCATGTGCGTGGCGATGAACCGTAAGTTCCTTGCCGTGATCCTTGGTGGCTTTGGCGGCCCTGCTGGCCCCGCAATGGAAATCGAAGGCGAGCAGATCGCGATCGACGCCAACGGTGTTGCTGCGGCGCTGGAGGAGGCTAACAGCATCGTCATTGTTCCCGGATACGGGATGGCGGTTGCGCAGGCACAGCATCCGATTTCGGAACTGACCAAACGTCTGCGCGCCAAGGGCAAGACTGTTCGCTTCGGTATTCACCCTGTTGCAGGGCGTCTACCGGGCCACATGAACGTGCTACTCGCGGAAGCGAAGGTACCTTACGACATCGTGCTTGAAATGGACGAGATAAACGACGACTTCCCTGATACGGACGTGGTGATCGTTGTCGGTTCGAACGACATCGTGAACCCGGCTGCACAGGAAGACCCGAACTCGCCAATCGCAGGTATGCCGGTTCTTGAAGTATGGAAAGCGAAACATGTGTTCGTGTCCAAACGCGGGCAGGGCACCGGCTATTCCGGCATCGAGAATCCTCTGTTCTTCAAAGAGAACACGCGCATGTTCTACGGCGATGCCAAATCGTCGGTTGATACCTTGCTGAACTTGATAAGCTAGAACCTGGTAATTCGAACAAAAAGGGCGGGAAATTGATCCCGCCCTTTTTTTATTCTTGTGGTGATAATTATGGACGGATCATCGTCCATCCCTGCTCGTTCAGCGTCATCAGATCAACAACGCCTGCGGGAACATGCTCTGCAATCTCGACGATTGGCGGAGTTTTACCTTCTTTACGCGTCATACCTGCAATTGTGTTTCCACAGGCTGCAAAGGTTACGTTAGGCATGCTTTGGCCGAACGAATTCAACCGCTCCAGAACGGGTGAAGTGTCTTCGCGAAGCATGTGTAGGCCTGCATTAAATGCAACGATGCGGATTTCGACTTCTTCGCCGATGCTTTGATAGTATTGCGTAACATTTGCAGCCACGTTCAAAACTGTCGTCATTTTTTGCGGATTGTTGTCACTGATTTGCATGGCGAGATAGTGAACTCCATCTTCTCCCACATGATGAACTAAACCATTTTCAGTCGCTTTTGCAGGTGTTGAAGCAAGTAGAATCAACGTCACCATTCCTGCCATTAATTTCACGATATTTTTCATTTTTCACTCCCTGTTGGAAATGTCATGCTAACAAGTGAATATGTATATGTGAAGTCCCTATAAATACATATAAAATATGTTAAATGGGGTCTTGCCATGATAATCGCCTGACAAGACCATAAATACACCTTATTTTATTGAGATTCTATACTCATTCCGGTGGTAAAATTGCCAGCCGATATAGATGCCAAGTCGCGTGTCCGAGCACTGGCAGCACAACGACTAGACCAAAAAACATTGGGATCATCGCTAGCAGAAGTAGTACAGCGATGATCGCGCCCCAGCTTAGCATAACAACCATATTGTTCAGAACCAGGCTGAAACTTGTGATCATTGCAGTCACTACATCGATTTCCCGGTCCACCAATAGTGGTATACCGACGACCGTAATAGCAAACAGAATGAACGACAGAAATCCACCGACAAGCGTACCGAGCGCGAGCATCGTAATCCCCTCTTGCGTGAACAAAATCTCGGTCGAGGTCATTACGTTGGTCAAAGGTTTCAGTCCGAAGGACAACGCAAAGACCAGATGAGCCATGTAGACCCAGATCAGGAAGATAAACAAAACGACAAAAGCGATAGAGGGGATCTGCCGTTTACGTTCCGCATAAATTGCCTGCATCACGCTTAGCCACGAAACCGGTTTGCCATTTTCCATCAACCGGCTGACTTCGTACATACCGACGGCAACGAAAGGCGCGATTAACGGGAAGCCGGCTGCTAAAGGTACAATTGATATGTCGGTTTGCCAGACAAGAAACTGTAGGTACAAAACGATCCCAAGTGCGGTGAAGATGCTGCTGAAGATCACGCCATACATCGGCGCGCGTCGAAAGTCGGCAAAGCCTTTTGATAGCGCGACTTTCAGATCCGAGAAATCCAGTTCAGCAATTTCAGGCATAGTATTCGTGTTGGTTGAGTCAGTCATTTTGTGTCCCCGTTGTTCGTTTTTCCGAAGACTGCGACATCTTTTCGCCCTAATCAAGAAAAACCGGAACTTGACAAAATCAGAACCAGAATTTGCTAAATCCTGAATTGCTTGACGGATACACAAGAATCAAACTACACTTATGACGTGTAAATAAGAAGTCACTTAAAGTGATAGCTAGGGAGACGCATTATTCGCTATCGTATCAAGACAATATTTCTGACTCTAATCACCACTACTTCACTGGGTTTTTCTGCCCATGCTGAAGGCGATCCGGAAGACGGAGCGCAGGTATTCCGCAAGTGCTTTTCCTGCCACATGGTTGGCGACGGTGCCTTTAATCGCACAGGACCACACTTAAACGACCTATTTGGTCGGGCTGCGGGATCAATCGAAGGTTTCACCTATTCCGACGACATGGACCGCGCCGCCAATGGCGGTTTGGTCTGGGATGTCGAGAACCTCGAAGATTTTATCGAAAACCCGAAATCACTCATTTCACGCACCAAGATGCGTTTCAAGGGGATCAAAGACCCGGTCGACCGTGAGAACCTGATGGCCTATTTACGGCTGTTTTCGGACAATCCGGCGAACATCCCCGAAGCCGAACCAACAATGCATGCTCGAGATCCCGACGTGGATCCGAACATTCTCGCCATTCAGGGAGATCCCGAATACGGAGCTTATCTGTCTGGTGAATGCGTCACCTGCCACCAAATTGGCGGCGGAGACGACGGTATCCCCTCTATTATTGCGTGGATGCCGGAAGATTTCGTTACTGCACTGCAAGCCTATAAAAGTGGTCACAGAACCCACCCGGTTATGCATCTGGTAGCTCAGCGCCTATCGAACAAAGAAATTGCGGCGTTAGCGGCATATTTTGCTGCAGTAGAATAACACTTCAACTTAGGGAGAATACAAAATGAAACTAGACAGACGTGGATTTATCGGCGCCGGCGTGGCAACAGCAGCCACCTTGAGCGCGCCAATGGTGATGGGTGCCTCGCATGGCAAACCCAAAGTCGTCATTATCGGTGGCGGCGCTGGTGGTGCAACAGCTGCACGCTATATCGCCAAGGACAGCGCGGGGGCAATCGATGTAACCTTGATCGAGCCTACGCGCACCTACTACACCTGCTTCTTCTCGAACCTCTATATCGGCGGCTTCCGTGATTTTGCCTCTATTGGCCACAGCTACGGCACGTTGGCAGCTGAATACGGCATTAACGTCGTACATGACTGGGCAATCGATGTTGATCGCGACGCGAAAACTGTGACGCTGGCCGGTGGTTCTTCGGTTCCTTACGATAGTCTGGTGATTTCGCCGGGTATCGACTTTATCGATGGGGCTGTTCCGGGCTGGGATATATCGGCACAAAATGCGATGCCGCACGCCTATAAAGCCGGCTCGCAAACGCAACTGTTGAAGGCGCAGATTGAATCGATGCCATCTGGCGGTACTTATGCAATGGTTGCTCCGCCAAACCCGTATCGTTGTCCTCCAGGACCATACGAGCGTGTATCGATGGTTGCGCATCTTCTTACGCAGATCAATCCTACTGCTAAAATCCTGATCGTTGATCCGAAGCAGAAGTTCTCGAAACAAGGTCTGTTCGAAGAAGGTTGGGACAAGCATTACGGCGGCATGATCGACCGTATCGGCCCTGACTTTGGCGGTGCCAATGTTTCGGTTGATCCGGGAGCTATGGAAGTCAGCATCGATGGCGAGATCGAGAAGGTCGACGTTTGTAACGTAATTCCAGCCCAGAAAGCGGGCCGTATTGCCGAGATTGCCGGAGTGACCGAAGGCAATTGGGCGCCAGTGCACGCACATGACATGCGCAGTAAACTGGATGACAGCGTTTACGTTCTAGGTGATGCGAGCGCACAGGGCGATATGCCAAAATCCGGTTTCTCGGCCAACAGTCAGGCGAAAGTTTGTGCTATGGCGATCCGTGGTGCGTTGACTGGCAGCAGCGTCTTCCCTGCGAAGTTCTCCAACACATGCTGGTCATTGATTGAAACAAACGACGGTATCAAAGTTGGCGCGGCTTACGAAGCAACGGATGCAAAAATCGCGAAAACATCGGGGTTTGTCTCGCAGACTGGCGAGGACGAAGCACTGCGTAAACAGACGTACGAAGAGTCTGTTGGTTGGTATGCTGGCATTTCGGCCGATATGTTCGGCTAAATCCTGCTACAGACAAAGAAAAAGGGGAGGGCGTTTGCCTTCCCCTTTTTATATTAACTTGCAGCATTTCCCTGTGGGCGTCCGCCGGATTTACTACGATTTGGACGCCGCCGTTTAGGGTTGGTCCGCCCCGCAGGATTACCGCCTCCAGCGTTTCCGCCAGGACGGCCACCTGGTCGACCGCCACCTCCGCCGCGCTTTTTACCCTGCCATCCTTGGGCTTTGGGTTTTGGCTTCGGGTCCGGTCCGTCACGTTCAATCAACTTGCGTTTGAGAATTTTCTCGACCGCAGCAAGCTTTTTCAATTCGTCTGGCGCGCATAGCGTAATCGAAATACCGGAAGCACCATTCCGCCCTGTCCGTCCAATCCGGTGGACGTAGTTTTCGGCCTCGTCCGGAAGATCGAAATTGATGACATGGGAGATGCCCGGTACGTCGATCCCACGCGCAACAATATCTGTCGCAACCAGCACGTTCACAAATCCGTTCTTGAATTTTCCCAGTGCCTTTTGCCGCGCATTCTGCGCCTTGTTGCCGTGAATAACTTCGGCCTCTATGCCATCTGTTATCAGGTTCTTCGCAACTTTATCGGCACCGCGTTTAGTCCGCGCAAAAACGATTGTACGCTCGACTTCGGGTTGGGACAGGATTTCGAGCAACCGCTCGCGCTTGTATGGTCCCGTGATCAACTCAGCCCGCTGCTCGACTTTGGGTGCGGCGGTGACAGTAGGTGTTGCTTCAACCCGCAGTGGGTCAGTCAGAAAGCTCTCGGCCAAGCCACGTACTTCTTTGGGCATAGTCGCCGAGAATAGGGCGGACTGACGACGTGGGTGCAGGCGCGCGAGAATACGTTTAACCGGTTGGAC
>DFBM01000092.1:0-7933 GCA_002366645.1 Rhodobacterales bacterium UBA3080 | reverse complement strand
ACCTGACCCGCACGTGAAACGCCGCCCAGAACCAGACAGGTCGTCAAACCAGCACCGCCAGCGAATTCTTTAAAGTTATCTTCGATCTGCACCGCCAACTCGCGGGTAGGTGCAAGGATCAGCGCACGGCAGCTTTTCGGGCTGGGGCGACCTTGCATTTGCAGGATGTTGTGCAGGATCGGCAAACCAAACGCAGCGGTTTTGCCGGTTCCGGTCTGGGCGACCCCCAGAATGTCGCGACCTTCAAGCTGTGCTTTGATCGAAAGTTTCTGGATCGGAGTCGGTGTCGTAAAACCTGAACGCTCTAGCGCGTTCAATAAGGTTTTCTCCAGGCCGAAGCTCTGGAAAGTAATGTCAGTCAAAATATATCCCTCAGGGCTGTGTCAACGCCTCAAGATGCTGATTGCTTCGGGGGAACTGACGTGAAGACATGCATATGGTTGCTACGGGAAAGGAAATCAACCCGTTAGCTCGCCGTCTCAATTATGTCGCAGCTTTTATTGACGCGGCGGCGCTTGACGCTCCTGTGCCTGCCGCTCGTTTCCTAAAAGTCGGCGGGTGTATAGCTCGCGGTCGCGCGGTGTCATCTTATCGATCTGCTCAATTACCGAGTCATGCCCCGCTGCGGTCAGAGAGGTCAGCATACGACGTTGGTCCGCAAAGATGGCATCGAGGGCCTCAAGTTCAAAGGGCTCGGCACGAAGGGCAACAATAAAGCGATCGCGTAAGTTTTTCAGCTCTTGTCTGTCGGGGCGCAACTCGTCACGGCGGTCACGTAGGATTTCGCGCAGCTCGCGTTGGTGTGCTACCGGCATTGAGTGGGCCAACATCGCAACACCCTCGGGCGCCTCGAGATTTGCACGCCGTGTTTCCGGTGCGCGCAAAGCTGCTCCACCGATCACACCTGCAACGCCCAAGTTGGCCGCAAGCGAAACGACAAGTACAATCTTTATCCAGAGCGGTATGCCCGACTTCTGCGAAATGGTGTTTTCAGTCATCTGTTACCCCTCTGCCAAAAAATCGTTAAAGCTGGCGATGGAGCCATAGCTAAAGTCATCCAGTGGATCCCCGCTGATAGTTGCGACAATATCCCCGACGCCGGGAATAGACTGAAGGGAATCCGTGCCGGTATAGCCTACGGTCACACCAAGCACAGTGCAAACCCCAACAGCCGCCATACCCTGAAGGCCGCCCAGCGGCTCCAGTAGCCTTCGTAACCAGCCCTTCGGTTTTTGCTGACGTGGTGCCGGTATCACTTGCCGCGACGCCGAGACTTCGCCCGCGTCGGCCAGAATGCGTGCCATCAGCGCGTCATCTAGCTCCGGTGTCGGTTCCATGGCGTCTTCGAAGAAAACATCCAGATCGATTTCATGTTTATCGTTATCGGTCATGCCTTTCTCCTTTCCTTATTCCTTAGTCAGCCCAAGGGCCGACCTGCTACTTGATAAATCTGCCGCCAGTGTGCGTCTCGCACGCGAAAGCAGGCTTTCGACAGCCTCGACACTGGTCTCCAGCACCAAGGCAATTTCGGGGTTCGATTGTTCTTCAAAATGTCGGAGGGTCAGTGCCAGCCTTTGACGATCCGGTAGACGCTCCATCGCTCGGTGCACAGCGCGGCCTCTGTCTGCAGCTATCATCTGGTCCTCGACATTCGGTGTTTCATCTTCAATTTCGGGCGCTTCATCCAAACCAACGCCGCGTTTCTTGCGTAAGCGATCAGTGCAAAGATTGGAGCCTACACGGTATAACCACGTTGAAACCTTGGCCTCACCGGTTCGCCAGTCCGGAGCGACCTTCCAAAGGCGCAGCATTGCTTCCTGCGTCACATCTTCAGCCTCGACCGTGTCTTTCAGCAAACGCTTGGCCAGTGACAAAACGCGCGGAGCATGGCGAAGCATCAGGGCCCGGGCGGCTGCCTGATCTCCATTCGCATAAAGCGCGAGTAGGTCCCCGTCGCTCGTATCGCTCATTGCGTCAAATGCCATAGTCATGCTGCATCTATATCGGGCTTCCAATCTCTATGCATTGCGAAAGTTGCAGACCGATGCGCTCACCGGCCTGCAAAGTTATCAGTTGTTGCGGTTGCCGCGATTTGCCTTGGCAGCGTCCCATTCTTCGAGGCTGATCTCGCCATTACCATCCGCATCTACACGGGCGAACATATCACCGGCCTGTGGCGGGCGCGACTCTTCCAAGCTTAGCTGGCCATCGCCATCCGTGTCCGCACGTTGCAGCATATGTTTGGCTGCCAGTTCCAGGCGTTCGGACTGTTGCGCCTGTATCAGTTCAGGGTCGGCTCTGACTTCCATTGGACCTTTCGCCCCATCCCGGCCGTGGCCACGATCACCTACGCGGGATTGCATCCGTGTCTGTATCTTTGCTTGCAACTCCTCCGCGTCAAGAAACCCATCGCCATTTGTGTCGGACTCGGCGAATTTGGCCGCGCCAATCGCTTCGATTTCTGCCTGTGTCAAGACGCCGTCACTGTTTGTATCCAGCTCTTCAAAGCTTGGCAGCTGCGACCCACGCTGCATTGCGGTCACTGCGGTCGACAGACCCATGCCACCAATTGCTACCGATACGGCCAGTGCTGTGAGTGTATATTTCTTCATCGTTTGCTCTCCTTGCGATTTTTTTGCGAGACCACATTGTTGCGACCTTCACATATACAAACGGGACAGCCCGGCATTTCCGTCGAAATTAATTTTTTGCGACATCCCGACGCAAGTCAGCTTGTCCCACTCCTATTTACCTGCCTTTGCCATAAGTAGGATGGATGACAAACGAATTGCATAATTTTGAAATTGAAGCACCGCGCTCGTTGAAGACAGCCCTATTGCGTGGCTGGCGCCGGCGTTGCCCTTCTTGTGGAAGCGGCCCGCTGTTGCGAGATTACCTGACAGTACGCGATTGCTGCCCTGTATGCTCCGAAGAATTATACCATCACAGGGCAGACGACGGCCCGGCATGGGCAACAATCATGATCTCGGGGCATTTGCTTGCTCCATTGATGCTGCTCGTTTTCGAACTATTCCGGCCCGAAGGCTGGATGATGGCAATCGGCTTTTCCATCATGTTTCTTTTATTGGCGCTTTATCTGCTACCACGTCTGAAAGGCGCCTTCGTAGCGGTTCAATGGGCAAAGCGGATGCACGGATTCGGCGATGACATAGATT
Source organism: Rhodobacterales bacterium UBA3080 (assembly GCA_002366645.1). Taxonomy (GTDB): domain Bacteria; phylum Pseudomonadota; class Alphaproteobacteria; order Rhodobacterales; family Rhodobacteraceae; genus NORP23. Next base: position 4,757 of record DFBM01000092.1, on the reverse strand, counting down.
CAGCGTTCAACGAATAAAGCGCCGTAACGGAGTGCTGGACATTGCCAACCTTTCCGCCACATATTCCCACTATGGATGAAGCAGAGAAAAGACGGGTAATTCGCGACGCTGCAACGATTGTTCTGCTGCGTAAGCGAAATGACAAGCATCAGGTATTGATGGGGCAACGGGGATCGGGTGCGGTTTTCATGCCCAACAAATACGTCTTTCCGGGTGGGGCTCTCGATAAGCAAGACTATGACATAACCCCCGCGCGTCCGCTTACGCCACTGGCCACAGAAAAGCTTTCGCACGAAGCACCGGCAGGCATCGCGCCTGCGCTGGCAATGGCTGCTGTGCGGGAGTTGTGGGAAGAAACGGGTCTGATGCTGGCAGACCTTGGCACGCCCTCCAGCGACGTCCCTGCGGACTGGCGGGGCTTCTACGACAAAGGTCTGGCGCCTCGGGCCGATATTCTTCAGTTCTTTTTCCGTGCGATTACGCCACCGGGCCGTTCGCGCCGCTTCGACGCTCGTTTCTTCATTGCGGATTCCGCAGCGGTTTTTGGGCCGGACGATGATTTCAGCGAAGCCTCGGACGAACTCGGGCATTTGCACTGGATCGATCTGGAGGAGGCCAAAGCGCTCGATCTACCCTTCATCACCGAAGTGGTCTTGTCCGAAGTGCTGGCCATCACCCGCGAGCCTGAAACCCCGCGCAAAATACCGTTTTTCCACCATGACGACGAGCGTTCACATTTCTCTCTGTTCTAATCCGAAAATATGCAAGATAGCGCCGCTTCGCACTTGACTCCGGCCCCAACAGGTGTAGAACGCCAATTCGAGATTTAAGGGAATTTCCCTGCTAGCAGATAAAACGCGGTCGACCCGCGAGGAGATGGACACATGGCGAAGCCAACAACTATCAAAATCCGCCTGAATTCCACCGCGGATACCGGCCACTTTTATGTGACCAAGAAAAACGCACGTACAATGACCGAGAAAATGGTCAAAATGAAGTACGATCCGGTTGTGCGCAAGCACGTCGAATATAAAGAAGGCAAAATCAAGTAATCTTGATTTAGCTTCTTACGGAATTGAGGGCCGCTAGTTTTCTAGCGGTTTTTTTCGTTGCGCACGGGATTTTAAAGGTCTGAACAACAATAGCTCGGATGGTCACAAATTGTCGTCTTTCTGAATTTTGGATCGAATGGCTAGTGTGCGGACAATGCAGGCTTTGGTCTCACTTGCACGAATGTCGCGTTACGTTGCGTTACGTTGCGTTACGACATCAATATTCGGTAGGTCCAGCGGGAACTAGAGCCTAAGCATGAAGGTCCATGTGGCGACCGAGATCATAGTCTAGTACTCTGGCTTTAACAGCCGGCATGACACTCAGTGCACATCCTTGCCGTCAAACCCCTTGCGCAAACCCGATGCGACCTACATATTCCCCATAGCGAATGTGATGAGGTTGAAATGGCACTTATAACGCAGAGAAACCTGTCCCGAATGGGGGTTGCCAACTGGCAAAAGGCTACTTTCGATGACTTGGCCGAGCGCCTCACGCCTCCGTCGGATTTTCCCTGCACATTTTCACAAAACGCCTTCCGCCGAGAACTGCTCCAATTCTCTTTCATTGACGCCCCTGGTGAAAGAGGGTTTCAAACTGGCGCGCGTGACCTTCTTCAATACATTGCCAACTGCCGTCAATGGGACGGGCGGCTGGACAGTGCTAAACCTCTTCTGATGGTTTTCTCCGAGCAGGCGGCAAATTTTGACAGTCTTGAGCAATATCAAGAATTTGGGTGGCAGGCGCTACAAAGTTGGCACGAAAACGACCCGACCCCCTGGCCTGGAGATGTCCCAAAAATGCCATCGAAACCCTTTTGGTCATTTTGCTTCGGAGGCGTGCAATTATTTGTGAACATGTCTGCTCCTTTGCATAAAAGGCGTCGCAGTCGAAACCTCGGACGCCATTTCACATTAGTGATTAATCCACGTGAACGCTTTGACCTCGTGGCGGGGGATACGCCCGAGGGAGAAAGGGTGCGATCCAAGATCCGGGCGCGTTCTACAGCCTATGATGAGGTGCCGCATTCGCCTTTGTTAGGTCGCTATCAAAAGGGAGAGCTGGAATGGATTCAGTATGCTCTTTCCGAGGGTAATTTAGCCAAACTCAGCGACTGCCCCTTCCAAATGCGAGATTGATGCCTGCACACAAAACGGCGTGTTGATCAATCCACACGGGCCAAGAGCGCTAAGTAATGACAGCTTAACCCCCGATCGTGTCCCTTCAGGCCATACGCAGCATCCGGTGAAGTGGGCTCAAAGCAGACGTCCACGGGATCACGCTAAAATTCACTATACCTAACAAAAAAGGCCGGAGCGAACTCCGGCCTTTTCGTATTCAGTGGTTTTGTTGAACCTTGCTTAGTTACGGTTGCCCATAAAGCGCAGCAGGAACAAGAACAGGTTGATGAAGTCCAGATAGAGGCTGAGTGCGCCTGAAATGGCCATCTTGCCCGCAATGGCTTCGCCGTCTGGCATGCCACGTACCTGCAGGTATTCGTTCTTGATTTTCTGTGTGTCGTAGGCGGTAAGACCAGCAAAGATCAGCACACCAAGCGCGGATACTGCGAATTCCATCGCGGCACTTTGCAAGAAGATGTTCACGATCGACGCGATGATCAGGCCAATTACACCCATGATCAGGAAGCTACCCCAAGCGGAGATGTCTTTCTTTGTGGTGTAACCGTACAAGCTGAGGCTCGCGAATGCGATCGCCGTTACAAAGAACGTCTGCGCAATCGAAAATCCGGTGTAAACGGCGAAGATCGAGCTAATTGACAGCCCCATCAGTCCTGCAAACACATAGAAGAACATTTGCGCGCCGGATTGTGACATGCGGTTAACGGCGGAACCGAAGAACAGCACCATGCCAAGCGGGGCGAACATAATTACATAGGAGATTGGGGCGGTGAACATCGCCTGAATCATGCCTGGTGACAACAAACGTGTCTCCTGACCGGCCATAAAGGACGAAAGATCCGTACCTACCAGATAGGCAACAATGCCCGTAACGACCATTGCGATGGACATCAGCCCATAGACTTTATTCATATGCGCCCGTAGTCCGGCGTCGATTTCCGCAGTGCGAACGCCTGCACCAGCGCGGCGGACAGTTTCGTATTCGGCCATATGACCCTCCATATAGTAAACCGTGACGCAACCCGTTTGAGTTGCACGTTACCCGTTGGATATTGTCATAAACTTAACCGTTTTCAAGGTAAAAGGTCAAGAAATTCAGAATTATTCACGTGCCCTTAAAACTTGTGCCGGTCGTGCAGCCAATGGACGTAAAGCGAACGCCAAACCTGCCAGCAGGCTCGCCAAAGCACCGCCGAGCACGATGCCGATTGCTGATAGAACCTCGAAACTGAAGTCTACTTCCATCACGAATGTCATCACGGCCCAACCGGCAACACCGCCAAAAGCGATTGCGACCAGCCCCGCTGCACCACCCAAGATAGCCGCGCGTAGGGCAAAGCTCGACAATATCCGCGCGCGTGTAGCGCCGAGCGTCTTCAGGACAGCCGCCTCGTAAACACGACGCCTTTCCCCCGCAGCCGCCGCTCCGATCAGGACTACAAAGCCTGTCAGCAACGTCGCCGCAGCTCCCCAGCGTATCGCCGACGCAATACCGTTCAGTGCTACGGTAACCTGTGCAATCGCGTCACCAACACGGATCGCAGTGATATTCGGGAAGGTATTGGCAAGATCGCGCAGCAAGCGCCCCTCGGCCTCTGGCTCCGCAAATAGTGTGGCAATATGCGAATGCGGCCCGGATTGCAGGGCCGACGAGTTCAGCACCATCAGGAAGTTAATCCCCATGCCGGACCACTCGACATCGCGAAAATTCGTGATCGTCGAAGTAATATCCCGGCCTAGCAAATTGAACGTAATCTGGTCGCCAATCACCAAACCAAGCTCCGCAGCATCATCCGCAGTAAAACTCATCAAAGGCGGGCCATCATAGTCCTCGGGCCACCATTCGCCTTCAGTCAGCGCCACATCATTTGGCGGAACCGCCGAGTAGGTGATACCGCGGTCGCCCTCCAAAGCCCAATGGTCGCCGAATACCTCTTTCGCAGGCTCGCCGTTAACGCGGGTGATGATGCCTTGCAGCATCGGTGCCGTGTCGATTTTTGTCACGCCTTCATCTGCCAGAACAATCTCCACAAACTCGTCGTGCTGGTCGTTCAGTATATCCAGAAAGAAATATGTCGGGGCAGCAGTTGTGATTTCATCGGATATGGCATTTTGCATATTGGCATCTATCTGCCCGACGGTCGCCAGAATCGATAAACCAAGCCCGAGCGACAGGATCACCGACGTCGCTTCGCCACCCGGCCCACCCACCGACCCGAGCGCAGTGCGTAACGCAGGACGCCCGCGTGCCATGCGCGCACGTGCCAGCCGACTGGCCACAGCTTTCGTGATGCGCGCGGCCAGAGCCAGCACCAAAAGCGCTGCCATCACCCCGAACGCCGACCAGAGCGCCAGCTTGGGAACCGCAGCAAACAACGTCGCGAGCCCCACGAGCAGCCCGACCAAGCCGGCGATAATCACCATGAAATACCAGCGCGGGAATTTTTGCTCCGCGTCAATTTCGTCCCGAAACAGCCCCGCCGCACGAATGTCGATTGCGCGTGCCAAAGGCCAAAAGGTAAAGATCAGGGCGGTTAGCAGGCCGTAAAGCGCAGCCTCGACGATCGG
>DFBM01000163.1:668-5168 GCA_002366645.1 Rhodobacterales bacterium UBA3080 | reverse complement strand
CAAGCCCCCCCGCATACACATCGGCCCAAGGAGGACCCATGGCAGGGGGGGATGGTCGGCTATCCTCTGCAATCTTATCAGTTTGATGGCATGAAATCGCCCGAAATGTCGCGCCAGAAGTTCAACGCGTTTTGGCAACTGGACTACGTTCCGCGCCAGTTCAACGACGTGTTTTGGATGGAAGTTTAATTGATATCAGATGGTTAGCCTTGCCCATATTTGCTGCGGGATATTTGACAATCTGTCGCGCCGGTTGATATTAGAAAAACCACATGACCTATATTACAGCCTGTCGACATGATCGCATACTACTTCTCGAACCCGTTGGGCGAGAGCGTCCTGTCAGAACCGGTAAATCGAACAGTCCAATTCAGTATCGTCATTGTCCGTTGGGGACACCACCAAAACTTACGGCTTCCAGGAAGTTTTCCAATACGGCCTCAAACGCTTGCTCGGGGTTGTCCAGGCCAAACGTGTCGAACATTCCTCGCCATCCATCTCTCGGGCCAGCCTCGTCAGGTTTTAGGAAACTTGCCCATGCATAATTGATCACGGTGCTTTTGTGATCCGTATCTTCGTCAATAGGAAATGGCACATCGAACAGCTTTCGCACATCCGTCATCCCTAAATTCTTCGTTTTTGCCAGATTGTAGGTATCTGGGAAAAGTATTTTCAAGACAAGCAAGCCGCTGATTACGTGTTGATAGCCCGCGTAAAGCTTCTCAAATGGCTGGTCTACCTGAGGGATGAGTGCCATCTCCGTCAATAGACGCTCCATTGACCTCAACGAATGCGACTTCCTGACAGATCCGATTTCCAAGTAAGATTTGACCACATCCACCATTTGCGGATTCAATGACATTTGCTTTGCCATCTTAGAAAAATACTGCAACGAAACATCTTTCGTTTGACCTCGTTGCCCGGAGCTATTGGGTAGATTCAGCGTGACCGTAATGAATTTTTGGAGATACAGCTGAGTGTTGGTCTCACTTCCATATCGGGCCTTAACGCTGTTCGCCAACTCGACAAGGTTCACCCCCAACACGAAATGAACATTTGGGACTGTGAAAAAATGTTTGATCACTTCCAGCACAGACAGCGCATAGTCTGGGCGGCAACGATCCAGCTCGTCGATGACCACAACTAGCTTCTGTTGCTCTCCAGTTTCTTGGCTGGTGTCGGTGATTTCTGTAAGAGCGGTACGAAACCCGTCCATTGCGGCCTTTCGGGTTTCCTCCTTTCTCCAAAATGCATCTACTTGCTTATCCAACTCTTCTTTCGACGATTCGAGCGCTGCATCCGCGACCACCCCAACCACCTCTGATGCGCCAGCAGTTGCCATGGCCAAAGCGATTCTCGTGGTTGGACGCCAGAGTTTAGCGGCAGCCGTCCTTACTTTGGTCCACCCTTCTCCAACGTTGCCGTTTTGTCCCATCCTATCCGTAATCGCACTTGTCAGCGACAATAACGGGTCATCCAGAAAATCATTTTCGAAGGCATCAAAATAAACAGTTTTTGCTGAGCCCTCATTTTCGACACTGTGAGCTCCGACCCAGCACTTTAAGAAAAAGCTTTTCCCGCTGCCCCAAGGGCCGTCGATAGCGATTACTAGCGGGTCATCAATCCTCTCGACAAGTTCAGACAGTTGCCTTCCTTTTGCACGTCTGTCGAGCAAATCAAATTTTCCGAACCCGTCCTCATAAAGAGTAATATCCGGTACCGGCACTATATACTTCATTGTTTGAATTTCCTCTAATTACAGCCTGTCAACGTGATCCCGCAGAACATTGGCTGAATCGAGAAGGCCATTGCCTTCCATCCTGAGGAGAAGCTCCTTGGCCGTTATTTCCGGTCGTTTCAGACGTTCACGCATCGTTCGGATTGCGGCGACTGCTTCGCGATGTCCTTCCGGCAGGTCAAGCGTGTCGGCGATGAAATCATCGGCCGTCTTTACCTCGATATCCAGCGGTGCCAGAACATGTGCAGGGAAATGTTTCACATTGTCGGTCACAATCACCGAGGCACCAACCTTGATGGCGGCTGCAATGACGTGACGGTCTTTTTCATCCGGCAACTCGACATCCAAGGGGAGGCCGGCCTCGTAATCGCTTACGAGGGCCTCATTGAATGCTTCCGCGATCCGCCCGCGCTGCACCGAGGCAAGCGCCGCTGCATCCTCACGGCCTTTGTAAATCTTGTCACACAGCGCTTTTTCCATCTCATCGAGAATCGTTTCATTCCAGCGCGGGCGGAAAAGGCCTGCTTCGGCAAGCGAAAGGATGATGTTGCGGGGCAGCACCCGCACCAGCACACACGCATCGACGACAATGGTAAAACGATTTGCGAACATGTCTCAGATCAGATCCGAATCTGCGGACATGACGTCGTCGAGAACACGTTTGCGTGTTTTGTCGCGGTGGCTTTTGAACTCGAACAGATCTATTGCACGGATGCGGCGGTGCCGCCCGACTTTCTCGAAGGCAATTTCCTTGCTTTCGAGAAGTTTCACCAGATGTGGTCGTGAGACATTGAGGATGTCTGCCGCCTGCTGAGTTGTCAGCATTTTGCTCACCGGAATCAGCGTTACAGCATCACCGTCAGAAATATGGCGCAGCAAATCGATGAAAAGGTCGGCAAGATGCGGCGAGAGGATGATTTCGGCTTTCTTGCGGGTTTCCGGATCAATGAACGGAACCGGAATGCCTTCCTCCATTTTTCCTTCGGTCATCGCGGCGGCCAGAAACTGGCGCAGCTGATCGGCCGATGCGCGGTCGGTGTCGGACGGAAGTTCGGCCCCGAATTCCCGGGCCAGATTGGCGTTGATGGTCATTTCTGCCTCCGGATTTTGATGCGGTCATAACTACAGATGGGTGCGAATACTTGCGGTTGTTACCCTAGTAAACGAAATATTCGAAACAAGTAAAGACTTCATTACCGCGCCAATCCCAAGGGATCGCGCTTGACCCTATCAGGTTTGGAGCCTCATTCCGGCCCGCTTTCGACCCCGCCGACCGCCGTTCACCCGGTTGGCAATCGTCTGCAGCGCGGCGACCCAACGCCGCCAGGCGGTCTGGCGCACGCAACCGGCCTGAATGCACACATACCGCCAGCGATGGCCTTCAGCGCGCAGCCATATGATCTTGGCATCATCCGGCGAGACCAGCCGCAGCCAGGTCAGACATTCCTCCATGCTGGCGATATCGGCGGCTGACGGTATGACCCGCATCCGGACATCATGGTAACCATAGGCGTGCCTGGTGTCCTGCACATAGTCCGGCCACGCTGACCCATATCCCCTTGGCCCGGACCCCGGCGGGTTGGGTAAGTGACGCAGTGTGCGGGCTGCCTCCTCGAACAGGTCCTCGAGATCACTGGGGGTGATGGTGCGTTTCATGGCCGACGTCCGTGTCATCTGCCTTCTCCGCCCATTTCCATTGCTGACAGCCATTTCTCGACCGAGCTCCTATGATACAGGACCCTGCGCCCGATCCGGATGCGGGGTGGGCCGCTGCCCTTGGTTGCCCAGCGCGCCAGCGTGTCGGCAGTCACAGACAGTTGCCCTGCCAGATCCTCGCGGCTGATCCAGTCACTCAGCAATCCCGGTCTGTCCGCAGCTTTCATCAGCCAGTTTCTCCTTTCTCAGTAATTCAATGTTATCAACAGGCGCAGCGCCGTTTTGTAACGGAACAGGTGTTTTCTTTTATTTTCTTGTCTTGTTTTGTCATGTACGCAGAACTGTTCCATTTTTGAGAAATTACAGTAGGGAACTGTATATTACTGTTCCACCTACACTAATTCCTCTGTTATCTCTGCGGGTTACCCCTTTTTTCGAGCCAGCCATCGGCGGCAGCGTGCTTCAGGGCGCGCCCATAGGCGCTGTGGGTTCGCCGCCCGGAACAATGCTGCAGTAGCCATCCGTCCATCCGCTCGATCAGCAGATCATCGTTCAGGACATCCCGGCTGCAGCCCAGATCGCCCAGTGCCTCGCGCAAGCGGCGCAATCGCTGATAAACCGCCTTCTGTGAATTCGAAGCCTCGCGGGCTTCGCGTCGGGCGATGGCATCCTGGGCCTGCTCGGTCACCACCGGATGCATCAGACGCACTTTGTCGCCACAGCGGCAGGGCGTCCAGTTATAGAGCGGTGTGATCTCGCGTTTACACAAGTCCTTCCAGTGGGCCAGGTCGATCATTAGCAGCTTGGCGAGTACCACCTCGTCGGTGGGCAGTGTCCCAACAGGCGACTGGTTTTGTGAAATGAAGAAAAGGTCGAGCCCGAAGGCCCGGACTTCTGCGCCCGCCCGTAGGCGGAAGTCGCTGTTGAGCCAGCGGTTGAACCAGAAGGAAACGAAATAGTGGCTTTCCAGCCGCTCATCCGGCGCGATCGGGTATTCAGGCAGTTTAGCGGCATCAAACAGTCGCAATTTACCGGGAGGAGGCTGTTCAATCCCATCGAGGGGAGAACCGTCCATCACGTGGCTTCTTCGACCGAAGGTGAATGCA
>DFBM01000163.1:0-610 GCA_002366645.1 Rhodobacterales bacterium UBA3080 | reverse complement strand
TTGCCCCGTGTTCCGCCCATTTGTAAACCCGGGCCGTGTTTGCCTTCAGGCTGGGGCAAAGTGTTTGCAGATCCTCGGCCAGGCTGGACCGTGTGGGCCACAGGTTGACGAGATCGCGTATGTTAGAAATGGCTTCCATGCATGATTGATACTGGGAATATTTTCGATGTGTCAATAGCCGAAAAATGAAGTACTGGAAATTTCTCCTATCATACGTCTACTAGGGGGCATGAAAAAACAAGAAAACATGCCCCGAATTGACATGGTCGGCGTTGGCCGTCGGCTGGAAGCTTTGCGCAACGCGCTGGGCCTTAGCCGGAAGGCCTTTTCCGACAGCTTTGGCCTTGACCCGAGCAGCTATACGAAGACCGTGGATGGTGAGAAACAACTAAGGTCCGAAGCTGCTTACGCTATTGCAGAGCAATGGGGAGTCTCCATGGACTACCTGTTTCGCGGTCGGTTGGCCGATTTGCCGGAACACTTGCGCGAGAGCATTCTTAAAGCCCTTAATACTGGCGACTGATAGGTGCGATCTACGGATGTGCCAAAGGTATTGCTCCAGCGGAATAGCAGCCATTCGTGTGTCGACAGGATAAGGTTTCCAAGATTT
>DFBM01000106.1 GCA_002366645.1 Rhodobacterales bacterium UBA3080 | reverse complement strand
AATGCCGATGCTAACGAACTGGGTTCTGGCTATAAACTGCTTTCAAAATCTGTTCCCTTGATTCTTAGCGCTATGAAGAGTCTAGACGCCGATGGGGATTGGTTTGTCCTGTCTGCGGTAAGAGCTCAGCTAGTAGCTATAAAGTCTGATTTTGACCAACGGACATACGGTTATGAAAAGCTGGGCGAGTTGTTTGAGGCTACTGGGCAGTTCGAAGTTGATAGGGATTCCGTGCCAACGCGCGTCCGTCGGAAACCCCAAGTTAAGAAAAAGGCCGCAAAATGAAAATCATATCCGAGAATGCTAGTTTTGGTGGTACGCAGGGTGTTTACTCGCATTGGTCCGATGCTTGCGATTGCGAGATGACTTTTGCGGTCTATCTGCCTCCGCAGGCGGTGGATGGGCCGGTTCCAGTCCTGTGGTATCTTTCCGGTCTAACCTGCACGCATGAAAATGCGGTGGTTAAGGCGGGGGCGCAGGCTTGGGCGGCGGAGCACGGGATTGCAATTGTATTCCCCGACACCTCGCCACGGGGTGAGGGGGTTGCGGATGATGCGGCTTATGACCTCGGACAGGGGGCCGGTTTTTACGTTGATGCCACGCAGGAACCCTGGGCGCCTCATTTCCAGATGTGGACGTATATAACCGAGGAACTGCCGAAGCTGATCTTCCGGAATTTTGACCTGAACGAGGAGGCGCAGGGGATTACCGGTCACTCGATGGGGGGGCACGGGGCGCTGACTATGGCGATGTCGCTGCCGGAGCAATACAAATCCGTTTCCGCCTTTGCGCCGATCACAAACCCGACGGGTAGTGATTGGGGGCGCAAGCAATTGACTGCGTATCTGGGCGATGACGAAAACGCCTGGGGCAAGCATGATGCGAGTTTGTTAATGGCGCAGAAGGGCTATCCGGGGCATGTGATGATTGATCAGGGTGCAGCAGATGAGTTTTATGACCTATTGAAGCCGAGTGCGATGGCTGCTGCGATCACAGCACGGCGCCAACCTGCGAGTTTGCGAATTCTTGACGGCTACGATCACTCATATTTCTTCGTGTCCACGTTTATGGAAGACCACATCGCGCACCATGCCGATGTGCTGCATAACCTTTGAGCAGTATCTACATAGATGCCGACGCTTGCCCCGTTAAGGACGAAACTCTGCGCGTGGCCGATCGGCACAAGTTGAAGGTCTATATCGTTTCGAATGGCGGCTTGCGGCCAAATCCGCATCCGCTGGTCGAGACGGTAGTGGTGCCTGACGGGCCGGATGTGGCGGATATGTGGATTGCTGACAGGATCGGGAAGGGCGACATTTGCATCACGGGTGACATTCCGCTGGCGGCAAAATGCCTTGAAAACGGCGGGCGGGCAGTTCGGCACAACGGCGATACCTTCACGCAGGCCAATATCGGCAACCAGTTGGCGATGCGGGATTTGATGGCGGATCTGCGCGAAGCCGACCCGTTTCGGCAAGGTGGTGGCCGTCCGTTCAGCAAGGCGGATCGCTCGAAGTTTCTAGAAGTTCTAGAACGTGAAGTTCGTGCGGCGGTTAAGGAAAGCGATGGGGAGTGATAGCGACAACCTGATCGTCGATTTTGTCGGCGGTGCGGTGGCGCACCGGTTCCGTTTTGGAGGCGGGCGCGGTCAGGCATTGCCTAAGGCCGTCGGTATGAAATCAGGCAAAACGCCTTCGGTTGTTGATGCGACGGCGGGGCTGGGGCGGGACGCGTTCCTGCTCGCCTCGTTGGGGGCGCAGGTGATGTTGATCGAACGGTCCGAGGAAATGCACCGGTTGCTTGCTGACGGTATGGAGCGCGCGCGCAATGCCGGTGGCGAAGTTGCCGAGGTGATCGCGCGGATGACGCTATTGCATGGCGATGCCAAGGATTTACTTCCGACCCTTTCGCCCGAGGTTGTGTTGGTAGACCCGATGCATCCGCCACGAAAGAATTCGGCGCTGGTCAAAAAAGAAATGCGATTGATACGTGAAATTGTGGGTACGGATCAGGACGCGGTCGAGCTGATGCGGGTTGCACTGGAATGCGCCTCCAATCGGGTGGTTCTGAAGTGGCCGCAAAAGGCTGATCCGATATCCGGAATTCGCGCGCCTTCGCACCAGATTACGGGGAAATCGACGCGGTATGACGTGTTTATGTGTGGTTAATACCGGTTCTGGTTGACCAGCATCGTTCTGCAACAGCCGGATAAAAGGCGCGGGTCTGCTCCTTTTTCGAGCAGATCCAGCGCCCAGCCATAGGTCATATCCGACATCCCGTCGCTACATTCTGCGCGCCTTAGTAGGCCGGTGAATTTCGCAGTATCGAAGGCATAATTGGAGCGGTACATATTGGTCGACATGACCGAATTCGTTACCGGCATCCAATCCGCTTCGTCTCCTAGTTCGGCGAAGGAGAATTGCGCGTCGGATGTTATGTCGGCCGCCCAGAAAGGTTCGGTGCCGGTACAAAGCAAATCCACTGGCATGCCGCTAAACTCGTCGCCAAACCTTTCGACTTCGACCAGATATCGCCGTGCGATCCAACCGTCTTCGCCGTGCCATTGTATCCGCGCCCATTTGCCGGAATCATCGATTGCCGTGACTTCGACCTGAGCGTGCGGGAATAGATCTCCAATATCGTAGGCACCTGCATTAGGTTCTATACGAACATTCAGTACGTCATCGTCAGCAACGCCGGTTACCTCGTAGATAATCGGGAACATCAAGAATTCGGCGTGTGCAATTCCGGGAAACAAAAGGCACATCGCGCTGAGCGCGGAAACCTTGATGTATTGGCGCAAGGGCGTACGAATCTTGAACATATTGAACCTCCGGTTTTAGGGTGTGATAACGACTTTCCCGTCGGTTATTTTGGTTGCATCTGCAAGTCCGTCAATAACTTCCGAGAGCCGCAGTGTTTTGGAAACGTCGGTATGCCAACGACCATCGGCAAACCGCGCCTGCACTTCGCCAACAACACGTGCCTGATCCGCGGGCGGCGTCGTGCGCATCCAGTTTGTCAGCCAGAAACCCTCGATTTTCTTGCCCATAAATATCAGTTGACCCATCTGGGTTAATCGGGGGACCTCAACGCCAAGTTTGCCGTAACTAATCCAGCGGGCTCCGTTAGGCATCAGGGTAAAAACCGTTTCGCAAATCTGATCGGATACGGCGTCTAGAAACACCCTAGGCTTTAAGGCTCGACTAACGGCTGCGAACTGGTCGGCGAAGTCTGTATCAGTAGTCACCAAAACCTCAGTGGCACCCAGACCTTTCAGGGGTTCCACTGCTTCGGCCCTTCGCACGAGCGCGATCACCTTGAGGTCCATATCTTTGGCAAGGCTGATCATCAATTTGCCGAGCTGACTGGTGGCTGCCGAAATAACGAAGGCGTCGCCGTCTTTGGCTGCAATATCCACCATCGCCATTGCCGTCAGCGGGTTCACGATTTGGGCGGAAGCATCTATGCCCGAAACATCGGGTCTAAGCGGTATGCAGGCTACGGCATCGGTCAGCGCGTATTCGGCCCACGCCCCCGAACCGCCAAGCGAAACCGCAAACGCAACGCGTTTGCCTACGAGTGCTTCGGCACCGTCGCCAGCTGCCACGACATCGCCGCAACCCTCAAATCCGGCGGGTACGCCTTTGCATCGCGGCTGACCGTATTCGCCTTTGATGAAGTGCAAGTCCGACGGGTTTACCGAAGCAACGCGCAGTTTGATAAGAACCTGACCTTTGCCGGGCGTAGGCACCGGAATTTGCGCCTCCGTCAGATAGAGAGCGGCATCTGAAATCTCCGGCCCTTCGGACCGCCCCGAGTAGCCGTCTTCGTTTTGTATAAGCGCGCGCATGTTTTCGGGGATCTTGGTCATTGGGTTTCCTTTGAATTGTTATGCGAGCTAGGACGTCGAGGTCTCTCCCAACCAATCAGCAAGAATATCTTGTGTATCGGCACCGCAAACCGGCGGAGCTTTGCGGTAGGTGACGGGGGTTTTCGAAAACTTGACAGGATTGCCGATCAGGTCAACCGAACCGGATCCTGATAGTGGATGCGGCATCGAGATTTTCATGTCCCGCGCGGCAACTTGATCGCTGGCAAATACCTCGTCCAACCTGTTGATCGGGCCACAGGTAACGCCAGCTGCGTTCATCCCTGTCAGCAAGGTTTGTTTGTCTATATTCGCGATAATCGGCACGAGCGTTTCGATCAGTGTCTTGCGGTTTTCGATACGCTTGATGTTGCTGGTATAGCGCGAGTCTGTGGCGAGTTCAGGATGGCCGAGAACGCCGCAAAATTTGACAAACTGGTTGTCGTTACCCACCGCCACGATCAGATAGCCGTCGCTTACCTCGAACACCTGATAAGGGACAATATTCGGGTGCTGGTTTCCACGGCGCTTTGGAACTTCGCCCGAGGTTAGATAATTCACACCCTCGTTAATCAACCACGCGACTTGCGAATCCACCAGTGCAATATCGATATGCTGACCTTCATCGGTTTGGTCACGGTGACGGAGGGCGGCCAGTATCGCGGTGCTCGCATACATCCCGCACATAATGTCGGTTATGCCTACGCCGACCTTCATCGGCTCTCCGTCTGGCACGCCGGTCAGGCTCATAATCCCGCCATAACCTTGCGCCATCAGGTCATACCCCGCTAGCGCCGCGTTCGGTCCGGTTTGGCCAAAACCTGTGATTGAGCAGTAAATGATCGATGGGTTGGCATCTTTCAGGCTATCGTAGTCCAGCCCGTATTTCTTCAACCCGCCAACTTTGAAGTTCTCGACAAGAATATCGCATTTCGTCGCGAGCCGCCGGATCGTTGCCGCCCCTTCAGGCGTCGCGATATCGACGGCGATCGAGCGTTTATTGCGATTGGTGGACAGGTAATACGCACTTTCCGAGGTTTCGTTTCCCTCGGCATCGCGCACATAGGGTAGCCCCCACGCACGGGTGTCGTCGCCAGCGCCGGGTTTTTCGACTTTAACGATGTCGGCGCCATAATCCCCCAGCAATTGCGTGCTGCTCGGTCCGGCAAGGATGCGGGTCAAGTCCAGCACGCGGATGCCGGACAGAGAGCCCAGACGGGCGCTTTGATTGTCAGTTTGTTCCATGGAAACGGAGTGTATAGACGCCCGCCGGAATTAAAAGTTCCTTTTTGTGGCAATCAGCGACCGTTTAGGCTCGCCTCCAGATTCATCGTCGGCGCTGTGCCTGAAAGGCGCGCGCGGTAGACAAACAGGGCTTCGTTCACGCGCATCACGTAGTTTCGCGTTTCGCGGAACGGGATTGTCTCGATCCAGTCGATTGCATCGATGTTCGCCGAACGCGGGTCGCCGTAATCAGCCATCCAACGATCCGCGCGTCGAGGTCCTGCGTTATAAGCTGCGGCGGCCAAAAGTGTTGATCCATCGAAGCGTTCAAGCATATCTGCGAGGTATGCAGTGCCAATATGTGCGTTGAACTCCCAGTCGCCCGCCAATCGTTTGGTTGAAAACGAGACGCCTAGATCTTTCGCCACCGATTTACCGGTTGCTGGCATAACCTGCATTAGTCCCAGTGCACCGACGGGGCTCTGGGCGTTTGGATTGAACTCACTCTCCTGACGCGCGATTGCAAGCGCCAGTTCAGCGGGAACAGGACTTTCGATTTCGGCGAGGTCAGTTACCGGATAGTAGGACGCCGGAATTACTCCGCCACTTATCGCAGCTTCCTTGGCGACCTTCAGCGCGGTATTTGGCGACCCCAGATCGAGAGCGAGTTGTCCCAAAGCGGCGCGTTGTGGCAAGGTCATGGATTCTGACGCGTGAGTAAGGAATCGCCGAGTTTGCAGTTCTTCGCCTGCGAAGTGGAATAGAAAGCCGGCGCGAACCGAGTCGCTGCGCAGGAACGCTTGTTTCGTCCAGTCTGGCGGGATGTCCTTGCCCGCAACGCTTTGATCTGGTGCTAGTCCGGCGCGTTCGGCGGCGAGTTGGCCATAAAAGCTGGTCTGGTAGGTTGCTGCGAGGGCGTAGGAGGACCGTGCATTGGTAGAATCCCCCATGGCTTCGTAGGCGCGACCCAGCCAGTATCCCGCCCGTCCGACACTGATAGGAGAGGCGATCGAGCGGCGGAAGTTTTCGAAATGCTTAACCGCGCGTGCCGGATCATCCAGTTTGCGGAGTGCGAGAAATCCGGAAAGCCATTCCAGATCCGAGTATCCGCTTTGATCCGGGGTAAGGAAATGTTGGCTGGCAAGGAAGTAGGCCGTGCGATTATCATCGGCACGCATGGCGCGACGAGCGTAAGTTCGGCGCCGATCGGACCAGTACTCGGAACGACCAAGACTTTCGAGGGAACCGGAGCGTTCAACCAACATGTCGTGCGCGCTGTCCCAATTGTCTTTGCCTACACGCCAGCGGAAACGGTCGTAAGCCAGACCGGCACTGTTTTTGCTGGATGTAGGCAAGGCTGCGATCAGGGCATCAACACCGTTTTTATTGCGCTGCAAGGCGATGCGAACCTCGGCCAACTGTCGTTCATCCGCGGAGACAAGAGGTAACATCCGGCTGGCTTCGGTAGATTTGCGCTTCCATAGCAAAGCATCCAGCCGTTCGGCGTTATGGGGTTTTAGCGTTTTTGGGAAAGCGCCCCAAAGGGCATCTTGTTCCTGCGTGCTGAGCGAGAATTCACGCCACGCTCGCGTCACTTCAAACGCGGCTTCGGACGGTTTACCCAACGACAGATATGCATTGGCCAGTCGCATGGCACCCCAGCCGGTTTGCGGTCTTTGAGTCTGGAAATAATCAACAACCCTCTGGGGTTTCAAATCGTCGGGAATGGTTTCTTCCGAGACCTTTTGCAACAATGGTAAGCCGGGCCAATCGGGATTGGCTGAAAGAAAAGCCTCGTACTCCGCGAAACTGCCGCGACCGGCGCGCAAACGTGTCCATTCAATGATTTCACCAGCAACCGGGTCTTGGTTTCGCGCGGCAATATCTGCAGCGTCTTCCCACAACCCGTTCCCTGCAGCAGACAAGGCAGCTGCGAGCCCCTCGCCGTTTTTTGCGGGAGTCTGGGCGGAAACGACTGAAAAGCTACCGGCAAGGATTGCCAACGCAATGGGTAAAACCCTGCGTAAATTTGAGAAATTCATAGTGCCTCAACATATATTTTTGTATTTTTCTACCGTATAGCACCCATCTAACCTATATGTCTCGTATCGCTTGCTTGCGGTGGCGGCAATTCGCCGTTAGTTTCGCGCCGCTGCCAAATCGGGCAGAGACTCATAATGAAATATCGGAGGCCCCCAATGTTCAAAGGTTCCATGCCAGCGCTTATCACCCCGTTCAAAAACGGCAAGGTGGACGAAGATGCGCTGAAGGCGCTCGTTGAATGGCATATTGCCGAGGGCAGCCATGGTTTGGTGCCCGTCGGCACTACCGGTGAATCCCCGACACTTAGCCATGACGAGCATGAACGTGTGATCGAGGTGGTAGTTCAAACCACCGCCGGTCGTGTGCCTGTTATTGCGGGTGCTGGTTCGAATAACACCGTCGAGGCGATCCGCTTTGTGCAATTCGCCGAAAAAGTCGGCGCAGACGGGGCACTGGTGGTGACGCCATACTACAACAAGCCGACCCAGCGCGGTTTGATTGCGCATTTTACGGCTGTTCACGACGCTAGCGACATTCCAATCGTCATCTACAACATTCCGGGTCGCTCGGTTGTTGATATGACACCCGAAACCATGGGTGAGCTTGCGAAACTGCCTCGGATCGTCGGTGTTAAAGACGCAACCGGTGACATTACCCGTGTTTCCGAACAGCGTATTTCTTGCGGCAACGATTTCCTTCAGCTTTCCGGCGAAGATGCCTCGGCGCTTGGCTATAACGCGCATGGCGGTCACGGCTGTATCTCCGTTACCGCGAACGTCGCGCCTAAACTCTGTGCAGAATTTCAGGAAGCTACGCTTGCGGGTGATTACACCAAAGCGTTGGCGTTGCAGGATAAGCTTATGCCGCTCCACACCGCTATATTCGCGGAGCCGGGGGTTGTCGGCGCAAAGCATGGTCTGACGCTTCTTGGAAAGTGCACGGACGAGGTGCGCTCGCCGCTGACGGGGTTGTTGCCGGAAACTAAAACCCAGATCGAAGATGCAATGCGTTTTGCGGGGTTGATAAACTAGCCATGCCTGATCGCCGTGCCGACATATATCTCGTCTGCGGGGCAACGGGTGCTGGGAAATCGACGTATTCGGAAGAACTGGCGCGCCCCGTTGACGGAGTGCGCTTTTCGATCGACGAATGGATGCAGCGTTTGCACAACTCCGATAAACCCGACGAAAACCTATACGAGTGGTTTTACGAGCGGGTGCAACGTAATTGTGCCCAGATGCGGGATGTTGCGGAGCGGCTGGTCTCGCTGAATGTGCCTGCGATTTTCGACTGCGGTCTGACGAACAGAATTGAACGGGATATTTTTGTTAACTGGGCTGACGAGAATGGTTTCGCGACACAGCTCCATTTCCGCGATGTCCCCACCGATACCCGATGGCAGCGGGTGTTGAAACGAAATGCTGAACAAGCCGAGACCTTCCAGTTCGAGGTTACTCGTGACATGTTCGATTTTATCGAGTCGCTTTGGGAAGCCCCGAGCGACGAAGAAATGGCCCGACTGTCGGGCGTACGGATAACTGACTGATGGCACCGCGTAAAAAAGCTGATCCAAATAACAAGACCGTCGCCGAGAACCGGAAGGCGCGGTATAATTATGCGGTCGAGGATACGGTTGAGTGCGGTATCGTGCTGGAAGGTTCCGAAGTGAAATCGCTGCGAACCGGCAAGGCAAATATTGCCGAAAGCTATGCCACCGTCGAGGATGGCGAGCTCTGGCTGATCAACGGATATATTCCGGCGTACGAGCAGGCAAAAACCTTCGCGCATGAAGAACGCCGCAAACGCAAGCTGTTGGTGAACAAAAGGCAACTGTCGAAGATGTGGCAACAGATCGGTCGTCAGGGAATGACGCTTGTGCCGCTGAAGATTTACTTCAACGACAAGGGTCGTGCGAAACTGCTGCTCGGCATCGCCAAAGGCAAGCAAAAACAGGACAAACGCGAGACCGATAAAAAGCGTGACTGGGCTCGCCAGAAGTCGCGGCTGCTGCGCGATAAAGGTTAACTTAATTAACGGAGGCGAAGATGCCATTCTTGCCGCGACTGCCTGAAACCAGCCATCTTTCGGACCTGTTCAGCCTGTTTCCACGCGGCGTTACCCCGTTAATGGAATACACCGACGCAATTCTTCGCGACGAAGGTGAGCTGTCAAAGGCCGAGCGTGAACTGATCGCGACCTATGTTTCCAGCCTAAATGCCTGCACTTTTTGTTATGGCGCACACAAGATTTACGCCGAAGCCTTCGGTATTGATGAAGCAATGATAGACGGGTTGGTCAACGATCTCGACAGCGTCGGCGGTATCGATAAGCTGAAACCTATTTTGCGATATGTGCAAAAGGTGAACACATTACCGAGCAAGATAGTGAGCGCCGACGCTCAGGCCGTTTACGACGCTGGCTGGACGGAAGAGGCGCTATATGAAGCGACGCAGGTTTGCGCGCTTTTCAATATGATGAATAGGCTAATCGAAGGCGCTGGTGTGAATTTTGATTATGCCGGCAACCCCGAAGTTCATTCGATTAATCGTTCCGATGCAGATGTGAACACGCACACCTATGGTAGCTACGGGCGGCGGGTTGCCGAAAAGTCGGATTAGGAACGCGGCTTAGGATTTGTTGCCTTGCTATAGGGCTTCCAGTCGGTGATCTCCGGATAATACATAGCCCGCCACTTTCGGACACGCGGGTTCATGATCCTTCGCCAGAGTGGCGGCACAAACGCGATCGCCGCCATAATCGGGTACCCGTAGGGTAACTGCGGAGCTTCGGTTTCGGAATAAGTTTGCAGCAATGGAAAGCGGCGCTCGGGCTTATAGTGATGATCGGAGTGTCGTTGCAGGTTTATAAGCAAGTAGTTGGTAAATCGCCGCGAAGAATTCCACGAATGGTGCGGGCGCACAGGTTCATATTTCCCGTCGCCAAGGTGTTTGCGCACCAGTCCGTAATGCTCGACATAGTTGGTCAGTTCCAGATAGGTGATCGCAATCACTGCCTGCACAAGATAAAGGCCGACTCCAGCCCAGCCACCAATCAAATACGCCATTAACAAAAATCCGAGTGGCCACGAGACATAGCGCCAAAACGGATTGGACGGGTCCCAAAGTTTGCGGTCACGCTTTGCCAATCGCCGCGATTCGAGCTGCCATGACGCGATCAGGCCCGCAGGCAAAAGTCGCCAGAAAAACCGGTGGAAGCCTTCGTTATAGCGTGCGGTCACCGGATCACCCGGCGTCCCGACATAGCGGTGATGAATTAGAATATGCTTTGTCCGGAAATGCCCGTACAACACCATCGCCAACAGCGCGTCGCCTAGGTTCCTTTCGAGCTTGTCCTTTTGATGAATCAGCTCATGCGCATACACGATACCGATCCCTCCGGTGGCGATACCAAGGCAAATGAACAGGAAAATGCTCTCTGCGGTCGATAGATGCGAAAACCGTGTTGCGGCAATCAATGCGAAAATCACGAAGAACAATTGTATCGGAAACCAGACGATAGTTAGCATCCGGTGCCAATAGAGGCTGTCTCTGTCGGCGTCTGCATCTGGATTGTCGAGGTTGTTAGAAAGCAACCTGTCTAGGATCGAACTAAACACCAACCCGACCAAGGGGATCAACGCAATTGTCCAGCCGCCGAAACTTGCCGCGATGACCACGATTGTGGCGAGTATCAGGGAAACCGAATACGGTAGGGCGCTTGATGGTGAGGTCTTGGTTGGCATGGTTTCAACTCTACTAATTTCGGGCACATCATCACACCCTGTGGCCGGACTTCAAGCTCCGTTTGCATCGAGAGCGGTCGAAGCTGCAACAAATGCTTTACGCATCACGGTTGGCAGCGTGCCCGGCGTGGTTTCGTCAACGTTCATGAAACCCCCGCGGTCAGGTGGGTGACCTGTGGGTGGATTTGCAACGCGCAACGTTAGTAGCAGGTGAAAATGTGTGAACGTATGCTTTACGGGTTCTGGCAAAGTCGCCCAGTCCGCCTTTACCGGAGGTGCCTCGTCAACGGCCGTTTCGCTCCATTCTGTTGTCGGCAGCGCCAGCATCCCACCAAGCAGTCCGGATTGCGGGCGGGTTTCTAGCAGCACAGCGCCATCATCCCTGCGCGCAAAATACGCGACGCCATATCGGACCGGTTTTATGGGCTTCGGCCGTTTCTTCGGCAAAGTGGCCGCTATTCCGCGCTGCCGTCCGAGACATTGCTCCGATATCGGACATTTTTCGCATTG
>DFBM01000148.1:1725-3163 GCA_002366645.1 Rhodobacterales bacterium UBA3080 | reverse complement strand
CGCCCGCCGCACGTGCCGGTGCCTCCGGCGGGAGTATTTTGGCCACGTTGAAGATACGACCGTTATAAGCTGTAGTCATGACAACTTCGCCGTCGGCAAGCAACTGCGGTGGCTGTGCACCGGATTCCCACCAGACAACACTGTCTTTGATGGTGTCGAGCTTGGCAAACGCACGATCAACACCTTCGTCGGTGCCAAGTACGTCGTAAACTTCGGATGCCGGAACACCATCAGCCATCAATGCCATTTCGAGTGTTGCTTTTGCGGATTTGCGCAGGCCACGCTTGCCCGGGAATGCTTCGAGATCGAATAGATCATCGATGCTGTCGACACCAGAAGTAACAGAAGAGTCGTAAGCGAAAATAGTCGACCAAACGATGTTTGCAACAGCGCATTCGGACAAAGCGCCCTCAAGGAAGTCGTCTTCAGCAGAGCTTCCGTCAGCACCATCTGGCAACATAGACAGGTCAAGTTCTTCAAGAAGACCTTCGTCACAACCACGGATCGCGTCCGAAAGTTCTACGTCAACCAGATCCCAGCTAACATTGCCGGCTTCGACTTGTGCTTTAACTTCGGCCAAACCACCATTGTAATCTTCCGAAACGATGGCGTTGCCAGTCGCTTCAATCCAAGGTTTGTGATATGCCTCGACCTGAGACTTTGTATACGCACCACCCCAAGACACGACCGTAATCGAGCCAGCGGCAGCGGCAGCGGCACTGACCGCCACAAGGGCAGTAGCGCTGATAAGAATATTTTTGAGCTTCATTAACCTTCTCCTGTTTTACCCATTATGTTATTGGTTCGCGCTAGGGGTAAGAATAGCGCAACTTCCAGATTGCAGCGTGATTAGACGCCGCAACACTAAAACTTATGCGTCAAGCGCACGACAATCTTCGACACTCCAGCTGACTGTGGTTTGTTCACCAACGACCAGATGTTTGTGGCCAGCGGCATTCGGGACCTTGACGATGAAATCATCGTGCCCTGAAACAGCCATGCGACAGCGAATGTGATCGCCTAAATATATCAGCTCTTTAACAAAGGCTTCCGACGTATTCGGCCCATCCGCGCTCAACGAAACACGCTCCGGACGGATTGAAAGCATTGTACGTTCACCGACTGCACCGCTGTTTACGGCCAATGCGCGGGCGGTCATTCCGCCGTCCAGATCAACGATTACGTTGTCGCCTTCTTGCGCACGGATAACACCTTCAAGTTTGTTATTTTCGCCGATGAACTGCGCCACAAACGCATTCTCGGGGCGTTCATAAAGGTCATCCGGTGGTGCCAGCTGCTGGATCACCCCGTCGTCAAACACTGCGACGCGGTCGGACATGGTCAATGCTTCGGATTGATCGTGGGTCACGTATACAACCGTGATGCCAAGCTGCTCGTGAATATGTTTTATTTCATACTGCATGTGTTCGCGAAGTTG
>DFBM01000148.1:0-1710 GCA_002366645.1 Rhodobacterales bacterium UBA3080 | reverse complement strand
TCGTCCATCAAAACCAATTCTGCATCAAACACGAGCGCGCGCGCCAACGCGATGCGCTGCTGTTGCCCACCAGAAAGTTGTGCGGGACGGCGACCGGCGAAATCGCCCATCTGGACCATCTCCAGTGCGCGCTTGACCTTGGCCTCGCGTTCCGACTTGCCCATGCCGCGCACTTCGAGCGGGAACGACAGGTTCTCGCCGACCGTCATGTGTGGAAATAATGCGTAGTTCTGAAACACCATCCCGATTCCGCGTTTATGCGGAGGGATATTGTTGATCGGACTACCGTTAAGTCGAATGTCGCCGTGGGTCGCAACTTCGAAACCGGCGAGCATCATAAGGCATGTCGTTTTGCCGGAACCCGAGGGCCCAAGCATCGTAACAAACTCGCCTTTTGCTATCTGTAAGTTAAGGTCTTTTACGACAAGGATTTCACCGTCGTAACTTTTTTGAACGTGGTCAAACACCACGAATGCATCTTGGGAACTATCCAGTGACAAAATATACTCCGACCAACCCAGTTGAAATTATGCGTAAAACGCCGCGATCTGTGCCGCAATAAAGTTAGCCTAACAGCGATGTTGGCTCGCTTGCAACAGCAAGTCCGAAAGAATCTTTTCCTTCAACCGGAAGATCATCAAAAATCCCCCAGTCTAAAAACGACTTGCGTTATCGCGCCGCCGGTTATCTGCCCGATAGATCGGGCATCTTTTCGGGTCGCCGCATCGCGGGCCAGTGTCATGGTTTCCGTGAAAACCGACAGCTCCGTTTTCCAGTTCAAAAATGGAAGGAAATTTGCCCACATGCGGGCCGTTCGATAGTAAAGTTCGGAATAAGATTTGAGCAGCGCCTCGTTTCCGATCAATTCCGAAAAACACTTCTGATAGGCTAAGTCTATGGAAGCAAACTCTTCGGGGTTGGGCGTCGTGCGCATTGCGTTCATCCGGTGAATCAAGCCATCCAGTTCGTCCGCCATGGCATCGGAAGGCGTGTGCGGCGTCAGCTCACCAACCAAACGCGCGAGATGCGCCCTAAGGGACATGTCTTCCTTCCAGCTTGCGGAATTGAACTCGGCGACCATCGTCCCCACCCCGTGCTTTGTAACCACCAACCCCTCGTATTCCAGACGCTGCAGTACACTTCTTACCGGAGTTCGCGAAACTTCGAATTCACGGGCCAAAGCATCTAGGTCAAGGCGCATGCCGGACGGGTATTGCTGCAGAGTTATACGATCACGGATATCTTGATGAATCCGGTTAAAACGTAAGCGCCATGGACTGTCGTCATCAAACAAATGTTCTCTCCGCAAAGGCTGATGTATATATCTTCTATCCACCCTATAACCCAATCCCCCTATTGACAATGGTTTAGCAGTATAGCTACCTATTCATTGCAAGCAGATATACATATCTTGACCCAACACTACAGTTACGGAAACCAACTATGCGATCGAACTCCATAGCCCCGCAGTTGAATTTTTCGACAGAAGAGTACGCCCAACGCCTGAAAAAAACGCGTTTAGCGATGCAAGCCGAAGGTGTTGATACGTTGATCGTGACAGACCCGTCGAATATGCACTGGCTTACGGGGTATGACGGCTGGTCGTTTTATGTGCACCAGTGCGTGGTTGTGCCTTTGGATCGGGAACCATTTTGGTTTGGGCGCGGCATTGATGCGAATGGTGCTAAGCTTACCAGCTGGCTATCGCAT
>DFBM01000060.1 GCA_002366645.1 Rhodobacterales bacterium UBA3080 | reverse complement strand
TCCGCAAATCTTTCTTGGGGGGTTGAGCAATGGAAGATATTCTTAACGCTTTTATCCTACTTTCAAATTTCGTTCTGATTCCAGCGACCGCGTACGGCGCACAGCTTGCGCTTGGTGCGCTTGGGGTGACGTTGATCTTCGGAATCCTGCGGTTCTCGAACTTCGCGCATGGCGATACGATGGCCTTCGGGACGATGGTCACGATTTTGGTGACATGGTTGTTCCAGTCGATGGGCCTATCTATTTCACCTCTGCCGACGGCATTGCTGGCGCTGCCTTTCGGTATTCTCGCAACGGTGGGGATGCTGCTGGCGACGGACCGTCTGGTCTATAAATTCTATCGCAAACAACGAAGTGCGCCGATTGTGTTCGTTATGGCCTCGGTCGGGGTGATGTTTGTGATGAACGGTATCGTGCGGTTCATCATCGGACCGGACGACCAGAACTTCAACGACGGAGAGCGGTTTATCATTAAGGCGCGGGACTTCAAGGCGGCTACTGGTCTGTCCGAAGGGCTGACAATCAAGGTTTCGCAAGGCTTGACGGTAGGAATTGCGATTATCGTTGTGATCGCGCTGTTCTGGTTCTTGCAGAAATCCCGCACGGGTAAAGCCATGCGGGCGTTCTCGGATAACGAGGATCTGGCGCTGTTGTCCGGTATCTCGCCAGAGAAGGTTGTGATGATCACGTGGATTATTGCTGCGGCATTGGCGACGATTGCAGGTACGCTTTACGGGTTGGACAAAAGCTTCAAACCGTTCACCTACTTCCAGCTGCTTCTGCCGATATTTGCTGCCGCGATTGTTGGCGGTATTGGAAATCCGCTCGGGGCGATTGCAGGCGGGTTCGTGGTGGCGTTTTCCGAAGTCACAATCACCTATGCCTACAAGAAATTTCTAAGATACCTCCTGCCCGAAAATCTGGAGCCGGACAGTTTGGTGCAACTACTATCCACCGACTATAAGTTCGCGGTTTCCTTCGTGATTTTGGTTCTGGTGTTGCTGATAAGACCGACAGGTATATTCAAGGGGAAAGTACTATGAACCGGAATGTCCTTTTATTTGCCGGCATGTTTGCATTGCTGGCCATCGTCGGTTTCGGACAGAGCTGGTCTGTGGCTTTGTCGATCTTCAACCTGTGCCTGATCTCGGCGATTATGGCATTGGGTGTGAATATCCAGTGGGGTTATGCGGGACTGTTTAACGTCGGTATCATGGGCTTTGCGGCGCTTGGCGGCGTGGCGGCGGTGCTTGTGTCCAAACCTCCGGTAACCGAAGCATGGAGTGCTGGAGCGGCCGGAATCGGGTTAGCGCTTGTGGCGCTGGGAGTCACTATTGCGGCAACGATCTATGTTCGGCGTAAGCTGGCTGGGCGTCTTCGGACCTTGGCGACCTTGGCGACTGTGGTTGTCGGTTTCTTCGTCGTGCGCGGTATCTTCGATCCTGCCGTCGAGGCGATCGAGAACGTTGACCCTGCGCTGACGGGTTACCTAGGTGGGCTTGGTTTACCGATTATTGTTTCATGGCCGGTGGGTGGCTTGTTTGCCGCCGGTGCGGCGTGGCTGGTGGGTAAAATCGCGCTTGGGCTACGGTCGGATTATCTGGCAATCGCGACGTTGGGTATTTCGGAAATCCTGATTGCGATCATGAAAAACGAAGACTGGTTGACGCGCGGCGTGAAAAACGTTTCCGGTCTGTCACGGCCGGTGCCTCGTGAAATCGAGTTGCAAAACTCGGACTGGTTTATTTCGTTGGCGGATACGCTGGGTGCAAATGTAGTTACATTCAGCTCTATCTTCGTGAAATTGTCTTACGGTGTACTGTTTACCATCGTCCTGCTGATCATATTATGGCTGTCAGAGAAGGCGCTAAAATCACCGTGGGGCCGTATGATGCGCGCCATACGTGACAACCGTGATGCAGCCGAAGCGATGGGCAAAGACGTAACCCGTCGCCATCTGCAGGTGTTCGTTCTGGGCTCGGCAGTTGTGGGTATCGCGGGTGCGATGCTGACAACGCTGGACGGGCAGTTCACGCCCGGAACCTATAACCCGCTGCGCTATACCTTCCTGATCTGGGTGATGGTGATTGTCGGTGGATCCGGCAATAACTGGGGTTCGGTTCTGGGCGGCTTCCTGATCTGGTTCGTCTGGATCGAAGCCGAACCTGCCAGTGCATGGTTAATGAATGCCGTCACATCGGGCATGTACGAGGAAAGCGCGTTGCGCCAACATCTGGTCGAATCCGCGCCACATATGCGTTTGGTAGTGATGGGTCTGATCTTGTTACTGGTGCTTAGGTTCAGCCCGCGCGGATTGATACCGGAACGAGGTGGGCGTTAGCGCCCCCCTAAGGCCGATTACTCGACAAGTCGGAATTGCGAGGCCATACCTTCGTTGCGGTTCGGTATAAGTGCTTGATATTCAGGTGAGTTATACCATTTTAAAGCGGCCTCCTTCGAAGGGAACTTCAGTATAACCTGCGTCACATAGTCGAAACTTCCGTGCAATTATTCAGCAGGACCGGCGACGACCAATTCACCGGAATAAAGCTTCAACGTGGCCGGGACTAACGATGCGTATTTCTGTTGTTTTTCTTTGTCCTTGGGAGAAGCCCCGACAATTACATAGGCAGACATGCGTTCCCTCCTTTGATTTTGAAGTATGCGGACACATTTCAGCAATCGCTGGTATTATACCAACGCGAATCGGTCGCAATTCGGGAGATTTGAGCACTTATGCGTGAGTCCGCATCTGCAAATGCGGGCTCAACGCTTCAAAAAGCTTTGAACGTCAACGTGGTTAACGAGCGGCGAATGCCCGGGATATCGAGCAGGGCATCATTAATGTATTTGCCGATGTCTTCGCCTTCCGGCGCATAGAGTTTCAACATCAGGTCGAATTCGCCGCTGGTGGAATACATCTCGGAAACGATCTCGCGCGCATATATCGCGTCGGCGACTTCGTAAGTTTTACCGGGTTCACAGCGAAGCTGGATGAAGACACAATTCATGTTAAATCCTCTTATCTTTAATTCGAATTTAATATTTGATAGCGTGATTACATTACAAAGAAAATGCCGGACTTGAAGGAATGCAAAATGATTACCGATTGGGATGACGCTTACGCCAACGGCGCTTATATTCCAGGCGCCGATGAATACGTGGCGAATTGGGAGCTTAGTGCGTCGGACTACAAAATTACGATGAATAAAGCCGGGCGGGCCCTGCTGAACCAATCCTATGGCCCTCACCCGCGCGAGGCGATGGAGATTTTCCTGCCCGAAGGTGAATCCAAAGGGTTGGTTGTTTTTGTGCATGGCGGGTATTGGCGCTCGCGCGATCGGGATTTATGGCTGCATCTGGCCGCCGGTTCCGTGGCCCGAGGGTGGACGGTCGCGATGCCCGGTTATGTGCTCTGTCCCGAGGTCCGGATTGCCGACATAACCCGAAGCATCGCCAGCGCGATCGAGTTCGCGGCCAACAAAGTTAACGGCCCTATTCACTTGGCCGGCCATTCTGCAGGGGGCCATCTGGTGGCAAGGATGGGGTGCGAGGACGTGCAACTGACCTGCGCCGACCGTATAAAGCGTATCGTTTCAATCAGCGGAGTGCACGACCTGCGCCCGATGCTGAAAACCGAAATGAACGAGGATTTTCAATTGACACCAAGCACAGCGGTGGCCGAAAGCCCGGCATTGCTTGCGCCTGATCCGGATTTGAATATCGTTTGTTGGGTTGGCGCGGACGAGCGCCCCGAATTCGTTCGGCAGAATGCGCTTCTGGCAAATATCTGGGCAGGGTTCGGAATTGACGTGCAGAATGTTGAAGAAGACGGGCACAACCATTTCTCGGTAATCGAAAGTCTGGCCTTCCCGAACGGTGCCTTGACCGAAGCGCTGGTTGGCTAATGCGCTACACCCAAAATAAAAAGTAGCCCGAAACCGGTTATCCGGCCTCGGGCTACGAGAGTGTAAAAGTTATTTTCTAAAATTAGACGTTATCGTCGGACTCGTCGTCATCGGATTCATCATCGTCGGACTCGTCATCGTCAGACTCATCGTCGTCGGACTCATCGCTGTCGTCATCGTTGGAGTCGTCTTCTGAGTCGTTTGAGTCATCCGAACCATTGTCGTCATTTTCATCAGAGTCGTCGGAACCATCTGCGTCGTCTTCGATTTCATTTGCATCGTCGTCGTACTCATCATCCAACTCGGCTGCTTCAGCTTCATCAAGGCTGTCAACATCGCCCGAACCGGCGAGTACTTTGCCATCTACTTCGTCTTTCAGCAGCTCGCCTGTCGCAGCTTTGTACACCAGTTCACGCTCAACACCGTCGCGGATGGCTTCGATGTAAATTGTTCCGTTAATTTCTTTAACTTCGGTAACCACAAATCCCTGTGTGTCCAGCGCCGACAAAACGTCGTCGATCGGGGCCGCCTGAACCAGAGAAGTAGTTGCTAGCAGAAAAGCGGCAGTTGTGAGGGCCTTGAGTTTCATATCGAATTTTCCTTTTTTAAAAACTGGCGAGCAAACCATTTTGTCACCGTCGATAACACCTTTTAGATCAGCGACTCGCTCAAAGGCCTGACACAAAATGTCAGAGGTTTGACAGGTTTTCGGAAACTTCGAAAAATGGTGTTACAGGGGGGTGGTGCCGCTGATAGGACTTGAACCTACGACCCCATCATTACGAATGACGTGCTCTACCATCTGAGCTACAGCGGCGTTAGCTGACCTGTGCGAAAGGTTAGCTGTCTTCGTTTACTATTTCGGCATCGAGGACAACCGGGTGGTCAATTGGGTCCTCAATCTCGGGCTCTTTGTCCGCACCAATAATAAACGGCAAGACGGCGTCCATCGGTTTATCTGCATCTGATTCCGGTGGCTGTTTCCATTCCAGCGTATCGAATGCGTGGCAGTTGTGGCAGGTCGGGGTCCATTCACTGTGGACATGGCCACAGCCGGAGCACACCCACTGGTCGCCGCGACTCGCGCTTAGAGCTTTAGCAAGGAAAGCCCGCACGACGCTTTCGTCCGCGCCGGAGCCCCGCTCAATCGCCGCCATCAGCGCTAGCGATCTGGTGGTCGGCATTTCCTCGGCCAAGTCGCCAATAGCGCGGCGGGCGGCGGGAAAATCTTCTTCGGTTAACGCCAGCTCGGTCAGTAGCATTTTGGTTTCGTGATGATCCGGCTGCAATTTGGCGAGCTGCTCGAAACGTTTGCGTCGCGCCTCGGGCGTCTCGTCAGGTTCGAGCGCGGCAAATGCTGTCGCCAGATCCGGATGTGGCGTTTCTTGCCATGCCGCCTTGAGGATCTTGGTGGCGGGGCGTTTGGCGTCTTCTTCGATTAGAATACGCGCCGCAAGAACCGCGGCAGGCACCAGCGTTGGCGCAAGTTTGTTCGCCAACAAGGCGGCTTCGCGCGCGGCGGCCGTAGCACCCGCGTCGTGTGCGACCTTTGCATCCGCCAACGACAGCACCGCATCGCGGCGTTTGGCTACGTCTTTGGGCAATGCCTTGGCACGTAATTTGGCCGAAAGAGTTGTGCGTGCGCCCGCCCAGTCAGCCGCGTCCGACTGCAAGGCAAACAACGTATCGAGATTGCCGTGGTGCGCGGGCCGTAGCGCGAAAGCTTTTTCAGCAAGCTTCAGGGCGGTGTCTGTATCGCCTGCCGCTAGCTTCTGCTTCAAAATCCCCTGCACACCGACGAAACGAGTGCGGTCGTCCTGCAACAGCTCCTTATAATGCGCCAGCGCACCGGCAGTGTTTCCGGACAGCTCAGCAGCCTGTGCATTCAGCAAGCGCGTCAATTCAGGGCGGTTCAACAATCGTTCGGCCTTAGCAGCTTTGGCGACGGCGGTCGGCCCCTCGCCAGCAGCGAGGGCGATCATACCTTCGGCCAAAGCATCAAAGCCGCGACGTTCGCGGTTGCGACCCCAGTAGCGTTTAAGGGCGGTTTCATTGCCTGTTACGAACCGTAGAACCGCGACCAGCAAACCAGACAGTTTCAGCAACACCCAGAACACCGCCAGCAGGACCAGAATCGCGATGATGAAGCCGATAGGCGCGAGGCTGATCTCTTGCCCTCCGAAGGCGATCCGCACACCGCCGGGAGTTTCCAGCACATATGTAAGGCCGAAAGACAGGCCGATGGCCAGCGCGACGAAGAATACAACTTTTACAAGTGACCAGATCATGTCGGAGTTCCTATTCGGAGGTTAGCGTGTCGAGCAGCGCCTCGTATGCATTCACGGCGTTCAGGCGGGCGGTAGCATTGGCAACCCAGTCGCCCATCGGCCCACGCGCCTCGGATGGCATCGAGACGGCCGGCAACGCGTCAATTTCCGCGAGCGCGGCCGCCAGATCATCCTGCTTTAGCGCCGCTTCGGCACGAGACAGAACCGCGTCCGGTCCCAGACCATCCTGCGGCGTCAACGAGCGACCGGCAATCTGTGCACGCATAAACGCACTGACACCGGCAAAAAGTCCGTCACCAGCCGACGCCATTATCGATGCCCGAATAGCGGCGTGCGCTGCCTCGGGGAAGTCCGTGCGCAACTGCGGCATTGTGGCAATACCGTTCGAGGCGTCGGCAAGGGCCACTGGAATATCCGTCACGCCCGCGCTTTGCAGGTCGGTTAGCGCCGAAGCAAACGGAAGTCCTGCCGCAAGCGCCACGTCAATCGCTTTCAAACTGTTCTGGATGGTTGCGGTATTACGTTCCAGTTCTGCGTTAACCTCAACCTCCGAGACCTTGCTTTCAGCCTCGGCGACCTGCCGCGATGCTACAACCGACACGCTGTCGATCTTTTGCGAAAGCACGCCGTTCTGCGCTGCGAGTGCCGCTATTTCGGCTTTCAACCCATCCATCGCCGCCGCATAGGTCGCGATCTGGGCGTTGGTTTCCGCCGAAACCGCACCGCCAGCCGTCGACACGTCTGACAATTGCGATACTAACGACGAAAGCTCCGCCCGTAGCCCTTCAAGTCTTGACTCCACAGTCGCCAGACGAGACTCGATTTCATTACTATCAGAGGCCGCCACCTGATCCTTAACGGTTGCAATCTGCGTCGCTACATCTTCGAAAAGCGCCCGATTTTGGTTAGCGATCATGGCCTCGATCTCACGAGCAGAGACCGCTTGCGGAATTTCCTCCAGCGACTGACGCAATTCCGCAATCTCGGCTTGCGTTGCCTCGCCGCCCGGTGACAGCCAAGCCGCCACAGGTGCCATGCCAGATGGCAGCGTCGGGGCTATCTTTGGGCCAATCCAGAGCGCCAAAGCACCGCCGGCAACTAGCAACCCCGTAACTATCAAAATTTTCGCGGCAATACCGGATTCTTCATGCTCGTCTTCTTCGGCATGGTCGAATTGCGCCACATCGGCGGCTTCCTCGACATCAACAGTCTCAACCGGTGTTTCGTTTTCCGCCATCAATTTGCCCCTGAATAACAATACAATAGTCGCGTCGGTCTTTATGTGGTGACCACTTGCGCGCAAGTCTAGATGCACTGCACAATCGCGACAACCCACAGGCATAACAATCAGCGAAATTCAGCGCAAAAACCGACCAATTGCTGAAAGCATCTCAGCACCGTTCGGACCAGCGGCGATATCAACGCCACAAAAGCCCGCAGTATGCACGGCTTTTGCGACGTTTTCGCTGATGCATATCGCCGTTATCTGGCCAATCGGCCAATCTGGATTATTGGAAATTTCTGCCAGCATAATATCGGCCGTTCGTGGGGAATATAGTGGCAGAACGTCAATCTCTCCGCTAGCCAATGCGGCGCGGGCCGCTTCGGTTAGCCCTTGCGCTACCTGTTGATAAAGAACCGCCTCTTCCACCGAAAAACCCACGCCCCGCAGGCTCATCGCTATTTCCCCGGCAACATGTTCACCCCGAATATGCAAAACCGCGCCTCCGTTCGGCGCAAGCTGTGACTGCACCAACGCGACAACGTCTTCTGCACCGCCATCTGCCGAGATCGCCTGCAATCCGGCGTCGCGCGCCGCCTTCGCCGTCCGCGCCCCGACACAAAAGGCGCGCAGGCCAGTCGGACCTTTCAATCCGACATAGGCTTGCACCCCGTTCACCGAGGTAAAAATCAACGCTTGAAAATCCGTCAAATCGGGCAGCTCCCCCGCCGGAGCGATTTCGAGCAACGGCGAGATAATGCATCGGGCAGTATCCGGAAAATTTGTATCGATGTCTTTGGCAAGCGCGCGCGATTGCACTTCGGGGCGTGTAAGCAACAGGGTTTTGACCTTAGTCAAAGAAACCCTCCCCGATTTTTGCCTTCAACACTTCGCCTGCCTCGATCCCGAGCGCTTCTGGGTCTGCAGTCGTACCGAACCATGATCCGTTGAAGACTTCGGAGCCGTCGGGGCGTAAGACCTCGCCGCGTAGTTCCAGTTTGTCACCGTCCAGCAACGCCAGCCCGGCGATTGGCGTGCGGCAAGACCCGTCGAGCACTTTCAGAAACGCGCGTTCAGCGGTCACCCGCAGCTGGCTTTCGGCGTCGTTGATCGGCGCCAGCATCGCACTAACCACATCGTCCCCAATTCGTTGCTCAATCGCAATCGCACCTTGGGCTACGGCGGGCAACATTTGCTCGACCGGAATTGGGTTCGCAATGTCGGTACGGCCCAAACGCTCGAGTCCAGCACAGGCAAGGAACGTCGCCTCGACCACGCCCTCATCCAGCTTACGCAGGCGGGTTTGCACGTTTCCGCGAAATTCAACCAACTGTAAATCAGGGCGAACCGCCGCCAGCTGCGCACGTCGGCGCAGGCTTGACGAGCCCACCACCGCGCCTTCAGGCAGCTCGTCGATGGATTTATATTTCAGGCTGATAAACGCATCACGCACGTCTTCGCGCGGCAAAACCGTCGACAACACCAGTCCATCAGGCAAAACATTCGCAACATCCTTCATGGAATGCACAGCGATGTCGATCGTGCCGGACATAAGGTCGACCTGAAGTTCTTTGGTAAACAGACCTTTACCGCCGATTTCCGACAATGGCCGGTTTTGCACCGCGTCTCCGGTGGTCTGGATAACGACGATTTCAAACGCCTCTTCGGGCAAATCATGCGCAGCCATCAACCGCGCCCGCGTCTCGACCGCTTGCGCCAAGGCCAAAGGCGACCCGCGGGTGCCGATTTTAAGAGTGTTGGCTGTGTTGTATTGCTTGCTCATAAACATGGTGTTACCCCGACCAGCGAGGGTGTGCAATCACAAGAAAGGCCGCATGGGACATTCGGTTACAATTTTAGGCATAGAGAGCAGCTGTGACGACACAGCCGCCGCCGTCGTGCGCGGTGTTCCGGGTGTTGGCGGTGGCGAAATCCTGTCTTCGATTGTCGCAGGGCAAGAAGACCTGCACGCAGCCTTTGGCGGGGTGGTGCCCGAAATCGCGGCCCGCGCCCACGCCGAGCGCCTCGACATCTGCGTCCAGCGGGCACTTGAAAAGTCTGGCGTGGCACTTGCAGATATCGATGCCATTGCCGTGACCTCCGGACCAGGCCTGATCGGCGGCGTTATTTCCGGTGTGATGTCAGCCAAGGCGTTGGCGGCAGGTTCGGGAAAGCCCGTGATCGGCATCAACCATCTAGCCGGTCATGCCCTGACTCCGCGTCTGACGAATGGCCTAGAGTTCCCTTACCTGATGTTGCTCGTCTCCGGCGGCCACTGCCAGTTCATCGCAGTCGAGGGACCGGACAGCTTCAAGCGCATGGGCGGCACCATCGACGATGCCCCGGGCGAGGCCTTCGACAAGACAGCCAAACTGCTGGCACTTGGCTACCCCGGCGGGCCCGAAGTTGAACGCGAGGCGGCCAAAGGCGACGCAAAACGTTTCAAGTTCCCGCGCCCGCTGCTGGATCGCAAAGGCTGTGACATGTCCTTCTCGGGTCTGAAAACCGCGCTTAGACGCGAACGCGACAGGATCGTTGTCGAGAAAAGCGGCCTGAC
>DFBM01000012.1 GCA_002366645.1 Rhodobacterales bacterium UBA3080 | reverse complement strand
CAGATCATCGAGGCCGGCCTTTGCATTAAACCGGATGACGGCGGCAAACCTTACGACCGGTTCCGCGGCCGGATCATGTTCCCGATCCGCGATGCCCGCGGCCGATGCATCGCTTTTGGCGGTCGCGCGATGGACCCGAATGCACGGGCGAAATACCTGAATTCGAACGAGACTCCGCTGTTCGACAAGGGCCGCAGTCTTTACAATAACGGCCCTGCCCGCGAGGCGTCCGGCAAGGTTAACGCCTTGATTGTGGCCGAAGGGTATATGGATGTGATCGCGCTGGCCCAGGCCGGATTTAACCATTCGGTTGCCCCACTCGGGACCGCAATCACCGAAAACCAGCTAGCGATGATCTGGCGGATATGCCCTGAGCCGGTGATTGCCCTTGATGGCGACAACGCCGGTATCAAAGCGGCTCGCCGTTTGATCGATTTGGCCCTACCACTTCTGGAGGCCGGTAAATCGCTACGTTTCTGTATCCTTCCCGAAGGATTAGACCCCGACGACTTGATCCGCGCCCAAGGTGCCGAAGCCATGCAAAAGCTTTTGGATAACGCCCAGCCGATGGTCGATCTGTTGTGGCAACGCGAAACCGAGGGCAAGGTGTTTGACAGCCCCGAACGCCGCGCGGCGCTTGATGCCAGCCTTCGCAAAGCTATCCAGCAAATCAAAGACCCGTCGCTGCGCGGCCATTACGGTGCTGCAATCAACGAGCGACGCCAAGCCTTGTTCACACCGTCTCGACCACAAGGTGGCGCCAAGCCGGCGTGGCAAGGCGGCAACAAACAATGGGGCAAACCTGCGCCCGGTGGTCCAACGTCAGGTGCGAAATCCTCGATGCTGGCGCAATCCAATGCCGGCCCCGAAACAGACGCCCGCGTCCGTGAATGTGCCATTCTTCTGGGCTGTATCAATCAGCCGGCGCTTGCGGAAAAATTTGAAAGCAAATTGGAGCGAGCGCGTTTTTTATCGCCGGATTTGCAACAAATCCGCGACGCCCTCTTGTCCTCCCTGCACGAAACCTTACATCTGCCTGACGTCGATCAACACGAACATCTGATTTCCCGTATGGAAGCCTCGCTTGGGTTTGCTCCACTGCCGAAATTGCTTTCCATCGGTCAGGTCCGTGCCAACCCTTACCTTCGAAAAAGCGCAGACATGGAATTAGCGGTTCAAGCCATCAGCGAGGAACTGGCAAGGCAGGTCGCGACTCTCGGGATAATCGAAGAAATTCGAGACGCCGAAGAAGAGATTACCGGTGTAGCAGACGAGGGTCTGACATGGCGGCTACAGCAGGCGCGCGAGGCGCAGAACAAGATTTCCCACGAGTCCCTTGGTGGTGATTCGATGGGTGCCAATGACGAAAGCGGGCTGTCCAAAAGCCTGCAAAAACTGATAGATCAACAGATCTGGGTAAAGAAAAAACGGTAGAGTCTCTTGCGAATCAGTGATTCGCAGTAGAAATTCCCCACATACCAATTTTCGGTCGAGTGATTCGCAACCGAACAATCTATGGAGTGCCCCATGGCCGCTAAAGATTCCGAGCAAAAAACCGGTGAAGATCAACAGGATAACTCCGGCCCAATGCTCGACATGAGCCAGACCGCGGTCAAGAAAATGATCGCACTGGCCAAAGCGCGCGGCTACATCACCTATGACGAACTCAACCAATTCATGCCTGCCGAACAGGTTTCTTCGGAACAAATCGAGGATGTGATGGCAATGCTGTCCGAAATGGGCATCAATATTGTTGAGGGTGAAGAGGAAGAGGAAGAGGGCGGCACGGATACCGATGTTGAAGAAATCGGCGCAACCACTTCGCGGGAACTGGTTGCCGCTGCGGCCACCACCGAAACGCTAGATCGCACAGATGACCCCGTCCGCATGTACTTGCGCGAAATGGGCACTGTCGAACTTTTGTCGCGCGAGGGTGAAATCGCAATCGCCAAACGTATCGAGGCCGGTCGCTCCACCATGATCGCGGGTCTTTGCGAAAGCCCGCTAACGTTCCAGGCGATCACCATCTGGCGTGAGGAGCTTCTCGAAGAAGAAATTATGCTTCGCGATGTTATCGATCTCGACGCGACCTTCGGCCAGCAGATGGAAGAAGAGGGCGAAGAAGAAGTTGGTGCTGTACCCGACGTATCAGGCGCTGCTGCTGCACCGGCCCCCGAGAAAAAAGAAAAAGAACAGGTTCTGGACGCTGACGGCAATCCCGTTGCACCAGACGATGATGACGACGAGGAAGAAGACGAAGCCGCAAACCTGAGCCTCGCGGCAATGGAGGCGGTTCTTAAACCAGTCGTCCTTGAAACGCTTGACCAGATTGCAGGCGATTTTGCACGCCTCGACGAAATGCAAAACGACCGCATGGAAGCTGCGCTGAACACAGACGCGACCTTTACTTCCAATCAGGAACTGGAATACCAGCGCCTCCGTTCCGAAATCGTGACGCTGGTGAACTCCATGCACCTCCACAACAACCGGATCGAAGCCCTGGTCGACCAGCTTTACGGCATCAACCGCAAGATCATGAGCCTAGATAGCGCGATGGTTAAACTTTCGGATCAGGCTCGCATTAATCGCCGTGAATTTATCGACGAGTATAAAGGCGCCGAGCTGGACCCAGACTGGCAAGACCGCGTTGCCGGTCTGAAAACTCGCGGCTGGGACGTCCTTACCGGCGACCTGAAACCGAAAGTTGACGAAGTCCGTGCCGAAATGGCCGAGGTTGGCCAGTATGTCGGCGTTGATATTTCCGAATTCCGCCGCGTTGTGCAGCAGGTTCAAAAGGGCGAAAAAGAAGCCCGTTCCGCCAAGAAGGAAATGGTCGAAGCCAACCTTCGCCTCGTTATCTCGATTGCCAAGAAATACACCAACCGTGGTTTGCAATTCCTCGACCTCATTCAGGAAGGCAACATCGGTCTGATGAAAGCCGTCGACAAATTTGAATACCGCCGCGGTTACAAATTCTCGACCTACGCGACATGGTGGATCCGTCAGGCGATCACACGCTCCATCGCCGACCAGGCCCGCACGATCCGTATTCCGGTCCACATGATCGAAACGATCAACAAGCTGGTCCGCACCAGCCGTCAGATGCTGCACGAGATCGGCCGCGAACCGACACCGGAAGAACTGGCCGCCAAGCTGCAAATGCCGCTTGAAAAAGTCCGCAAGGTTATGAAAATCGCCAAAGAGCCGATTTCCCTTGAGACCCCGATCGGCGACGAAGAAGACAGCCAGCTGGGCGATTTCATCGAAGACAAGAACGCCGTCCTACCGCTGGACAGCGCCATTCAGGGCAACCTGAAGGAAACCACAACACGGGTTCTGGCTTCGCTCACACCGCGCGAGGAGCGTGTGCTGCGCATGCGCTTTGGTATCGGCGTAAACACCGATCATACGCTTGAGGAAGTCGGCCAGCAGTTTAGCGTGACGCGTGAGCGTATTCGTCAGATTGAGGCGAAAGCGCTGCGGAAGTTGAAGCATCCTAGCCGGAGTCGGAAATTGCGGTCGTTCTTGGATCAGTAGATGAAGAACCTGCAAAATGGGTCGAAAGTTTCACCCGCCATTGTGGGTGCTGCTGGTGAACACTTCGTAATGGGAGAATTACTCCGGCGCGGGTTTGTCTCAGCGTTGGCCCCGCAGGGTGCTCCAAATATGGATATATTGATCGCCGACACAGCAGGGGATCACTTATTTTCAATTCAAGTCAAGACACGTACAACTGTCGGAGGGGACGGCGGTTGGCACATGAGTGAGAAACATGAAAAAATCATCGGTAAGAGGCTTCTCTACATATTCGTCGACTTGGGAAAACCCAATGGAGAGTATCCAGATTACTATATCATACCAGCTAACACTGTTGCGAAAGTCGTATACGAAACTCATAAGGCGTGGGAGAGGAATCCGGGGAAGGGCGGCCGCGAACGCAGTCAAACAAATAAAATGCGCCGAATAGTGCCCGACTATTCCCGAAACTATACGAATGAAAAGCCTGCATATACTGTAGGCTGGATGGATACTTACAAAAACGCTTGGCATTTCCTCGGCAGCCCGTAGGGTGTGCGGTCCCCGCGCACCATTACTTGGTTAACCTAGGAGCGGTGCGCGCAGAGCGCACACCCTACGACACCTCCCCCCACCAAACACGAGGACTTCGTCCCGAACGGGTGCGTCCAAAATCACCGACAACCGCCCCAAAAAGTTAACGCCCCTACCTGCAAAAACGTACATACACATTGTGTACGGGTTGTGTACGCGTTGTGCACACCACTTTCCGGCCGATATTCGCAAAAGTTAACGCCCCGTTTCCCCCTTGCCAACGCCCCTACCACCCCTCCATTATCGCCCCATGCAAACCACCTTCACCATCCCCACCTCTGGCCCCGGCCTTTACGAATTCACGCCACAAGTCACCGGCTGGGCGAAGGGCACCGGCCTCCTCACCCTGTTCATCCGCCACACCTCTTGCAGCCTGCTAATCCAAGAAAACGCCGACCCCGAGGTGCAGACAGACCTGCAAAACTTCTTCCACCGCCTCGTCCCACCCACGACCGACCCCGGCATGTCCTACCTGACCCACACCTACGAGGGGCCAGACGATATGCCCGCCCATATCAAGGCCGCGATGATGCCCGTCAGCCTGTCGATACCGGTCACAAACGGAAAACTCGCGCTTGGCACATGGCAAGGCCTCTACCTGTTCGAACATCGCAACGCACCGCACAACCGACAGGTGGTCGCACATTTGCAGGGGTAGTGTTCCCCCCTCTATATAGCGCATTACGATACCCCCTACCCAAAACCTAGAACCCTCCCTATACTGATTCGAAAAACAAACGAGCAGTTAATAAAACGAGGTTTCATATGCGGTGTCCCTTTTGTGGAAATATAGACACACAGGTTAAGGACTCCCGTCCGGCCGAAGACCATGCGGCCATTCGGCGGCGCAGGGCCTGTCCGGCTTGTGCGGGACGTTTCACAACTTACGAACGCGTGCAGTTGCGCGATCTGACCGTGGTCAAGAAAAACGGTCGTCGCGAGGATTTTGACCGTGACAAGCTGGATCGTTCGATCCGTATCTCGATGCAAAAACGCCCCGTCGAAGGCGAGCGCATCGACCAGATGATCTCGGGCATCGTGCGGCGTCTCGAAAGTCTTGGCGAACCGGACATCCCGTCCGATAAAATCGGGCAGATCGTCATGGAGACCCTCGCCCGTATCGACACCGTCGCTTATGTACGTTTTGCCAGTGTCTATAAGAACTTCCAAGCTGCCGATGATTTCGAGGAATTTGTCCACGAGCTCCGGCCCCCAACCGACGACGAATAATGTTTGCGCTTCCGCATGACGAACGGTGGATGCGATTGGCGCTAAGCCTTGCTGAACGCGGGCTTGGGCGGGTGTGGCCAAATCCGGCGGTTGGTTGTGTCATTGTGAAAGACGGTAAACTTATCGGGCGCGGCTGGACGCAACCGGGCGGTCGCCCGCATGCGGAAACTGTTGCGCTCGCCCAAGCTGGTGCCGATGCGCGCGGAGCTACGGCCTACGTCACGCTCGAACCCTGCGCCCATCACGGCAAGACACCACCCTGTGCGACCGCCTTGGTTGAAGCCGGGGTAGCAAGAGTGGTGTGTGCCCTCGAAGATCCGGATTCGCGTGTATCGGGCCAAGGTTTCGATATTTTAAGGGACGCAGGCATCCATGTAAAAACCGACGAACTGATGGAAGAGGCTTCGGGGCTTAATCAGGGATTTTTACTGGCGAAAACTATCGGTCGACCGATGTTCACGTTAAAAATGGCTAGCTCCATCGACGGACGCATCGCCACCGCACGAGGTGAAAGTCGCTGGATCACCGGTCCCGAGGCGCGTCGACATGTGCATATTATGCGGGCAAAACACGACGCGGTGTTGATTGGTGCGGGAACGGCGCGTCACGACGACCCATTATTGGATGTGCGCGATATGGGGATGGACGACGCCAATCCCGTGCGAATTATCCTAGATGGTGGACTGTCGCTATCGCTGACCTCGCGATTGGCTCGCACTGCGCAGACAACGCCATTATGGATTTGTCATCGCGAGGGTGCGGATAAGGCCCGCATGAAGACATGGAAAGAAATCGGCGTAAACTTGATCGAAGTTGCGCACGGCGAAACCGGCGAGCTGGACCTTCAAGATATGGCGATCCAGCTAGGCAAGCGTGGCATCACCCGCGTGCTGTGCGAGGGCGGCGGTCAGGTGGCCTCGTCGATGATATCTGCGGATTTGGTTGACGTTCTGGTGACATTCACCGCCGGAATGGCCATTGGATCGGAGGGAGCCAGCGTCTTCGGCCCGATGCAAACCGACGCCTTGCAAGACGCCCCGCGGTTCAAATTGACTTCAAGCCGGATAGTCGGTGTTGACATAATGAACGTCTGGAAACCTAGCGCCAGATAGAGGTGCGGCCCGCGAACAGACCCTGTAATTTTGCCAAAATCTTTAAGCTAGCCGGTTTCGGGCACTCACCGTTTGCTAGTCTCTCGACAACCAATTCCGCGGTGCAAGGCATATGCGAAACCGGATCGTGATAGCGAGGATAATCAAGCAAAGCAGCGTGCACGAGCTGATCTAGGTTAACCGCCACGTTACGACGGGCACACTTCCGCCCGATGTCTCGTGTAAGCCCCCAGCCAGCATAGAACGGCAAGCCCAAACACGAGACAGGTTTGCCACGCAACAATGCCTCGAACCCCATCAGCGATGTCATCGTCCAGATTTCGTCGCACACCTCGATCAATTCGGACGGGTCGGATTTCTCAACGACGAGGTCGCAGAACAAGCTTGTGTCTGCATCCGAAATTGCCCCGTTCCGCAGGCCCGCAACAACGTCAGGATGCGGTTTGTAAATGATAAATGCAGAAGGGTTTTGAGAACGGGCGGCCTGAAGCAACCCTAGATTAGTGCGCACGTCATCCGTGCCAAGTCTGATGGAGGCATCATCCTCGACCTGCCCCACCACCAGAATTTTATGCGCGCCCTCTGGAAGGTCGGGGGCCTCGCCTTTCAAATTGTATTTTGAAACGCCGGAGGCCCGCAGACTTTCGCGCAACCTTGCCGCCCGCGCGATCGCGAATTCGGGCAGCTCAATCGAAGACGCAATGAGTGTTTCTAGCTGGCTGGGTGCATTTGGGTCGTAGTAAATACCGCAATCGTCCAGAACCAGCGAAACCGCTGGTGTCAACTCCGCACCAAGTCCGGTAGAGCGCAAAAACCCGTCTTCCATTCGTAGCAACGGAACTTTTACGGCGCACGCCTCCGCTGCCAAGGCGGCGTTTTCTTTACTTGCCCAGACAACAATTTGACCGTCATTCTTCTGTGCTGCTCGCAGAGCGGCGAGGTCGCTAGAATGAAAGGTTAGCGTCCTTCCTCCACCCGACAGGAACTTTGCTACATGCGGGCGTTTCCACATCCGCATACCCACCGCATGCGTAGCTCGAAGCCCGTCCCAATGGTGTCGGGCCTGTGCCAGCAGTTGTTGCGCGGCCTCCTCGAACTCGCAGCCCGCGCGACGGGCATGATTGTACCAAAAAGGGTAGATTAGCATGGTGCCGGCAAACAGTTGTTCTACATTCAATACACGCGTGCGCCTTGGCGCTGTTTGGCGGTCGTTGCTTAGCCCCCAGCCCGCATAAAACGGCACGCCGAAAACCTCGGGCCGATGCCCCGCCAGAATCGCGTCGAGCCCCATCTGCGAGGTCACGCAATAAACGCGATCTGCGAATTCCAGCAGATCCCACGGGTTCAGAGGTTCAGAACTTAGCGAGGTATTTTCGTCGGTATCTTCGACGCCGAAGTGACCTTTTTTACCACCACTCTTTACCGCCGGATGTGTCCGAATGACGATGCGTTTACCGGGGTTCTCGGCCTTCGCCGCCGCCAGCATCTGCGCAAATGTTTCCGCCCCGGCCAAGCCGTCGCTGATCGAGGCATCACCAGCCACTTGATCGACCACCAGCACATATCCGACCACGGGGATTTCACCATATCCTCGCGGCACCGGATTGTACTTCGACAACCCGTAATGCTGTAAGAACGCGCGGCCGTTTGCGGCCCTTCTAAGTAGTTCGGGGTCGCTTAAATCCACGGACTGAAGGATGCTCTCAAGTCGTGATGGTGTTCGCGCGTCGAAATGCACACCTATATCATCGATATTCAATCCAATCGGCGGGTTCTTCAGACCGGGCAGCACCGAGCGCAAGAAAGCGTCTTCGAACGTTGTGATCCGGTCCAGCGGCCATCGAGACAATACCCGCCGCGACATCGGTATCCGCCCCCAGATACCAATCTGGCGATCTGCCACACCAAACCAGCCGGAAGAAATAGAGTATCCAGCTGCGCGGATCACGCGCCGCAACGGGCGTGTGAAAAGCAAGCCGGCAGAGAATACCGCGAGCGGCTTCCCCCGCCCCTTAATTAAAGACACCCGTAGCGCCATCGATTGCCGTATCCAGTGAAACGGCCGCGTCAATTGTGCTCACCACCGTACTCAGCAAAGTGCGCCATTTGACGTATGGTGCCTCGGTTACATAGATCGTGTCCTCATCGCGGATCGGGAATTTACCGCCAACAAACATGCTGGACTGCGCGGTGAGATCGATCAGGTAAGCAAACCGCTGAGGGCCGACTAGATCGCTCCGGCCAAGAACACGGTTTGCAATCCAGTCCGGCTCCTCGCGGAATACAAAGATCCCTTTAGCGTTCGATCTTGTCGCCTGAAGGCCACCGACCGCTGCCAATGCCTCTAACACCGAAGGGTTATGAGTTTCGAAACTTACGCGACGTTGGCCAGTCGTACCCATCGCAATAAAATAGCGTTCATCCTGTTCCAGAATGATCTTGTCACCAGCCACAAGCGGAATGTCATTCGTAGGATTATCCAGCAAATCCTGGAACCAGATTTCGCCTAGTTCCTGCCCGCGACGTACCGATATTTTCACAACACTGGGATCGAGTGTGATGCCACCCGCACCGGCCAGCATGCCAGTCAATCTGCGCGAGGATGCCTCGATCGGGTAGACACCTTGCCCACCCACTGCGCCAATGATGCTGACCGTTGCGCCGTTTCCTGCCTCGCGGCGCACCTCGATTTGCGGATCGGGCGTTTGTCCGGCCAACAGTTCTGTGATTTTCAAGCGAAGGTCATCAGAGGTCCGCCCATTTGCCTTGATTGTGCCGGCATAGGGCAGGAAAATATTGCCAAGTTGGTCAACGACAACGCCGGGCAGGGTTGTAACCTTCTGGCCCAATGAAGAGAACAACCCGTTCTCGACGTTTTCCCAAATCGTGATGGTCAGCACATCGCCGGCATTGATCCGGTCAATAGACGCGGCACCGGCGCTCGTGAAAGTACGGCTAAAACCCGACGATTGCTCGCGGGCACTAGCATCAATCACCGCTTGCGTAACATCGATAATGTGAATATCGCCGCCATTTTCGACACTACTGTCAGTGATGTCTTTTACACTAGGTCCCGCCGCAGGCAGACCGCAGGCAACCAAAAACAGACAGGTGAACGAGAGCGCCACAGGCCGCAGAGACCGGAAAAAATTACTTTGCATCAATATAGTCCAGTCACTTCAACTTCGGCTTTAGATTCTCGGTAAACTAGACCAAATCGCATTACACGACCAGACTCAATTACTTGTAGCAATCAACTTGGGCCCTTCAACATTTTGGTTTTCACCATTCAACACCAAACTATAGGGATCATCGTCGGATAGCATCAGGTCAACAACCCGCCGTAACAATTCCGCCCGCCCTGTTTGAGTGTAAAAACCGCCTCCAACCTGCGAGGTTTCAAGCAAAAACTTCCGGTAGTATTTATACGCATCTGCCTGCGGAGCTTCAGGTTCGTCAAAATATTCTTCTAACGGCTTTTGCGATACCAGATCAGGTTTCGAAAACACCGACCGTCCCAACGCCAACACGGGCAAGTTGCGCCACAATGCTTGTTGCGCTGCGGTTGAATTTACCGTGACTGTGCTTTTGGCCGAGTCCAACAGCGGCCCAAGCTTCCCGCCCGGAATAAATATAACCCGCTCGTTGATTCCCGCTAAACTTGCTACCTGTCGCACGATCTTTGGCAGGTTTTCACGACCGTCTTCGAACGGGTGCGCCTTGAACACCAACCGGTG
This sequence comes from Rhodobacterales bacterium UBA3080, assembly GCA_002366645.1. Taxonomy (GTDB): domain Bacteria; phylum Pseudomonadota; class Alphaproteobacteria; order Rhodobacterales; family Rhodobacteraceae; genus NORP23. The sequence goes on along the minus strand of DFBM01000012.1, from coordinate 18,096 downwards.
ATGGCTAGGCGCGCCTTTGGCAAAACCCTCAACAACATCGGTTATAAATTCCTCGATAGACCCATAGTCGGAATGGCTTTTTAGCGAGGCGTCGTGGCTAAGTTGTAGGAGCACTAAATGATATATCGCACCACTACGTAACAAACCACGTGTTTTAATACGTCTTAGCACGCCATTCAAAGGCATGGCGGCCAGCTTGCGGATATATAGCCACAGCTCCGTACCAACGGTTTCTTGACGATGTGGGCGATAGTTTTTGAACCGCGCACCGGGGAACGACAAAAACAAGTGATACAGAAAGCCGTAAAATGCATGATGCCACGCTGCTCCCCACTGCACCGGCGCTTCGGAAAGCTCCCTCGGATTGGCTTCAACGGCGTGGCGCATTGCTTCGATATCCAACCGCATAAGCGCCGAATTGCCGTTTGTGCCATCCCGCTCGTATGTGGCCCAGTACGGGCGCAGATATCCTTCCTCGAAGCAATGTACCGTTATCCCGTGCCTCTTCGCGATATCGCGGGCAGTTTTGTGCATGGGGCGACTATCGCCATAAAGAACGATGTCGGTAGTGCTAGCAGTTGCCAAATACTTCGACAGAAATTCCGGCCACTCTTGCGCACTACCGCTGAAACCCGTGAATGCCGCTCCTGCTCCCCAAAACACTTCATCGCCGCGATTAAATCCGATCCGCTCAACGCTGGCACCGGTTGCGGCGATCTTGGCTGCGAGCTGACGAAAGAACGGGCCGTGTGGGCCTTGCAGAAACAGAAATTTACGGTTTGCAGTCAAAACAAGGCGGGTCCGTCGGTTAATCTTGGCCTAAATCAGCCAACAATCCCTACGGCAAACCCGAGAATAGCGCAAATACAAATGCCTCGCCCTCTTGCTCCCGTCTGCTCGCCGCGTTACCACAAACCTTGAAGCATTAAAGGAGCGAGGCATATGTTTACCGGTATTGTTACCGACATCGGCACCATCCAGAGAACCGAGGATCGCGGCGATTTGCGGGCGCGGATCGGGTGTTCCTATGACGCGGACGGCATTGATCTCGGCGCATCAATAGCCTGCGACGGTGTTTGTCTGACGGTTATTGCCAAAGGGTCAGACGGCGGTTGTTGGTTCGATGTTGATATTTCGGCCGAGACGGTATCCAAAACAAACCTCGCTGACTGGGCAGCGGGTAAACGTGTGAACCTTGAGCGCGCCTTAAAGCTTGGTGATGAACTGGGCGGGCATATCGTTTCGGGTCATGTCGACGGGCTTGCCACTATCATTGAAATGCACGATGACGGCGACAGTACTCGGGTCACCCTCACTGCCCCGCGTGACCTTGCGAAATTCATCGCCCAGAAGGGTTCCGTTACCTTAAACGGCGTGTCCTTAACGGTTAACGACGTGAATGGTTGCGATTTTGGCATCAACTTCATACCTCACACCAAGACCCACACAACATGGGGCGATGCCAAAGTCGGCGATCGCGTGAACTTGGAAATCGACACGCTGGCGCGCTACGTTGCGCGGCTCGCAGAAATGCAAGGCTGAACTATGAACGACCAATCTGCCGCCATCTCCTCGACCGAGGAAATCATCGAAGACGCCCGCAACGGTCGTATGTTTATTCTGGTGGACCACGAGGACCGCGAGAACGAAGGTGATCTTGTCATCCCCGCGCAAATGGCCACGCCTGATGCAATCAATTTCATGGCCACGCACGGTCGTGGACTGGTCTGTCTGACACTGGAATCTGAACGGCTGGAGTCCTTGGGTCTATCGATGATGGCCACGCAAAACGCCTCGCGCCACGAAACAGCTTTCACAGTTTCGATCGAGGCACGCGAGGGTGTGACGACCGGAATTTCGGCCCACGACCGCGCCCGCACCGTTGCCTGCGCAATTGACCCAAGCAACGGCCCGCAAGACATCGCCACACCCGGCCACGTCTTCCCGCTCCGCGCTCGCCAAGGCGGTGTGCTGGTACGTGCCGGCCATACCGAAGCGGCAACCGATATCTCGCGGCTTGCAGGGCTGAATCCCTCCGGTGTTATTTGCGAGATCATGAACGACGACGGCTCCATGGCGCGTTTGCCGGACCTTGTAGAGTTCGCCGAAAAGCACAACCTGAAGATCGGTACAATTTCCGACCTGATTGCCTATCGCCGCCGCCACGACAATCTGGTGCGCGAAACCGATGTGCGCTCGGTTACATCTGAATACGGTGGTGAATGGATGCTACGGATCTACACCGACGAAACCCATGGTGCCGAACACATCGTCCTAACCAAGGGCGATATTTCAACGGACGCACCGGTGTTGACGCGGATGCACTGCATTAACCCGCTAGAAGATATGCTGGCGCTAAACCCGGACCGCGCCCATCAGGTTTCCGGTGCAATGAAGATTATCGCAGCCGAAGGTCGCGGGGCGATTGTTCTTCTACGTGACACCCACATGAAAATGGAAGCCGATGGAAACGCGCCGCAAACCTTGCGACAATACGGTCTTGGCGCGCAGATACTCGGCGCTCTAGGCATTTCGCAAATGACCTTGTTGACCAATTCCGCAGCGCCCAACGTGGTCGCGCTGGAGGGCTACGGCCTGTCCATCGCCGGCACTCGCGCCCTAACGGTGGAGGGATAAATGGCCGCCGCAGAACAACACTACATCCTACCGACACCAAAATTCGACACGCCTACACGCGTGCTGATCGTTGTTGCGCCATATTACAAAGATATCGCCGACAATCTGGTAGCTGGCGCAAAGGCTGCGATCATTGCGGCAGGTGCGACACCTGATCTGATCGAAGTCCCAGGCGCGCTAGAGGTTCCGACCGCAATCAAGCTCGCCAGCGGTACTTACGACGGCTTCGTGGCACTCGGCTGTATAATTCGCGGCGAAACCACACATTACGACACTGTATGCAACGATTCCTCGCGTGGGTTGACACTGATGGGGTTGGACGGCATCTGCATCGGGAACGGCATTTTGACAGTTGAAAACCGCCCACAAGCGGAAGTTCGCGCGGATCAGAACGGCCAAAACAAGGGCGGCGGTGCTGCCGAGGCCGCAATGCACCTGATCACGATAAAGCGGCGCTTTACAAAGTCTGGCACTGGGCGTATTGCCCCGAGTTCTGAACACATCCTGATGGCTGAAATGGCCGATGGGAACCAAGGAACGACCTGATGTCCAACACGAATAAACCTTCACGCGACGAGAAACGCCAAATGCGATCAGCGGCCCGCCTTTATGCGGTGCAAGCGCTTTTCCAGATGGAGGCTTTGGGGGAGGCGCTGGAAGACATTCAGGAAGAATTTGAAACCCACCGTTTTGGCGCCGAAATTGACGGCGACCAATATGCCGAAGGTGACCTGAAACTCTTTCGCGCTTTGCTTTCCGAAGCAGTAAACGTGCAGGCAAAAGTCGATCAGATGACTGATCGCGCGCTCGTCGCCAAGTGGCCGATCGATCGCATTGACCCAACCTTGCGCGCCCTGTTCCGCGCTGCGGGGGCTGAACTGGTTACACAAGACACACCGCCGAAAGTTGCTATTAGCGAGTTTGTGGACATCGCCAAAGCCTTCTTCCCGGAAGGTCGCGAGCCGAAATTCGTTAACGCTGTACTGGACCACATGGCGCGAGAAGCACAGCCTGAAGCCTTTGCGTAACCGCCGAGCCGAAGGCGAGGCTATTTCAAAACAAGAATACTCTCATGCTTGCCAGCGATAAGCCTTTCAGGATTGCCGCGAATGGTTGCGCCGCGCGACGCTTTTGGCTCAGGGATCAAGAGCGTCTATGGCGTTTCGCTTTTTCACGCACTAGACTTGCCAAAAGCCGTGCCTCTGGAGAATAGAATGTTCGCAAAACAAGATTTGAAATTTGACCCGATCCCTCTGCCCGACCACGTCCAAAAGACCCCCGACGAAATGCAAAAAGCCGCGGCAGAATTTCTTACGCATATGCGCAAGCGCCACTCGGTCCGCGACTTCACGGATCAACCCGTATCGCAAGAAGTTATCGAGAACTGCATTCTTGCCGCTGGCAGCGCCCCGAGCGGGGCCAACCATCAACCTTGGCATTTCGTCGCTGTAAAATCGCCAGAAATCAAAGCACAGATTCGGGAAGCCGCAGAAATTGAAGAGCAGAAATTTTATGCGGGTGGCGGCGGCGACGAATGGATTAAAGCGTTAGAGCCCCTTGGCACAGGCGTTGAGAAACCTCACCTGACGACGGCTCCGTGGTTGATAGTGATCTTCGCACAGCGCCATGGAGCATTTGCAGACGGAACAAAGTTCAAGAATTACTACGTCCCCGAAAGTGTCGGTATCGCAACCGGTTTCCTGATCGCAGCGCTCCACACTGCGGGACTTTCCTGCCTGACACACACCCCGAACCCTATGAAATTCCTGAACGGATTGCTTGATCGCCCAGCCTCGGAAAAACCCGTGATGATACTTGTTGTCGGCCACGCCGATAAAGACGCGACCGTCCCTTCCGTTGCCAAACTTAAAAAACCGCTCGGCGAAATACTGACGGTGAAGTAGCCAAGCCCGCCGAGCCGAAGCCGAGGCTCATTGAGCTTTTTACTCCGCCTTCTTCTTGGCGCGCTTGATGCCTTGGGCGACTCTGGTTTCCTTGTGAAACTTGCGGTTTCGTGCGCGGCTTTCGGCTATCGTTTCCGCATTGTGACTTTCCTCTCGCAGTAGCTTTTGCCACCGTGAAAACCGTGCCTCGCTCAACGTTCCATCATCAATCGCCGCCAGAATCGCACAACCCGGTTCGCTTTCATGCTTACAGTCGTTAAAACGGCAAGTTGCGGCCAAGTCCGAAATATCCTCGAACACCGCGTCTACCGCATCACGAGCGTCGACCAGTCGCAGCGCCCTCATTCCGGGAGTGTCCACCAACCAGCCGCCCGTCACCATCCGGTACATAGAGCGCGCCGTCGTCGTATGCACACCCTTCGCGTCATCTTCGCGAATACCACGTGTTAGTAAATCCAGCCCCGTCATCGTATTCGTTATGGTGGATTTCCCGACACCCGAGGAACCCACCAGAGCCACCGTTTTCCCCCGCCCACACCAGGGTGCCAGCCGCGTTGCAGCGTCGGGAGATGTCGCATCAATGACTTCAACCAAAACATTCTGCAATTCGGTCGCCTGATCAGTGTAAACATCCGGGTTTTCGCAAAGATCGGCCTTTGTCAGAATCAGTACCGGCTCAACTTCGGCCTGCCGTGCCAATGCCAAGTACCGTTCCAGCCGCGCGATATTAAAATCCTGATTGCAGGACGATACGATAAACAACGTGTCGATATTTGCGGCAATCAGTTGCGATGCTGCTTCGATACCCGCCGATCCACGTTTGATAAGGCTTTTGCGTTCCAATACGCGCACGGCTTGAAGGCCTTCGCGGTCTTTCAGTATCCAGTCACCCACAGCCATCCCATGCTCAACCATCAACCTATTCATCGGCAGCCGCGTCGGGCCGTCAACTCCAATAACCTCAACCGAATTGCGGTGGACCTCAGTCACGCGCATCGGATCACAGGTCTCCAAATCCTCGATTGAAAGTTGGGATTGGTAAAAAGCGCTCCAGCCCAGATCGGCGAGCGTTAATGTTTGTTCGTTCATTGTGAAAAAAGCTTTCGATAAAATTCCAAAGAACCCTTAGCTCCCGGCTTTGGGTCTGATTTCATCGGGCTTGCGGCGACAGCGGCCATACGCGGCCTAGCGGCACGCCCGGAGGGTGATTGCATTTGTCATAAAACTCATCCTCCTTATTCCGGCGTCTGGTAGGTGAGAGGCTGGACATCGACCCAAACGGAACTCGTTACGGCTGCTTCCTTCCGGACCTGACCGGGTTGGCGAGGCGCTCGCCCGCGCCAACCTCTCGTCGGGTTATATATGCGCGTCCCTGCCAAGGGTCAATGGCCTGCAATTCGTTCATCGTCAGTGTCAAAATCTTGAATAACCGCCTGCGCCTCAACACATCTTTGGGTTGGCAGGCCCAAATCGCGTCTAAAACCCTGTCTGGCACACTCCTGTGTCAGCACTCACGAATCCTTCAACAAGAAAGTCGAATATATCGTTGCGGCGCGCAATCGCTTGGGGCAAGGTTGATCGCGATTTCAGGAGATTAGTATGCTAGACAAAGAGGCTGTAACCTTCGCCGGCGGCACACTCGACCGCGCCGCGCACTTGCGCAGCACCACCGGTTTGATTCAACAACCAACCGCGCGTGCCATTCCTCTTTGGCACGGAAAACCACTTGTTGATATTTCCAATAGCGCGCGTCTTGCTTGGCTTGATGTCAGTTCCAAAATTTTTTCCGAAGCAACGGAAGAACCGATATTCCTTGGCCTACAGGATGGCGCCCCCCGTTTCGCATTCGACGTTTCACCGTGGGAGGCCCCGGACCTGAACGCTGACGAAATGGCGAAGTTTCGCGACCAAAGCCAAAACCAACACCCTGATCTTCCGGAAACACAAAAGTTCATCGACCTGCGTTCGGTGATGGCAGAATTGTCCCATGATGACGCTGGCGACGCCGCGACCGCAAAAGGCATATTTGCTTGGCATGAAACGCATAAGTTTTGTGCCAATTGCGGAGTAGCGACAACCATTTCTCAATCAGGCTGGGAACGAACCTGTCCTGCTTGTCAGCACAAACATTTCCCGCGCACGGATCCCGTGGTGATTATGCTGACCACCAACGGTAACGAAGTTCTACTCGGTCGCTCGCCCCATTGGCCCGAGGGGATGTTTTCGTTGTTGGCAGGCTATATGGAGCCTGGCGAGGGTATCGAGGAAGCCGTGCGCCGCGAGGTGTTCGAGGAAACCGGTGTCCGAATCGGCAAAGTCGAGTATTTAACCAGCCAACCGTGGCCATTCCCCACATCCTTGATGATTGCCTGCACTGCGGAGGCGTTAAATCGCGACATTACCATCGATCCCGTCGAGATCGAGGAAGCCAGATGGGTCACACGCGAACAAGTTGCAAATACTTTTTTAGGCAATGACCCAACACTTTCTGCTGCGCGAAAAGGCTCCGTCGCACAATTTGTGCTGGAACGTTGGCTGGCCGACAGGCTATAGGGCGAAAATGCAGTTTAAACACACTCAGGAAATCGACGTGCCGGCAGAGTATATTTTCAGCCGCATCACTGATTTCAACAAATTTGAAAACCACACCGGCACCGCCGGTTTCAGTTTCAAACGCCAAGGCCGTCTGCCGGTCCGTATCGGAACGCGCTGGGATATATCGGTGCCAGTTCGAGGTCGCACTCGCCGTTTTTCGGCCGAGCTTTCGCAATACATTCCGCCAAGAACGCTTTCTTACAAGTCTGCCAGCACAAAATACGAAGGCGTTATGTCCATGACGGTCAAACCCGTTAGTGCAACCAAATGCACGCTGAACATTCAGATCGTCGCTAAATCCCACGGATTCGCCAGCGGGCTGGTTTTCAACACTATTCGGCTAGCGCGTAAACGTATCAATAGGCGTGCAAATTCCGAACTGACGAAGTTCGCCAAGCGCATGGCCAAAGAACATAAAGCGGGTGCCTAACGCACCGACTTTCGGAATTCAGACATCGGATAGACGCCCAGAATATCCAGATGTGTGGTGAAATACGCGAGTTCCTCCAACGCGCGATCCACTGCTGGATCACCCGGATACCCTTCGATATCCGCGTAGAACTGGGTCGCCGTGAAGGTTCCGCCCAACATATAGCTTTCCAGTTTCAACATGTTCACGCCGTTGGTCGCAAATCCACCCATCGCCTTGTAGAGCGCAGCAGGAATATTGCGGACCTGAAACACTATCGTTGTCATCGCATCACCACCAGCAGGAAATTTGGGCTCCGGGGCCATAACCAAAAAACGGGTCGTGTTGTGTTGGTTGTCTTCGATATTCTCGGCCAAAGTCTCAAGACCATAGATCTCGCCCGCCAATTGCGACGCAAGCGCTGCGACTTCCGGATTTCCATCCTCTGCCACTTTCTGAGCTGACCCGGCGGTATCAGCGCCAGTGCGCGGCTGAATCGAGTGCTTTTTCAAAAATGTACGGCACTGCCCCAGCAAAACTGTGTGACTCATGGCGTGATCAACCTGCGCCAGCTTGGTTCCGGGCACCGCCAACAGGTTGATGTGCACACGCACAAAGTACTCACCGATAATATGCAAACCGGTGTCGGGCAGAAGGTGATGAATATCCGCCACCCTTCCGTAGGTGGAATTCTCGACCGGTAGCATTGCCAAGTCCGCCCGTCCGTCTTTGACAGCGGCAACGGCTTCTTCAAAGGTGTTGCAAGGCAAAGCCTCCATATCTGGATACATCTCGGCGCAGGCCTGATGCGAATACGCGCCTGGTTCACCTTGGAAAGAAATTACATTTGTCATAACTTGCGCCTTACATCGGTCGTTTCGTCGCGCTTCTACACCTTGCAAAGACATAGGGGAAGCGGCTAGAACACTGCGAAGCATATATAGGGGGCCAAGCCCCGCCCATAAACAAGGTGAAAACACCCATGGATACTATGACAGCAACAAAGATTGTCGGCGGCGTGTGCGGCAGCTTCTTGATTTTCCTTCTGGTTAAATGGGGAGCCGAATCGCTCTATACCCAAGGTGGCCATGGCGAAACCGAAGCAGCTTATGTGATTGAAGTTGAAGAACCAGCAGCTGTTGAAACCGCCGGCGCAGGCACTGCCGCGACCGATGGCGAAGGTGAAGCCGCAGCAGCCGAACCAACATTTGCTGAGCTTTATGCCGCTGCAGACATCGCTTCGGGTGAAAAAGTCTTCAAAAAATGTAAGGCCTGTCACAAGCTCGAAGACGGTGCGAATGCAACAGGTCCATTCCTTTATGGTGTTATTGATCGCGGCATAGGCGCCGTAGATTTCGGCTTCTCCGAGGCTATGGCCACGCATGGTGGAACATGGACTCCTGAAGCGATGAACGAATTCCTCACACGACCAAAAGACTACATTTCAGGTACAAAAATGACGTTCACTGGCCTGAAAAGCGAATCTGATCGCGCCAATGTGATTGCCTATTTGGCCACCATCGGCGGCTAATCGCTTAAAAATCCATTAAAAACCGCGTTTCGGCGCGGTTTTTTGTGCCTCACGGAAATGTCGCGTATTCGTGGCTTGTGTTAGGCGCGCCTTCGGTCCTACGATAAGAGCATCAGAAACCTGATCACTTGACGGAGGACCAAATGATACCTAGCAAAAGCAAAGCCTTGTTAATTGCGGCCGACCGCGGCGAAAAAGGCTCTCTGACATTGACGTGGGCGGGGCTTGGCCTTGCGATCGTTTTCCTTACTTTCGCGACACTGATCGCAGGATAAGGCTTCCGACCGGTGCAAATTCGAGCTGCCTCCCGTGCCGACGCCGGGGCCATTGTCGAAATCTGGAACCCTGTCATCAGGGACACTACAGTTACTTTCAATAGTGTGGAAAAGTCCGTCGATGATGTCGTCGACTTAATCAGCGAACGACGGCGTGACGGACGCGAATTTTATGTAGCGCAGAGCGACTCTGAACTTTTGGGGTTTGCTACTTACGGCCAGTTTAGGGCTGGCGTCGGCTATGCCTTCGCGATGGAGCACACAATTATCCTCGGGCCAAATGCACGCGGCAAGGGAATCGGTCGGGCGCTCCTAACAGCTATAGAATCTCATGCCCGTGAGGCGGGTGCACACTCCATGATCGGTGGCATCTCAGGCGAAAATCTTGATGCGCAGGCTTTCCATGCTCGAATGGGATATCCCGAAGTCGGCCGTGTTCCCGAAGCCGGTCGCAAATTCGGCCGATGGATAGATATCGTGTTCATGCAAAAAATTCTTTGACTGAATTCTTCGTAACCTTCGGTTTCACATTTCAACCGATCTGCTAGACTGCACCCATGTCAATCTGGACCCGCATAACCGAAGCCCTATCAGCCCTTGCAAAAGGTCAGGGGCTTTCTGCAATCTTCGAAAACTTGAAACGCCCGCCGGAAAAAAGTGTGGCCTTCACAATTGCGATCATTGCGCTAGGGGCGAAGATGGCGAAAGCCGACGGGGAAGTAACCCGCGACGAGGTCGTCGCCTTCCGTCAGGTATTCCAGATACCACCAAAAGACGAAGCCGCAGCGGGCAAATTGTTCAATCTCGCGCGGCAAGATGTGGCCGGGTACGATATCTACGCCGGAAAAATCGCTCAAATGTTTGACGATGACCCTGTAATCCTGCGCGACCTGATTGAAGGGTTGTTCCATATTTCGATGGCGGACGGGCACTATCACCCGGCAGAAGACAGTTTTATCGAGGACGTTTCACGGATATTCGGTTTGCCAAACCAACTGTTCACCTGCTTGCGGTCTCGTTATGTACCGGGCGCGGCGCCGGACCCTTATTCTGTGCTGGAGATAAACCACGACGCGAGCATCGAGGACATCCGTAAAGCCTGGAAAAGAATGGTGCGGGAAGTACACCCAGACAACCTCGTTGCCCGCGGCTTGCCGGCCGAAGCAATTGCGTTGGCGAACACACGGTTGATAACGATCAACAATGCGTGGGAAGAAATCCAACACACACATGAGGCCGCCTGAATTGAGAATTGCGACCTATAACGTCGAATGGTTTGCAGAATTGTTCGACAAGCACGATAAACTGCTTCTGGATCAGGAGTGGTCCCGTAGATATAACGTGCGGCGCATCGATCAGGCGATAGCGATCGCCGAAGTTATCGAACGCGTCGACGCCGATATCATACTTATCGTCGAAGCCCCGAATACCGGCAACACCCAAGATACGGTCAAGGCACTTGAGACTTTCACCAAGCATTTTGGCTTGCGGCAAAATGCGGTCGCAATGGGGTTTGCCAATGATACTCATCAGGAACTGGCAGCAATATACGATCCATTTGTTGTTGATGTGCGCCACGACCCGATTGGGGAGTTCTCGGCTGGGGAGTTCTCGGCCGGTGATACCGAAGTGCACGCCCCGAGATTCGACAGCAGATTTCGCTATGACGTGGATGTAGATGGGAAAGCCGAAGTTTTCGAATTTTCCAAACCCCCCGTCGAACTGGCCGTAGAAAATCTAAAAACTGGCAAAAAGCTACGATTGATCGGCGTTCACACCAAATCCAAATCCACCTATGGAGCCAACAACAAGAAAGAAGAGTTGGGCATGCTGGTAGACAATCGTCGTAAGCAACTAGCCCAATGTATCTGGATCAGGCAACGCGCCGAGGAGCACCTCGCAGCGGGTGACCCTTTCATCGTCCTTGGTGACTTCAATGATGGTCCAGGGGTCAACGGGTTCGAAAACCTGTTTGCCCGCTCCGGTGTCGAAATCGTGCTCGGCGATAGTGAAACGGGCCTGCTCGTCGAACCGTACGCCGCAATTATGCTGGACCCCCGACAGGCGTGGTCGCTTTCAACCGCACGGTTTTATATCAGTAAGTTTAAGCGGTATTTGAATGCATTGCTCGACTACATCATGCTGTCGCCCGACCTCGCCCAAACAACCAATCCCGCTTGGCGCATTTGGCACCCGTTCGACGATCCGGAATGCTTCGACGACAAAAGTCTCCAGAATGCGCTTCTGACGGCGTCGGACCATTTTCCGGTCAGTGTTGATTTGGACTATTAGGGGCTTTTACCCCCGTCTGCTTATCCCTATCTATATTCGAACCGATTGTTTGTATCAGGAGAAAACCATGTTCCACCCCCGTCCCGCCCCCGAAATTTTGCGTGATTCTCGCGAGGCTGCGGCCAGCGACAACATGGGCGATCTGCCGGAGTGGAACCTCGATGACCTCTACCCCTCGACAGACGGCCCCGAGATCACGAAAGATCTGGGTTGGCTTGGTGAAGAAACGCCCTCGTTCAGTGCCGACTATCAGGGAAATTTGCAGAAGCTAAACGCTGCCGACATGCTTGATTGTGTACAGCGTTACGAGCGGATTCAGCAGGTCGCCGGACGCGTTATGTCCTTTGCTGGCCTACGTTATTACCAAAACACCACCGATGCGGAGCGCGGCAAGTTTTTGGCGGATATGCAGGCTAGCATCACGGACATGTCCTCAAATCTTGTATTCTTCAGTCTGGAAATGAACCGAATTGAAGATGCTTCTCTGGACGCTTTGCTGACGGAAAATGCCGATCTCAACCGGTACAAACCAATCTTCGACAATCTTCGTAAGATGAAGCCATACCAATTGTCGGACGAGCTCGAGAAGTTCCTGCATGACCAGTCTGTCGTCGGGGCCTCTGCGTGGAATCGGCTGTTTGACGAAACCATGGCGGGTTTGACTTTCGACGTTGATGGCGAAGAGATGAACCTTGAGGCGACTTTAAACCTGTTGTCCGACACTGAACGTTCACGTCGTGAGATGGGCGCGAAGGCGTTGGTCAAAGTGTTCAGCGCCAAAACACCGTTGTTTGCGCGGATCACGAACACGCTCGCGAAAGAGAAGGAAATCGAGGACAAATGGCGCAGTCTGCCGACGCCACAGATGTCCCGTCACCTCGCTAATGACGTCGAACCCGAGGTTGTTCAGGCTTTGCGTGATGCGGTTGTGGCCGCTTATCCCAAGCTCTCGCATCGTTATTACGCCCTGAAGGCAAAGTGGATGGGCCTAGAGAAGATGGAGGTCTGGGACCGTAGCGCGCCCCTGCCTGACGAAGATGATCTAATTATCCCGTGGGAACAGGCCCGTACAACCGTTATGGACGCTTACGCTGACTTTGACCCTCGCATGGCCGAAATTGCCGCTCCGTTCTTTGACAAAGGTTGGATCGACGCACCGGTAAAAGCCGGTAAAGCTCCGGGCGCGTTCGCGCATCCGACTGTAACCGACGCGCACCCGTATGTAATGTTGAACTATCTTGGCAAACAGCGTGATGTAATGACGCTGGCGCATGAACTGGGGCACGGTGTCCATCAGGTTCTGGCTGCCGGTCAAGGGGAATTGTTGTCGTCAACGCCGCTGACGCTCGCCGAAACCGCCTCTGTTTTTGGCGAGATGCTGACCTTCCGCAAGTTGCTCGACAACGCGCCCGACCAAGCCGCACGCAAACGTCTGCTCGCGGGTAAAGTCGAAGATATGATCAACACGGTTGTTCGGCAAATTGCGTTCTACGACTTCGAATGCCGCCTGCATGCGGCTCGTGCTCAAGGTGAACTGACGCCCGACCAGATCAACGCGCTCTGGATGGAAATACAACACGAAAGCCTTGGTGACGGCTTCAATTTCATGGAAGGTTACGAGACCTTCTGGAGCTACATTCCGCACTTCATTCATTCGCCGTTCTATGTCTATGCATACGCTTTTGGCGACGGGCTTGTGAATGCGCTATATGCGGTTTACGCAGAAGGCGGTGACGATTTCCAGGAAAAGTATTTCGACATGCTTAAGGCGGGTGGATCGAAGCACCACAAAGAATTGCTGGCTCCGTTCGGGCTGGATGCCTCAGACCCGACGTTCTGGGACAAAGGATTATCGCTGATCGCCTCGATGATCGATGAACTCGAAACCATGGAAGCCTAAGGCCAGCGTATTGCCCGGCATTTATTGCCGGGCAATCTCCGTTAAAGCGCTACAATTTTACTTAAATGCGCTGGCAGTTCATCCAATGCGGTGTTCACAAGGTTTCTGTCCAAATCCGCATAAATTTCGACTTTCCCTTCGAACTCTCCGCGGAGCTCACCTAACAACTGTGGTGCAGCACATACAATGAAACGATCAAACTTCTTGCCGTTTTTCAGTTCGACAATCGTTTCAACAAGATAGTCGGCAAAACGATCACGGGCACTCTCCCTAAGAGACGTTGCAGGTTCGATCCCGTGGCGCCCCGCCCCTCCACTACCGCGAGCAGACGTTGGTTGATCGGCAAAGTCGGGCGGAACAACACCAGCATCTTCAGCCGTTAATCGGGAAATCTGAAATATCCCTTTGCCCACGCCGTCGTTCTCTAGAACCCGAGCTTCTTTTTCATCCGCCAACAGGAAATACGTTTTGACAGGTTTCATAGCTATTCTCCTTCGATTGAGCTTTCGGAAAACCGATGCCACACTTTCGCAAGTTGAAAGGCTTTAGTCCATGATCTGCATCAACGTGTAAAACCCACCGCGCAGAGCTTGCACGATGGGTTTAAATCAGTCGTGGAAATGACAAGCCACTTTATGTCCGTTGCCAGCATCGACGAATTCCGGCTTTTCACGTGTACAAATATCCTGCACCCTTGGGCAGCGTGTGCGGAAAACACAGCCCGAGGGAGGGCTGATTGGTGAGGGCAAATCACCTTCGATCAAGATCAATTCTTTGTTCTTTTCGATCAATGGATCAGGGATCGGCACCGCGGAAATCAATGCCTGCGTGTAAGGGTGGCGCGGTTGTTTATAGAGGTCGACACTGTCCGCCAGCTCCACCATATTGCCCAGATAGAGCACCATGATCCGTGTGCTGATATGTTTGACGATCGACAGGTCATGCGCGATGAAAATCAAAGCCATGCCCATCTCTTCTTGCAATTCCTTCAGCAGGTTCACCACCTGTGCCTGAATCGAGACGTCGAGCGCGGAAACCGGTTCGTCGCAGATAATCAACTTCGGCTTCAGGATCAAAGCGCGTGCGATACCGATGCGTTGGCATTGCCCGCCCGAAAATTCGTGCGGGTAGCGGTTAACAAGATTCGGCAGCAAGCCAACCTTGATCATTACCTCCTCGACCATCTTTTTGATCTCGGCCTTCGGAGTTTTCGGATAGTGGGTTTTGATAGGCTCGGCGATGATTTCACCGATGTTCATCCGTGGGTCGAGGCTGGCCAACGGATCCTGAAAAATCATCTGGACCTCTTTGCGACGCGCACGCATTTCTTTGGCGTCCAACGCCATCAGATCCTGCCCGAGCCACATCACATCACCGGATTCCGACGGTATCATCCTGATAACCGCACGTGCCAATGTCGATTTCCCGCAACCGGACTCACCTACTATTCCAAGAGTTTCTCCGGCTTTCAGCTCAAAACTTACGCCGTCTACGGCCTTCAGCTTGTCCGGCTTTGTCCACGGCATCGCATCGCGTTTTGTAACGTTGAAGTAAACTTTCAGGTCGTCAACCTTCATGATGGTTTCATGGCTCATTTCAAGTCCTCCATCGCCACGTGACAGGCGCGCATATGACCGTCGGAGCTTCCAGTGGGAATGAGGTCCGGCATGGTAGTTTGACAAACATCCTTCACAAATGCGCAGCGCGCGGCAAAGGGGCATCCTTTCGGAAGCCTCATCATATTGGGTGGATTACCGGGAATTGTTACCAACACGTCCGTTTCCTGATCCAGACGGGGCACCGCGCTCATCAGGCCTTTGGTATAAGGATGTGTTGGCGCGGCGTAGACATGCTCGGTCGTGCCAATCTCCATCACCTGACCACCATACATAACCAGCGTTTCATTACTGTTGCCAGCTACAACGCCGAGATCGTGTGTAATCAGAATGATCGCGGTGTCGAGGTCTCTTTGGATATCCGCCAGAAGGCGCATAATCTGGGCCTGCACGGTCACATCGAGTGCCGTAGTAGGTTCGTCAGCAATCAGCAGTTTTGGCTGGCACAATAGCGACATCGCAATCATCACGCGCTGCCGCATACCGCCTGAAAACTCGTGCGGGTACATTCGCACGCGGCTCTTTGCCTCTGGGATTTTCACGGCATCGAGCATGGTAATCGACTGCTTGATCGCATCGGATTTGGATAGGCCCTTGTGGAGCATCAACACCTCGGCCATTTGGTCCGAGATCCGCATGAACGGATTGAGGCTTGTCATCGGGTCTTGAAAGATCATCGCAATCTTTTCGGCCCGAATGGCGTTAAGCTCTGCACCCTTAAGGTTAAGAATTTCCTGCCCCTCAAACATCACGCTTCCGGTGGCGCGGCCATTTTGCGCCAGAAGTCCCATCAGTGCGAAAACGGTTTGGCTTTTGCCAGAACCGGACTCGCCCACGATTGCGAGGGTTTCTCTATTATCAACGGAAAAGCTGACATTATTAACAGCGCGAACGACGCCATCGGCTGTGTCGAATTCGACGCTCAAGTCTTTTACTTCAAGTAAGCTCATAGCGATTACCTATCTTTCGGGTCGAGCGCGTCACGCAGACCATCGCCAATGAAATAGAAACAGAACAGGCTGACCACAAAGAACGCCAGCGGGAACAGCAACTGCCATTCAGTGTCATAGCGGATGGTGCCTGCACCTTCGGAAATTAGTGCGCCCCAACTGGTGTTGGGTTCTTGCACACCTAGGCCAAGGAACGAGATGAAGCTTTCGGTCAGGATCATGCCCGGGACAAGCAAGGTCGCGTATACTGCAACAACGCCCAGAAGGTTGGGCACGATGTGGCGGGTGATGATCTTGAAGCCCGAAACGCCGGTGGCGCGGGCGGCCTCGATGAACTCTTTGTTCTTGATGGACAAGGTCTGACCGCGAACGATACGGCTCATATCCAGCCAAGCCAGCAGACCAATCCCGATGAACAGCATCCCGATGGAGCGCCCGAAGACCACCAGCATCAGGATCAGAACGAACATGAACGGAATGGCCATCAGGATGTCCACGATACGCATCATGATCTGGTCAGTGCGCCCACCAACGTATCCCGAGATTGCACCATAAAGTGTGCCAACAATCACAGCAACGAACGCGCCCAAAACGCCAACCATAAGCGAAATTTGTGTCCCCTGGATTACACGAGAGTAAATGTCGCGCCCCAAGTCGTCAGTGCCAAAGAAGTGGCCGGTTTCGAACGAAGGCATACCCTTCGTGGCGGCCGAGCCCATGACGCTCCAGTCAATTTCCTCGTTCGACCAAACGGCAAAGTAAGGTCCTGCGAAGGAAAACAAAACGATCAGCGCGAGGATTACCAAACTGACCACGGCAGCTTTGTTATGCATGAAACGGCGACGCGCATCAGCCCAGAGCGACCGGCCATCAACAGCGTCCATACCGGACATGTTCTCCGCCATTTCGGCGATTTTATTTTTGTTTGCTACAATCATTTCCCGCCCCTCAATAACGGATCTTCGGATCGATCCATGCGTAAAGCAGATCGACGACGAGACTGAATAGTATGGTCAGGAAACCAACCAGAATTGTAATACCCATCATCACCGAGTAATCGCGGTTGGTCGCAGAGTTCACAAAGAAATACCCCATACCGCCGGTCGAGAAGTAGATATCGATGACCACCGAACCAGTAATCAAACCCACAAACGCAGGTCCAAGGTAAGAGATTACCGGCAGTAGCGACGGCTTCAGCGCATGGCGGAAAATGATGGTCGATGCCGGTAGGCCCTTGGCCTTGGCGGTGCGGATATAGTTGGTGTTCAGTACTTCCAACATTGAGGAGCGCGTTATCCTCGCTATCGAAGCCATATAGCTGGTTGATAGCGCGATGACCGGCATGATCAGGTATTTCCACTCGCCACCGTTCCAGCCTCCTCCCGGGAGCCAGCCTAGCCAAAGCGTGAAGGTAATTACCAGCAGCGGGGCCATAACGAAGTTTGGCAAAACCTGCGCACCAATCGATACGCCAACAGCAAGGTAATCGATCCATGTGTTCTTGCGGATAGCCGCGATAGCGCCAAGCGGAATGCCCACGCCAATCGCCACTACAAACGACCAGAAACCATATTTCAGGGTGATCGGGAAGCCTTGACCAATGATCTCGTTAACGGTGCGGTCTTTATATTTGAACGAAGGTCCGAAATCGAACTGGGTTGTAACACTCCAGACATAGTTGATCATCTGCCGCCATAGCGGTTGATCCAGACCGTATTTGGCCTCGATATTGGCCAAAACCTGAGGTGGCAACGGTCTTTCCGAAGTGAATGGCCCGCCCGGAGCAGAGTGCATCAACAGGAAGGATATAATAATCAGGATCAGCATCGTCGGAATAGCGATAGCTATCCTTTTGATCACGTAGTTAAGCATGTCGCAAACCTATGAGAGAATTTCCGTTCGGCGTCATTGTCCCGAACTGACAAAAGCGAAGCACCGCGCAAGGACAAGCGCGGTGCCCCAATTCAATGTGAATTGTTATTCAGCA
>DFBM01000112.1 GCA_002366645.1 Rhodobacterales bacterium UBA3080 | reverse complement strand
CCGGAAACGGAAATCACCTGACCGGTGATGAAACCCGCATCGTCCGAGGACAGAAAGCAAATGATGCCCGGGTAATCTGTTGGTTGAGCCAGTCGCTTCATCGGAATAGCGCGTTTCAGGCCTTCGGCGATTTTTGCACCAGCCTCTCCGGCAGCGACCTGCGCGAATAGGGGCGTATCTGTTGGCCCCGGCGCAACTGCGTTAAGCTGAATACCTTTGCGCGCAAGTTCGCGGGCCATGGTTTTGGTGAACGAAATGATGCCGCCTTTACATGCGGAATACACCGCCTCGCCCGACGATCCAACACGGCCGGCGTCGGAGCTGATATTGACCACACGGCCACCACCATTTTCAACCATACCCGGCAGAACAGCGTGATGCATGTTCAGTGGGCCATAAAGGTTGATGTCGATAACTTTTTTCCAAAGCTCCATGTCGGTATCAAGGAAAGGTTTGATAACATCCCATCCTGCATTGTTGACCAGAACATCAATCGGCCCGCCTTTTTCAAATGCAGCCACGGCAGAATCAACAGCCGCGCGATCGGCAATATCAACGATATGTGCGCTGGCCTTGCCACCAGCGGATTCGATCATCGCGACTGTTTCAGCTGCGCCGTCACCGTTCAGGTCAAACACGCCAACCTCGGAGCCCTCTTCGGCGAAGCGCTTACACACTTCCTGGCCAATACCACTGCCACCACCGGTGACGATTACTCTTTTTCCTTGTAGTCCGCGCATTGTAGTACTCCTTTGATGTAGCACCTTAAGCGAATAAAGCTTGCACTTTGTGCGGTGCTGGGTATAAAATCTAACACTTGTTCGAAATAACTTACTTGCTATTAATTTGTCCAGAGGTAATTACACAATAATATGACAACCAAGCCATTAAAACCGATGCTCCCTGACGGCCCGCATAGCAAATCTGAACAAACCCGTGCGTTGATAATCGCGGCGGCGGCACGGCAGTTTCGGCTTGAGGGCTACACAGCCACAACCATGCGTAAAATAGCCGAGCTTGCTGACATGGAAGCAGGCAGTATATATTATCACTTTGAATCAAAAGAAGATATTCTAAGTGAGGTGTTGGAACTTGGCCTGCGCCGTCTTTACAATGAAGTAGATATGATACTGACGGAAGCCGCCGATCAGCAGGCTGATTTCCGCAAGACATTCTCGAAATTAGTAGACACACATCTTAACTTTTTGCTGACGGAAAGTGATTTCACCTCGGTAAATATTCGCAATTTCCCAACTTTACCTGAACCTTTGCGAAAATCCCACCGCCCGCTTCGACGCGCGTATTCTGATTTGTGGAGCGGGTTTTTAACCAAATCGCAAGACGCAGGCATTATTCGCGCCGATATGGCGATAGCACCGCTTCGACAATTCGTTCTTGGCGCACTGAACTGGACAGTGGAGTGGTATGACCCCGACCGCTATCCGGTTTCAGCCCTGTCCGAACGCTTGTCAAAACTATTGCTTGAAGGCATGGCGCTGGAAACCGGACGTTCCTTGATCCTTACGACTGACGGCGAACCACACACGAACACGGCTACTGTCACGGCTGAACGCAAGTCCGCGCGTACGCGCACGAAGGTTCTTTCGGCAGCGGCCCGAATTATACGCGACCGTGGCTATAAAGCCGCCACAATGCGCGCGATTGCAACAGAAGCCGGAATAGAGGCTGGAAGCGTCTATTATCACTTTGGCTCAAAAGAAGAAATTCTTGATAAAGTGCTGGATAAAGGCCTTCGGGATTTGCTGGACGGTGTTGCAGAAACAGTTTCCGACGCCCACACATATCCAAACGGACAAAGCAAAATTGCAGCCGCCATTGAGACACACATGGCCTACTTGTTCCGATCTAGTGAGTTTACTTCGGCAAATATCCGGATTTATGGCCAGTTGCCAAAAGATGTTCGCGCACGCCACTGGCCAGTGCGCCACGAATATGCGTTGTTATGGGATAGCATTCTGGATGAGGCACAAAAAGCCGGGTGCATTCGTTCCGACATTAAAATTGTGCCGCTGCGGCAGGTTATGCTTGGTGCGCTGAACTGGACGGTCGAATGGTTCGATCCCGACAGGGGTGAATCGGGTGAATATTATTCGCTTCAAGAGTTAACCGAAATGCTGCAAAAGTTGCTGCTTGGCGGATTGTTAAAACAAAACTGATCGTCCCTCTATTACCTTTTCGCCGGAAATATGGCTTTCGTACTGCGCCTTATTTTAAGCGACACGCTTGACAGAATCTTTGTTTCGCCCGATAACCAAACAAACGTTTGCTTATTAAAGGTGTGTAATGATCGAAGCGCGGCCCAAAACAAGAAGCAACAACCGTCGAGAGAAGATATTTGACGCGGCGGCGGTATTGTTTGTTGAAAAAGGATTTAGCAGCACATCAATTCGCGATATTGCAAAAGCCACCGACATGTTGCCCGGCTCGCTTTACTATCACTTTTCCTCCAAGGAAGACCTGCTGACCGCAGTGTTCGAAGAAGGAGTAAAGCGGATTAGTGAAAGCGTTGACACCGCTTTGGCGAACGCAAGTCAGGACCCTTGGGAAAGGCTGCAAGCCGCCAGCGAAGCGCATCTTTCCGCACTACTTGACGGCAGTAATTATGCGCAGGTTGTTGTGCGAATTTTACCCTCTGACGTTCCCGGCGCGGAAGAAACACTTGTTTTACTGCGCGACGAATACGAATCGCGGTTTATTTCGCTTTTTAACGATCTGCCGATTGCTTCGGATATCGACCGCAGTGTTCAGCGTTTGATGCTGATCGGCGCCATGAACCATGTACCGGTCTGGTTTCGCAAAGGGCGGGATACGCCTGCGGGGCTGGCGCATAAATTCATTAGTACCCTACGCTACGCCCAGATCGGCGCGGAAATGACATATGATTTACCTTCAGGAGTTAAGGCATGAACGAAGTTTTCGACACACCAGCGCGCGTGCTGGTTACCAAGATCGGTTTGGACGGGCATGATCGTGGCAGCCGGATAATTGCAGCTTATTTCCGAGATGCGGGGATGGAGGTGATTTACACCAACCCATGGCAGACAATTGATGCTGTGGTCACGCTGGCGCTGGAAGAAGACGTAGACGTTATCGGAATAAGCTCGTTGGCAACCGACCATCTTTTGGTGCCGAAACTGATGAAAGCACTGACAGCCGCCGAGCTGGCCCATGTTCGAGTGGTTGTAGGCGGTATTATTCCGGATGAAGATGAAATCGACCTACTGGCCGCAGGTGTCGCAAAGGTGTTTCACCCGGGTGCGGCGCGCGAAGAGATCGTTGAGGCGGTGGAAAAATTTGCCGTTGATGCCACCAATGATCGTCCACAGGATTAGGAAAGGCCAGAACCATGAACAAGATTGACAAAACCCCCTCGCCCGCTCTTGCAGACAATGCCGCTGACTGGCAGCGCAATTACGACAAAATGATTGGTCAGGACAGAACTATTAAAAATCGCTCCGGTATCGAGGTGAAGCCCCTCTATTGGCCGCAGGAAGATGGCGACGGTAGCTATGTGGCCAAGTTGGGTTTCCCGGGGGCGGACCCGATGACTCGCGGGATTTACCCAACCATGCATCGCGGCCGCACTTGGTCACAGCGCCAGCTGATCGGGCTGGGTCGCCCTGCGGACTTCAATGAACGGATTAAAGGAATCCTTAAATCCGGGGCTACCGCCCTTAGTATCATTCCGTGTAACTCGGTTTATCGCGGCCTTGATTGCGACGAAGTGGAGCCAGAGATTCTGGGCACCTGCGGCACCATCCTCAACACGGTCGAGGATATGGACATAAGCCTTAAAGACATCCCGATTGGCGAGATCTCGATCGGCTTGAACGACCCTAACCCCTTTACGATGCTGGCGCAGATGTTGATTGTCGCCGAAAATCGCGGGATTAGCTGGGACAAGATCACCGGAACCTCGAACCAAAGCGATTATATCTCGCATTTCGTTGCCAATCACATGTTCTACCGCCTGTCCCTGCCAGGGGCGCGGCGGGTGCAGATGGATACAATCGCCTATCTGGCTGAACACGTGCCCAACTGGAACGCGCTTTCAATCGTCGGGCAACATATGCAACAGGCGGGTGCAACCCCCGCACAGGCGATGGGGCTGACGCTTTCCTCTGCGATTCAATATGCCAACGACTGCATCGAGCGCGGCATGGATCCCGAAGTGTTTCTTGAGCGGTTCACGTTCTTCTTTGATATCTCGATCAGCTTCTTTGAAGAAGTGGCCAAGTTCCGCGCCGGACGGCGGATCTGGAATAATCTGGTGACCGAGCGTTTTGGGGTGAGCAACCCGCGTGCCAAACGGTTTAAGTTCCACGGGCAGACGTCGGGCCTTGATTTAACCCGCCAACAGCCGCTGAACAATATCGCGCGGGTAACGGCACAAGCGATGGCCGGTATTTTCGGAGGCCTGCAATCCATGCACACCGATGG
>DFBM01000173.1 GCA_002366645.1 Rhodobacterales bacterium UBA3080 | reverse complement strand
TATCTTAACATTCGCGAAAAAAATCAGGGACCAAGTTTAGCGCATTTGATGGGGACAGACCAACTAGGCCGCGATATGCTGGCGCAGGTGCTACACGGCGGCCGTGTGTCCCTTGCTGTTGGTATCGTTGCGATGGCTCTGTCGCTGGTTGTCGGAACGGTAGTCGGTGTTCTTGCGGGCTATTTCAAACGGCTGGATGGTCCGTTGATGCGTTTGACAGATCTTTTTCTGGCGCTTCCACTGCTTCCACTTCTTCTGGTCATTATCATGCTGTTTCGCGACACCTTGCGCGCAGCTTTTGGACCCGAAAACGGCATTTTTATTCTGATTGTATTCATCATCGGCATAACCAGCTGGATGCAAACAGCCCGGATCGTCAGAGGGGACGTGTTGGCACTAAAGGAGCGTGAGTTCGTATTGGCCGCAAAATCCATCGGTACGCCCTCCCGCCGTGTAATTTCGCGCCATGTACTGCCAAATGTTTTGTCGCCGATTATGGTTTCCGCGACATTGGGAGTAGCGAACGCCATTATCACCGAAAGCGCGCTGTCATTCCTTGGCCTTGGCTTTCCATCGGACTTCCCGACATGGGGCCGTTTGTTGTTTGATGGCGCGAATTACATGACCTTAACCCCTGCTCGCGTTGTCTGGCCGGGTCTCGCGATCTCGTTGACGGTGCTTAGTGTAAACTTCATCGGCGACGGCCTTCGGGACGCATTGGACCCCCGAATCAGAGGCAGATAGGTTACTTTAGGTAAACTCTACCTTTACTTGCTATCAAACCTACCTACACCACCTTAAGGTGATTCAAGTAAAGTAAGTTGCTATAAAATAAGCGAATAATTGTGAAATCTTACGTTTCTCAATCGTAAAGTTTTTGAGTTAGTGCCCGTTTTTTGTATATAAGAGATATTAAATAAATATTTCGACCCGATTAACCAGTATTGAAAGGCGTGGCTTGCAGCGTTATTTCGCCATGCGACGTTATTAAAATGAAGAAATTTGCTTTCCTTTTAGCAACACTGTCAGCATTCTCTGCTTTTCCAGCAATTGCCAGTAATATTGAAATCAATTCAGCAGAGTTGAATATCATTTATCAGGTCGATGGCCAGACGTATTCCATCCAACGTGACTGGGATGCCGTCGTTTCCAATAATGAAACCAACGGGAACTCGCCGCGCATTTGCCCACCATTCTGCGAAAAACAATTGGCAATTCATGAAGCGGTTGAAACGGTAGAAGAAGAGGAGCTGCTCGGCTTCTTGGTTGATTATGTGAGCAATGGCACAGGTGTATTAATCGACGCACGTCCGGAACAAGCGTTTCAAGCCGGTACAATTCCGGGGTCGATCAACCTTCCACATAACCTATTTACGGTCACACAAGAAAATGTATTCCATGACAGCGTAATTGAACTTCTTGGTGGCGCGAAATCCGAAACCGGAGAATGGGTGTTTTCAGACGCGCAGGATCTGCTTTTATTTTGTGACGGAATGACGGGAATACAGGCGGCCGATGCGATACGGAACTTGTTGGCTGTAAACTACCCGCCAGAAAAACTGCATTTCTACCGTGGCGGCATGATCAGTTGGACGGCGAGCGGCCTGACAACAACCTTTCCATAACGCCACTAGCCCCCCTTCATATAGGGCATCAACACGACTTCGCTGTCTGGTTTGATAGGTGTGAACCACGCCTCTTTGTAAATCAGACCGTCAATTGCCACGGATACCCCCTCTTCGATAATAGATTCGAGTTCGGGATATTTTTCTACCAAAGCCTTTAATAGCTCTCCAGTATTCGCTGCATCAACTTCGACGTCGGTCAGACCGCCCGTTGCAGATCGCAAAGATCCCCAAAGAACGACCTTAACCATGTATCAACCTTTCGCGCCGTCGATCGCCGCCAAAATGCGCGGTGGCGACATAGGCAGCTCAGCCATACGAACACCCGCAGCATGCGAAACACCGTTCGCCACGGCTGCCAATGGCGGCACGATCCCGGTCTCACCAACACCGCGAACTCCATAAGGATGGCCCGGGTTGGGGATTTCGAGGATTACGGCGTCAATCATCGGAAGATCGGACGCAACCGGAATACGGTAATCGAGGAAGCCGGCGTTCTGTAGTATGCCATCGTCGCCGTAGATGTACTCCTCGTTCAACGCCCAACCGATACCTTGCACCGCTCCGCCCTGCATCTGACCTTCGACATATGCGGGATGGATAGCTTTTCCGGCATCCTGAAACACCGTATAGCGCAGGACTTTTGTGAATCCGGTTTCAGGGTCGACTTCGATATCGACAAGATGCACACCAAAACTGACACCTGCTCCGTCGGCGTTTGCCTCAAAATGGCCCGCAATCGGACCACCGGTTTTGCCGGCATCCCGCGCGATTTCGGCAAGAGTCATTGGCGGAAAATTACCGGCGTTATGTCCTGTTGGTACAGCTGCGCCGTCTTTCCACTCAACAGCGTCGGGATCAATTCCCCAAACCATCGCTGCGCGACCGCACATATTCTTGATCGCCGCACGCGCCGCCTTAATCGTTGCCAGACCAACCGAAAACGTAACCCGGCTACCGTCGGTAACATCGTTGAAACCAATGGAATTGGTATCCGCAACGATGGTGCGAACCTTGTCGTACGGTATCCCCAGTTCCTCCGCCGCCATCATGCTGATAGACGCACGTGAGCCACCGATGTCGGGATTGCCTTCGGTTACGGCCACAGTGCCATCCGGGCTGACAGCAATTGATACGCTTGTGTTGCCCGCAAAGTTAAACCAGAAACCACACGAAACACCCCTACCCTGATTTGGGCCGAGCGGCGCCGCATAATGCGGGTGCGCTTTAGCAGCTTCCAATGTTGCCACCAAACCGATTTCGTCAAACGTCGGTCCGTAAGAAGATTTGGTTCCCTTGCGTGCCGCATTCAGCAAACGGACTTCCAGCGGATCGAGGTCGAGTTTCTGGCACATTTCATCAATCACAGATTCAACTGTATAGATCGCCATCGGAGCTCCGGGCGCACGATAAGCTGCCTGCTTGGGTCGGTTTGTAAGAACATTCCACGCAAGTGTCTGGACAGCATCCAAATCGTAGGCAGCAAACGCGGTCATCGCGCCAAGCATTGCTGTGATGTTTGGATAAGCGCCGCCCTGATAGCGCAATTTCGCCTGACCGGCGGTAATCCGACCATCCTTCGTCATACCGATTTTAACGTCAGTGCTGGACGAAACGGTTGGACCTGTCGCACGGAACACTTCATCGCGCGTCATGACCATTTTCACGGGACGACCGGACTTCCGGGCCAAAGCCACGGCGACCGGCTCCAGATAAACTGTCGTCTTACCGCCAAAACCGCCACCAATTTCCGAGGCGGTCACCCGCAGTTGGCTAGCATCAATACCGTTAAACGCAGCAGCCAGTTCGCGGACCATGAAATGCCCCTGCGTGCAGACCCAAAGTTCGCCACGACCATCCGCACCCATCGTCGCAAGACAAGCGTGCGGTTCGATATAGCCCTGATGGGTAGCAGCGGTTTTGAAACTGCGTTCGACTATAATATCGGCTTTCGCAAAACCCTCATCGACGTCACCATGGCCAAACTCCCAATAACTTGAAACATTCGGGCTGCTGCCTTCGGGCACGGAACTGAACTTACGTCCTTCGTGCAACACAGGCGCACCCGGAAGCATTGCCGCGTCCACGTCCGTTTCATGTGGCAATATTTCGTATTCGACTTTGATAAGTTTAGCCGCGGAATTGGCAACATCGACATTCACAGCCGCGACGGCCGCCACAGCATGCCCGTGGTAAAGTACCTTGTCCCGCGCCATGAGGTTATCAAGTGTATCCTGATTGCCCGAGTTATCCTGCTTTACAAAATCCTTTGATGTAACGACAGCTTTGACACCATCGAGCGCCAGCGCCTTCGAGACGTCAATCGACAGAATTCGTGCGTGTGGGTGCGGGCTGCGCAGTGTTGCGCCATGCAACATTCCGGGTGCCGACATATCGGCACCAAACATCGCCCTGCCAGTTACCTTGTCGATACCATCAGGTCGCAGCGGGCGCGTTCCTACAATCTTAAAATCGCGCTTGGATTCGGTAACATCGCTCGCGTCACTTTTGCTCTCTACATATTCGTTAACCATGATTAAGCCCCCCGCATTTCGGCCGCAGCATCCAAAACCGCGCGAATAATCTTGTCATATCCGGTGCAACGGCAAAGGTTGCCAGCCAGCCAATAGCGAACCTCCGTTTCCGTTGGGTCCGGGTTCTTTTCCAGCAAGGCCTTCGCCGCAACCAGAATACCTGGTGTGCAAATACCGCACTGAAGTGCTGCATGTTCCAACAGTTTTTGCTGAAGTGGATGCAGTTTTTCACCGTCCGCCATACCTTCGATGGTTTGCACTTCCTTGCCTTCCGCCTCGGCTCCGAGAACCAGACAAGAACAGACGAGACGACCGTCGAGCTCGACGCTACACGCGCCACAATCGCCGGAACCGCAGCCCTCTTTAGCTCCGGTAAGTCCGACACGATCACGCAATACATCGAGCAAGGTTTCGTGGGGCTCGCAAAGATATTCAACCTGGTCGCCATTGATCGACGTCGTTACATGAATCTTGCTCATTTCACACCTCCGGCGCGGCTATATGCAATTTTGGCGGCGCGCTTTGCCAGCACTCCGGCTGTTTTTGTACGGAACTCGACGGTGCCGCGTTTGTCGTCAATCGGGTTGCAAGCGGCAGAACACGCCGCTGCGAGTTTCTCAAGCGCTGCATCGTCCAG
>DFBM01000168.1:4625-19882 GCA_002366645.1 Rhodobacterales bacterium UBA3080 | reverse complement strand
CATCATCAGTAATAACCCGCGCCGCTTCTCCGCGAACAACCTTCGTCACACGGGATTCTTCAAAAACTCTGACGCCAGCTGCAACACAGGCTTTCGCCAGACCCAGAGCGAAATTCAGCGGGTGTAAATGACCTGCACCCCAATCCATCGAACCACCACAATAGGCCTCGGTTCCCACGGCTGAACGTAAAGCGTCACTGTCAAGCGCTTCTATTTCATTGTAACCGTAATCTCGTTGTAATTTCTCGACATAGTCAAAAGTATGATGCAAATGCTTAGGCTTCAATTCGGTGTGCATAACTCCCGGTTTGTAGCCGCAATCAATGTCATACTTTGCGATCAGCTCGCGCACCGTGGATTTGGATTCTTCGCCCATCTCCCAAAGCTTTCGAGCATGCTCCAGACCGACCATTTTCTCCAGATCGTCCTGCTCGACACGCTGACCAGAGCCTACCTGCCCGCCGTTGCGCCCCGATGCACCAAACCCCAACCGCTGGGCCTCGAGCAATATTACGTTGTAGCCACGCTCGGCCAAATGGAGCGCGGTCGACAGGCCAGTGTATCCCGCGCCGACCACGCAAACATCGCAAGTTTCCTCCCCCCGCAGCGGTGGAAACTTTTTCAGGGGTTGCGCCGAAGCTGCGTAATAGGACTCGGGGTATTCGCCTGCCCGGTCATTTGCGGTTAGTAAATCCATCAGACGTTAAGAAGCAGATGCTCCCTCTCCCACGGGCTGATGACTTCGAGAAAGGCTTCGGCCTCATGCCGCTTGACCGCCTTGTAGACGGAGCAAAACTCCTCACCAAGAATTTCGGCCAGTTCCGGCGCACCGTCGAACAGGTCCAGACCGCCATGAAGACTGCGCGGCATGCCACGTGGTTGTTCGTAGGCTTCGCCCGTCATTGGTTCGCGCGGTTTCAGCCCCCTTTTCATGCCCAGATATCCGCAGGCCAGCGATGCTGCGAGCGCTAGATAAGGGTTTGCATCCATACCTGAAACACGATTCTCCACCCGACGCGCAGTAGGTCCGGATATTGGAATTCTTATGCCGGTCGTTCGATTATCTGCACCCCATTCAAGATTAATCGGTGCCGAACCCGACGCCACAAAGCGGCGATACGAATTCACGTAGGGCGCTAAAAAGCTGATCACATGCGGAATATACGTCTGCTGTCCGGCGATAAAATTATAGAACAGGCCCGTCTCTTTACCGTCCTTGCCGCTGAAAACATTGTTGCCTTTTTCGTCCAGAACCGACTGGTGAATATGCATCGCGCTACCCGGTTCGTCCTGCATCGGCTTGGCCATGAAGGTGGCAAAACAGTCGTTCTTCAACGCCGCCTCGCGGATCAGACGCTTGAAGAAGAAAACCTGATCGGCGAGATGGATAGGATCGCCATGCACCAGATTGATCTCGATCTGACCTGCGCCGCCTTCCTGAATGATCGTGTCGATCTCCAACCCTACCGCCTCGGCAAAATCATAGATGTCGTCGATAACAGGGCCATAGTCATCCACCGCCATCATCGAATAGGCCTGCCGGCTTACCACACGACGCCCCGTGCGGCCAATCGGTGGTTCAATAGGCAATGCGGGGTCGAGGTTTCGCTTGATCAGATAAAACTCGATTTCCGGTGCAACAACGGGCGTCCAGCCTTCGGCTTTGTAAAGGTCAACTACGCGTTTCAATACATTGCGTGGCACAATGCCGATTGGCTTGCCTGCCAAATCGCTTACGTCGTGGATCACCTGAATCGCTACGTCGTCAGACCATGGCACCGCAACCGCAGTTGAATAGTCGGGGGTCAAAACCATGTCGGACTCGGTCCACTGGTCAGCTATCTCCATATCAACATAATCACCGGCAATGGTTTGATAAAAAATCGATAGCGGCAGAAACGTGCGGTCAGAACGACTGAACGTCGCCGATGGCATCGCCTTGCCACGCGACATACCAACGAAGTCACCGATTATGCATTCGACTTCTTCCACTCGTCGGCCATTCAGCCATTCTTGCGTCGCCTCAGGGAAGCGCGCGACATAATCGTTAGATTTATTCGTCATTTTAACATTCCTTTAAAGCCGCCCGACTTCGACGCCCTTTGCGCCTTTCTTCTGCGCCATAAGACACAGCCAGTCATGGGCCACCGTCGCAGCAGCCAAGGCGGTAATTTCGGCGTGGTCGTAAGCCGGTGAAACCTCGACCACATCCATACCTATCAAATTAAGCGAGCCAAGCCCGCGGATCAATTCCAAAGCCTGCCAACTAGCCAAGCCCCCCGCGACCGGTGTCCCGGTTCCGGGCGCAAAGGCGGGGTCAAGGCCGTCCACATCAAACGAAATATAAACCGGCGTATCACCGGCACGCTCCTTAATGATTTTCAAAGCGGCATCGATACCGTTCCTATGGACCCAAGGCGCGGTTAGTATCTCGAAGCCGTGATCGCTGTCGTTATAAGTTCGCAACCCGACCTGCGTCGATTTGGAGACGTCGATAATCCCCTCGGCAGCCGCGCGACCAAACATAGTGCCGTGGTCCAGACGGGTTGGGTCGTCTTCCCAAGTGTCGCAATGCGCGTCGAACTGGATAAGGCTGACTGGCCCGTATTTTTCTGCGTGCGCCTTGATCAGCGGGTAAGCCACAAAATGGTCCCCTCCGAACGTCAGCATCTTCGCCCCGCTTTTTATGATCTCGGCAGCATGCGCCTGAATATCGACAGGTACGGTTTCGGGGTGATGCGGATCGACCATGCAGTCACCCCAGTCTACAACTGCCAATGTCTCGAAAGGGTCAAATCCGAATGGAAAAGCCTTGAGTTCCGCCAGTTGCACTGACGCCTCGCGAATTGCGCGCGGCCCCAGACGACAACCCGATCGATAGGTCACCGAAGCGTCGTAGGGTACTCCGCTAACGACAACATCGACACCGTCAAGATCGCGGGAATAACGACGGCGCAGGAAGCTAAGCGCTCCGCCATAGGTCATCTCGGTCCAACGTTCGTTATTACCTTTCGCCCGGAAGGCCTGATCGCCTGAGCTCATGTTTTCACCCTTTTTCGCATAAAGAACCACGATATCGAAATACCGACCGCTACCACCACAACGATAAGTGTCGCCAGTGCGTTGATTTCAGGCGTAACACCCAAACGGACCTTCGAGAATATCACCATCGGTAAAGTACTCGCCCCCGGCCCGCTTACAAAACTGGCGATAACCAGGTCGTCGAGCGACAAGGTGAAAGACAGCAACCAGCCGGAAATCAACGCCGGCGCAATCATCGGCAGCGTAATGTCAAAGAACACGCGAACCGGACGAGCGCCAAGGTCAGCGGCGGCTTCCTCGATGGCATCGTCCATATCGGTCAGGCGCGATTGCACAACAACGGCCACGTAGGCCATGCAAAACGTTGTGTGCGCGATTATGATCGTCAGCATCCCGCGACCGGCCGGCCAGCCAAACGAGGCCTCCATCGCTACGAATAATAAGAGCAATGACAGGCCGGTGATGACTTCCGGCATTACTAGCGGGGCGGTAACCATGCCGGTCAGCAATCCCCGCCCGCGAACGCGGCCAAAGCGGGTTAAGACCATCGCGGCGATAGTGCCCAGAACCGTTGCAAGCGTGGCGCTAACAACCCCGATTTTCAAGCTGATCCAGGCGGCACCCAGAATTTGCGGATCATTCAGAAGTTCACCATACCATTTGGTCGACCAACCACCCCAAACAGTGACCAGTTTGCTTTTGTTGAAGCTGAAGATGACCAGCGAGACGATCGGGACGTATAGAAACAAAAACCCGAAAATCGAAACAACCGGCAGGAAGAGACCACGCTTCATGCGGAATCCCCCTGCTTTGATTGCGCAAGTCGCAGGAGCATGATCGGAATAACCAGCAACACCAACATCGCAATCGCCACAGCACTGGCGACGGGCCAATCGCGGTTAGAGAAGAACTCGGTCCATAGGACTTTACCAATCATCAACGTATCCGGTCCGCCCAACAACGCCGGAATAACAAACTCGCCGATAGCCGGAATGAAGACCAGCATCGAGCCAGCGACGATACCCGGCAGCGAAAGCGGTATGGTGATACGAAAGAACGTCGAAATCGGTCCAGCGCCGAGGTCTGCCGAAGCTTCGAGCAACGCATCGTCCAGTTTCACAAGATTGGCGTAAAGCGGCAGGATCATGAAGGGAAGGTAGGTATAGACGATACCGATATAGACCGCGATGTCGGTCTGCATAATGATCAGTGGCTCGTTAATGACACCCAACTTTAATAAAAACGCGTTCAACACGCCTTTGCCCTTCAGAATTCCAATCCATGCATAAACCCGCAAAAGGAACGAGGTCCAGAATGGCAACACGATCAAAATCAACAGCAACGAACGTTTCGGCTCCGGACTGCGCGCGATGTAGTAGGCCATCGGATAGCCGATCAGCAGCGAAAAAACCGTCGAGAAAAACGCGATCTTGATCGAGGACAAATAGGCGTTGATATAAAGGCTATCCTCAAACAGATAAGCGTAGTTGCCCAAGGTTGCCTTAATAGACCACCCGTCCTGACCCTCGATAAACAGCGGTGAATATGGCGGGCGAGCAATCATCGGTTCGGCGACCGAGATTTTCAGAACCACTAAAAACGGGATCAGGAAGAATACCAGCAGCCAGATCATCGGCACAGCAATCACCAACGCCCGACCATTCAAGCCA
The DNA here is from genome assembly GCA_002366645.1 of Rhodobacterales bacterium UBA3080. Classification (GTDB taxonomy): domain Bacteria; phylum Pseudomonadota; class Alphaproteobacteria; order Rhodobacterales; family Rhodobacteraceae; genus NORP23. The sequence continues at coordinate 15,170 of DFBM01000168.1, read as the reverse complement.
AGCTTCGCCAAACCCGAGGCAGTCAAGCGCCACGGTGAAGAGGAGCGCAGCGTAGTCATTCCGTCAACACAATGCCGGCCGCTTTGCTCCAGCTCAGATAAACTTTTTCATCCCACATAATGGGCTCTTCATCATGCAAACGGTTGGATTTGGTAACCTTCAGCGTCTTGCCATTTTCCAACTTAACGCGATAGGTAGAGACATTGCCAAGATAAGCGACCTCCTCAACTTCACCGTAGACAACATTTGGACTTTCCGGTTTTTCGCGCGTGAGCATTATCCGCTCCGGTCTGATCGCGACCGAAACGGGTTGGCCGATTTTCAAACCTTGGGGCGGCTCCACAAGCAACTCGGTGCCAGCCTCAAGTGATTTTATACGCAGCGTGTCGGGAACGCCAGCATCCACAATACCCTCAAACATATTTACCGAACCGATGAAATCGGCGACGTATTTAGAACACGGATCTTCGTAAATTTGAGGTGGCTCGCCGACCTGAACAATCTTGCCGTCATTCATCACCCCTATCCGGGTCGAAAGCGTCATCGCTTCTTCCTGATCGTGCGTTACAACAATAAACGTCACGCCGAGGGTTTCCTGAATCCGGATAAGCTCGAACTGGGTTTCCTCGCGCAGCTTTTTATCCAGCGCGCCGAGCGGTTCATCAAGCAGTAGTAGTTTGGGTTGTTTAATCAGCGAGCGCGCCAAAGCTACACGCTGTTGCTGACCGCCGGACAGTTGGTGTGGCTTGCGCTTGGCAAACCCGTCGAGCTTCACCAAACGCAACATATCGGCGACGCGCACCATAGCTTCGGGCTTGGGAACACCTTCGCGCAACAGACCATAAGCGACGTTCTTTTCGACCGACATATGCGGGAAAAGGGCGTAGGACTGGAACATCATGTTGGTCGGGCGGTTAAACGCAGCGACCGACGCTACATCCTGACCGTCAATTTCAATCGTGCCCGAGGTCGGGGTTTCAAAACCCGCCAACATTCGAAGCAACGTCGACTTACCGCAGCCCGAACCACCCAAAAGGCAGAATAGCTCGCCCTTGTAAATATCGAGTGACACGTCGTCTACAGCCGTAAAATCACCGAATTTCTTGGTGATGTTCTTAATGCGGATAAACGGCTTGGCCGCCGCATCTCTCCACGGCTTGGCGTCAGCGGCTAGGGATGGCTCGGCCATCTTACCTCCGGAAAATTCAAGGAGGCAGGGCGCGAAACCGCGCCCTGCGATTGTGTATTACTGACCAGTTTTAACTTTGGTCCACAGACGAGTCACCGTACGATCGGTGCGGGCATCGTATACTTTCGAACCCCAAAGACGTGCACTCGCAGCCTCTGTCGGGAAGATACCCGGATCACCCGTGATTTCAGGATCAACCATCGGAAGTGACGCTGCATTACCGTTTGCGTACCAGACGTAGTTGGTAATATCCGCTGTTATCTGCGCATCCATGATGAAGTTGATGAAGGTGTGCGCATTGTCGACATGCGGTGCATCCACAGGGATTGCCATCATATCGAACCACTGCAACGCGCCTTCGTCAGGAATCACATATCCGATTTCAACACCGTTTTCCGCTTCTTCTGCACGGTAAAGCGCCTGAAACACGTCACCGGACCAACCAACGGTCACGCAGACGTCGCCGTTTGCCAAATCATTGATATACTGGGACGAATGGAAGTACCGGATATAAGGGCGGACGCTTTCGAGCAACGCCGCGCCAGCTTCGAGGTCAGCGGTGTCGGTAGAACGCGGGTCAAGACCCAGATAGTTCATCGCTGCCGGAAGCATTTCGGTTGGCGCATCCAGCATCGTCACACCACAGTCGGCCAGCTTGCTGATAACGTCTGGTTCAAAAATCATGGACCAGCTATTGACTTCGTAATCTTCGCCCAGACGCTCGGCAATTGCACCATAGTTGAAACCGATACCGGTTGTGCCCCACATATAGATTGTCGCGTATTCGTTGCCTGGATCATAAGTCTCGGCGCCATGCATGAGGTCTGCGTCCATGTTGGCGAGATTGGGAAGCTTCGATTTATCAAGCGGCTGATAGGCGCCGGCAGCAATCTGACGCTGCAAGAAATCGGAAGTCGGAACAACAACATCGTAACCCGAGTTGCCGGTCAACATTTTAGCCTCGAGTACTTCGTTTGAATCAAACACATCGTAGACAACTTTGATGCCTGTCGCGGCTTCAAATTTCTCGATGGTGTCCTCGGCAATATAGTCGGACCAGTTGTAAACATTCACAACATTATCCTGTGCAGCGACGGCACCAGCGGCAACCGATGCGGCGGCGGCCATTAGGATGGTTCTTTTCATCATACTCTCCTTTGATCAGTCAATTGTGCCTATAAATTGGCAGGTGAATGCATTGTGGCACCAAAACGGGATCGCAAATCAAGTGTTATTTGCGTTACAGTGCGTCATACAACCTCAAGGTAGGTTGCAATCTCGAAGTCGGTCATTCGCGCGGCGAAGACGCCCAGCTCTTGCCTTTTTGCCAAGACAAATACTTTTGTCATCAATTCCGGATAGATGGATGCGTTAGTTTTACCAGTTTCAAACAAGTCTATCGCATGCGTCCAGTCGCTAGATAGTTGTGGCAAATCGTGCGAATAAGCGTCGCCAATGATCGGCTCGACCGGTTTGCGGACAGCTTCGATACCTTCCAACGCCGCGCCAAGTATCGCGGCGAGAACAAGATACGGGTTGGCATCTGCACCAGCCACACGATGCTCTATCCGACGTGCTTCAGGCGGGCCACCGGGGATGCGGATCGCCGCCGTCCGGTTTTCGTAGCCCCAGCATATACCCGTCGGCGCATGTGCCCCGGGTGCCATCCTCCGGTAAGAATTAAGATGCGGCGCAAAAATCAATCCCGACTCTGGCATCGCATCCATCAGGCCGCGAACCGCATACAAAAGCGAGTCCGAACCCTCGTCAGTTCCGTTGTTGAAAATATTGTTCCCGTCGGCATCCAAAACACTGAAATGCACATGCAAACCATTACCGGCACGGTCTAGATAGGGCTTAGCCATGAAAGACGCTGCGAAACCGTGTTTTCGGGCTATGCCTTTGACAAATCTCTTGAAAAAGGTCGCGTCGTCGGCGGATTTCATCGGGTCGTCGCAGTGCAACAAGTTAACTTCGAACTGTCCTGCCCCATTTTCCGAGATCGCCGCATCGACAGTGACGTCGTGCGTGTCACAGGCATGATAAACGTCTGCAAAAAAGGCCTCGAAGTGATCTAACTCGTCGATCGACAACACAGAATCCCCGTGCAGGCGCCGATCAGTAACCGGCGACCTTGGCGAGATGGGACGTTTCCCAGCCGGATCAGTCAGATAAAACTCAAGTTCCATGGCAGTCACCGGCGTCAGGCCCGCCACCTTATAGCTTTCTAGAACCCCCGCCAGAACACGGCGTGGATCAACCGGCGAGGGTGAACCGTCTTCTTGCCACATATCCAGCGGTATCATCGCCGTTGGTCTAGCCGTCCAATCCATCTGCAACATCCCGCGCTCGGTCGGGCGGGCAAACCCGTCTGCATCACCGCTATCAAACACCAACGGGTTGTTGTCCGTGTCGGTGCCCCAAATATCCACAGTAGAGATAGACATCGGCATCCGCGTTCCCTCAGTAAGGGCTTTTCGCGCCTGAGCTATGGGCAAACGCTTACCCCGCCAGACACCATTCAAATCAACTACTGCGGCACGCACGCTTTCCACATCAGGATGCTTTTCAAGCCAATCCATTGCTTTTTCGGGGTTCATCGTTTTCTCCAATCCGCCAATATTTGGCAGCTCATGAAAGCAATCGGTAAACTCAAGCACATCTATGTCAATCAGAATTTTTTAGTTCAGCTTTAAACTAAAACTCGGACGTGCGGAAAATAGCCGCAGCTGCGCGCAATAGTGTGTGCGGCAAATATCAGATATTACGTGTAACTATTGCACTAAAACTCAGCACGCCAACAATTGTTCGTTTAGTGCATTTATCGGCAAAATTACCCACCTTTTTGTTCGCTTACTATACTTATCGGGCACTTCTTATTCTGTTTTCGCACCTAAATACCTCCCTTTTTTCGACAATATTGCGCAGAAATAACGGTAGCAAACCAGTCCATGGCGAATTCACTTCCTATGCCAATTAGTAGGAGATAGATTTGACTAGAACTGCTGGTTAAAATCTCTCGCCAAGAAAGGCGTCCGTTATGAAAACTTTGGCATCTACAATTATGGTTTGCCTACTTGCCTTGTTTCAATCTCCGTTCGCAAGTGCGCAAGACGCTCTAACGATCGGGCATTTCAATGAATGGCCACTGCCTGCGCATTACGGGCAGTCCTCGGGCGCGTATGACGAAGTATTGGGCGCAGAAACAGAATGGCGCGCTTTTGACAGCAGCACATCGATGTTTGCCGCATTGGAAAACGGAGACATCCAGATCGCCCTTTCGCAAGGTGTTGTGCCATTTTTGCAAGTTGCGACGGCGGGTATGGCATTTGACGTCGTGGATATTGCAGTTTCCTATGCAGATAATGAAAATTGTGTTGCTCACCACAGCTTGGGCTTTAGCAGCGAGAACGCGTCCGTTTTGGTGGGCAAGACCGTCGCCCTCCCCTTTGGCACCACAGCGCATTACAACCTTCTACGCCAGTTGGCCCATTTCAATATAAACCCCGCATCTGTGCACCTGTTGAACATGTCACCGACACAGGCCGCCGCCGCGTTAAGGCAAGAGAAGGCTGACATAGCTTGCGGCTGGGGGCCAGCATTGAACGACATGTTGACAAATGGCGTCCAGCTTACGTCCGCGAACCTCAAGACTGAGCTCGGCGGTGGTAACTTTGATCTGATCGTAGTTCGGTCAAGTTTCGGCACCGACAATCCCGAAGTCGTAGCGCAATTCTTAAAGGTTACCGCCGACCTGAACGCCAGTTTTACCGCCAATCCGGCCCGCATGATTGCAGGTATTGCATCCCCCCTAAACATGACCGAGGAGGCCGTTAAATCATCTATGGCAGGTTTCCAGTTTCCGACAATCAACGAAAAGACAGGTGCGACCTGGCTCGGCGGAGGCGTTGAAACTTACCTGAAGGACCTCGCGGACTTCTTTGTTGAGCACGGCACAATTGACGAAGCGCTGGGGTCTTACGCGGAAAATATAGACATCAGTTATCTGCAAGCCGCTATGGATTTGCCTCTGGTGCCCTCGGAATAACTCGCGGGAAAGTCCTTGGGCGGATTCGCGCACTTGGAAAGTACAGACATTTAATTGCATAAATCTGCATGTATAAATATAAGCACCTAAACGGGTCACGAAATTATATGGGAGGGCGGTCAGCGAAATGACCAAGCATACGCAGCCACAACTCGACACTTCGCCTGAGGTCTCCGACGAGATTCGCCACACCACATGTTACATGTGCGCGTGCCGTTGCGGGATCAATGTTCATCTAAAGGATGGCAAGGTCAAGTACATCGAGGGCAACAAAGATCATCCGGTCAACCAAGGCGTTCTTTGCGCCAAAGGTTCGGCTGGCATCATGCAGCACTATGCACCGTCGCGCCTCAAGGCTCCGATGAAGCGCGTTGGCGAGCGTGGTGAAGGTAAGTTCGAAGAAATTAGCTGGGACGAAGCGTTTGATATCGCCGCTGGCTGGTTGAAACCTATCCGCGAAGAAGCTCCTGAAAAACTTGCGTTTTTCACTGGTCGCGACCAATCACAGTCCCTGACGAGCTGGTGGGCGCAAGCATTTGGTACGCCAAACTACGCGGCTCACGGCGGCTTCTGTTCGGTGAACATGGCGGCTGGCGGCATCTACACAATGGGCGGCGCGTTCTGGGAATTCGGCGCGCCGGATTGGGATCACACGCGGCTGTTTATGATCTTTGGCGTGGCCGAGGATCACGACTCCAACCCGATTAAAATCGGACTGGGCAAGCTGAAAAAACGTGGCGCAAAAGTTATCGGCGTTAACCCGATCCGTTCGGGATATAATGCGATCGCGGACGAGTGGGTCGGCATCACGCCCGGCACTGACGGTCTGTTCATTCTATCGATGATTCACGAACTGCTGAAATCAGGCAATGTCGATATCGACTATCTGATTCGTTACACAAACATGCCGTTTTTGGTTAATCAGAACAAAGACAGCGATGAGTTTGGTCTTTTCTTGCGTGACGAGAATGGCAAGGAACTGGTCTGGGATCGCGTAACTGGCGCGCCCGCAGCATATGACGGTAAAGACGTTAAGCCGGAAATGAAGGGCACTTACGAAGTTGACGGTGTTACTTGTACGCCGGCCTTCATGCTGTTGGCTGACAAGTATCTGGGTGACGAATTCACACCGGATGCCGTAGCCGATCGCGTTGGCATTCCTGCCGACCGTATTCGCTCCATCGCAGCCGAGCTTGCGAAGGTTGCGTTTGAAGAACAGATCGTTCTGGATCGTCCGTGGACAGATTTCCGTGGTCAGAAACACGAACAGATGATCGGTCGTCCGGTCTCGTTCCACTCCATGCGTGGAATTTCGGCACACTCGAACGGTTTTCAGACCGCGCGCGCGTTGCATACCTTGCAGATCATGCTGGGCTCGGTCGAAGTTCCGGGCGGCTTCCGCTTCAAGCCTTCCTATCCGAAGCCTGTCGAAGCACATCCGAAACCGCACCACAATGTTACCCCGGGCAAGCCGCTTGACGGTCCGCACCTTGGGTATCCACGTGGTCCCGAGGATCTGGCACTCGATTCCAACGGTAATGCAAAACGTATCGATAAAGCGTTCACATGGGAGAACCCGCTTTCGGCCCACGGCCTGATGCATATGGTTATTTCTAACGCGCACGCGGGTGATCCGTACAAAATCGACACATTGTTCATGTATATGGCGAACATGTCGTGGAACTCCTCGATGAATACGTCCGGCGTTATGAACATGCTGACCGACAAAGACGAGAACGGCGATTATGTAATCCCGCACATCATCTACTCGGATGCATATTCATCGGAAATGGTTGCGTTCTCGGACCTGATTTTCCCTGACACGACGTATCTTGAACGTCACGACTGTATCTCGCTTCTAGATCGCCCGATTTGCGAACCTGACGCATTGGCAGACAGCATCCGCTGGCCCGTTGTTGAACCGGATCGCGACGTGCGTGGTTTCCAGACGGCATTGATCCAACTTGGCAGCAAACTTGGTTTGCCGGGTATGGTCGAGGAAGACGGCTCCGCGAAGTATGAAGACTATGCCGACTACATTCAAAACCACGAACGTCGTCCCGGCGTTGGCCCATTGGCCGGTTTCCGTGGTAAGGATGGAAAAGGCAAAGGTCGCGGCGAGCCGAACCCGAACCAGATTCAAGCCTACATTGATAACGGTGGTTTCTGGATTGATCACATCCCCGAAGAAGCGTCTTATTTCAAGCCGTGGAACATGGATTATCAGTCTTGGGCCGTGGACCGTGGACTGTATGACAGCCCGCAGCCTTACGTTTTCCAAGTTTATCAGGAAACTATGCAGAAGTTCCGTCTGGCTGCCGAAGGCAAAGGCGATATTCAGCCGCCCGAGCATCTACGCGAGCAGGTTCGCAACTCTATGGATCCGCTACCAACTTGGTGGGAACCGTTTGAGCAAACGCTTGTAGACAATGACGAGTTCCCGCATCACGCGCTGACACAACGTCCAATGGCGATGTATCACAGCTGGGGAACGCAAAACGCTTGGTTGCGCCAAATTCACGGCCACAACCCGCTTTATGTGCCGACCGACATCTGGGAAGCGAACAACTTCGAGGATGGTGACTGGGCGAAAGTAACGTCCCATCACGGTTCGATCACGGTACCTGTTGCACTGATGAACGCGCTCAACTCCAACACCGTTTGGACGTGGAACGCGATCGGTAAGCGTAAAGGTGCGTGGGCATTGCAGGATGATGCACCGGAGGCGACAAAAGGCTTCTTGCTGAACCACCTGATCCACGAACTGTTGCCATCCAAAGGCGACGGCCAACGTTGGGCGAACTCTGATCCGGTCACGGGTCAGGCCGCTTGGTTCGACCTTCGCGTAAGGATCGAGAAAACCGCGCCGCCGCCTAACCTGAATTCGCAACCCGATGTTCCGGCCCAAGAATCGCCGGTTGGTCGTGGTCCGAAAAACGTAAACTACGGGGAAGAGTGGACATGACAACACTACCCAGCAGCACCGAGAAGAAGCTCGGCCTCGCCATTGATCTGGATACCTGCGTTGGCTGCCACGCCTGTGTGATTTCCTGTAAGGAATGGAACACCGGTAATTACGGCGCGCCTTTGTCGGACCTCGATGCTTACGGTGCCGATCCGCACGGAACCTTCCTGAACCGCGTACACACGTTCGAGGTTCAGCAGGAAAACAAACCGGCGCAGGTCACACACTTCCCGAAATCCTGCCTGCATTGCGAGGACGCGCCTTGCGTCACCGTTTGCCCAACTGGTGCCAGCTACAAACGTGTCGAAGACGGCATCGTTCTGGTAAACGAGAGCGACTGCATCGGCTGCGGTCTTTGCGCGTGGTCTTGCCCATACGGCGCACGCGAGATGGAAGGCACCGAAGGGGTCATGAAGAAATGTACCCTTTGCGTCGACCGTATCTACAATGAAAACATCCCCGAGGAAGACCGCGTTCCTTCCTGTGTTCGCACCTGCCCCGCAGGCGCACGTCACTTCGGTGACTTCGCAGATCCGAACAGTGCCGTTTCGTTGCTTTCCGCTGCCCGTGGTGGAATGGATTTGATGCCGGAACAAGGCACCAAGCCCGTCAACAAATATCTGCCGCCACGTCCGAAAACAGACGTCGAGCAGATCGACATCCTCGGCCCACTTCTTGAACGTCAACCCGAAGAGACCGGTGGTTTCCTCGGCTGGCTCGACCGTACATTGGAGAAACTCTGATGCATCCAGCACCTTCAGTAATAATCTTCACCGCGTTGTCGGGCCTCGGTTTCGGTCTAATGACGTTCCTTGGCGTCGGCTTCCTCGACGTATCCGGTTGGGTAGCGTTCGTATTCGTCGCCGTTGCGTATGCACTTGCAGGCGGTGGTCTACTTTCATCGCTGTTCCACCTCGGTCACCCCGAGCGCTTCATGAAGGCGTTAACGCAATGGCGGTCTAGCTGGCTGTCGCGCGAAGGCGTTCTTTCCATCGTAACAATGGGTGTTTTCGGCATCTATGCGTTGCTATGGATATTCATGGACAACCGGATCGAATGGCTCGGTTTTGTTGCGGCGGCGCTCTCTGTTTTGACCGTTTACAGCACGTCGATGATCTATGCGCAGATGAAATCGGTTCCGCGTTGGCACACGCCAATGACCTCGATTCTATATCTGATGTATTCCTTCGCCGGCGGTGCCTTGCTCGCGACACAAACCGTACTAGCTGGCTGGTTGATGCTGGTTCTGGCTGTTGTGCAAGTAATCACATGGCTTTCCGGTGATGGAGCGTTTGCTAAAACCGGTTCCGATATGGGTACAGCCACAGGTCTTGGTTTCTTGGGTAAGGTTCGCCTTTTGGAAAAACCTCACTCAGGCACCAACTACCTGATGAAGGAAATGATCCACGTGGTCGGCCGCAAGCACGTCATCAAGCTGCGGGTCATCGCGCTTGCCCTTGGTTCGCTATTGCCAGCAATCCTGTTGTTGTCACTTCCATCGAGCCACATGGTAGGCATGGTCGTAATTCTGGTTCACCTCGTTGGCCTGTTCTCCCAACGCTGGTTGTTTTTCGCAGAGGCCGAGCACGTTGTCGGCCTCTACTACGGCAAACGCTAACCTATAATATTGTCCTTCGGACCATAGGGGAAACCGGTTATATTTACCGGACCGGTTTCCTCCATCACAACGATATCATGCTCGCGATACCCGCCAGCCCCCGCCACGCCTTCGGGGATCGTCAACATAGGCTCCATCGAGATAACCATTCCCGGCTCCAATATCGTATGAATGTCCTCTCTTAATTCCAGTCCCGGCTCACGACCGTAATAATGCGACAGCAGACCAAAGCTGTGCCCATATCCAAAGCTGCGATATTGCAGTAAATCTTTGCTGGCGAAGAACTGATTAACTTCTGCGCAAATGTCCGAACACATCGCACCTTCGACCAATAATGACAGCCCAAGCTCGTGCGCTTCAACATTCTCGTCCCATATCTCGAGGCTACGCTTATCCGGCTCACCCAACCACAATGTCCGTTCCAGCGCGGTGTAGTATCCGTTGATCATCGGGAAGGCGTTCAGGCTAAGAATGTCCCCTGCTTCCAGCTTGCGCGAGGTGACCGGATTATGCGCCCCGTCGGTATTCAAACCCGACTGAAACCAAACCCAGCTATCGCGTATTTCGGAATCGGGGAACGCGCGCGCGATCTCTAACTCCATCGCGTCACGTCCCGCCATAGCGACGTCGATCTCGCGCACACCCTCGGCGATTGCAGCAACCACAGCCGCGCCGCCAACATCGGCAATCCGCGCGCCTTCCTTGATCAAAGCGATCTCTGCCAC
>DFBM01000168.1:3530-4611 GCA_002366645.1 Rhodobacterales bacterium UBA3080 | reverse complement strand
CCCCAAGGAAGTCCGACAGCTTGTCACGTTGCATCAAGGTCAGATGATCGCCCTCGACCCCCAAACACCCCGCGCCACCAACTATTTCACGAACGGCACGCCAGTAGTTGTCACGTTTCCAGTCGGTATAAATCACATTCTCATGCGCCGAGCGTCGCCAAGGCTGCCCGCCATCAATATTAGCGGAAACCGTGACCGAGCGATCGTGCGTCACAACGCAGGCATAAGGTCGCCCGAAACTGCAATACAAGAAGCCGGAATAATACGCGATATTCTGCATCGAGGTCAGCAGCACTGCGTCAATGCCTTCCAAAGCCATCGTTGCGCGCAGCTTCGCCAAGCGCGCATCATATTCGGATGGCTCAAACGGCAATTCGGCTTTTTCGCCATTCTGCAAATTAAAATACTCGGGTCTGATATGGGTCATTTGTAGAACCTCAAAGAAAGGTCCGGGCGTTCAGGACTTCGGCGGTTGTCCGCAAGCAGAGGCTAACCTCTCGGGCGACGCCATCGCCCTTTGCTCGGGTTCAGTTTAAACGCAGTATTAACGCCAGAGCAATAGCGCGAGTATCCCGAGGCTAACCAACAGAATTCCCGCAACCTCACGCCCGTTCGAGCGCTCGCGGAAAATGAAGACCGAGACGGCAAAACTGAATATCAGTTCCACCTGTCCAACAGCCTTCACGTAAGCCGCATTTTGTAACGTCATCGCCGAGAACCAACCGAGTGAGGCAAGGCCTCCTGCCACCCCAACCCACGCCGAAACACGCCAGCTTTGCAGAACACGCCCAATTTGTGTGCTATCCTTCCACGCCAACCATACCGACATGATCAAAGTCTGGAAAACAAGAACACAGGCCAGAGTGGTTGTGGCCCGTATCAAAAAGTCACCACTGCCGAGCGACAGCGAGGCCCCCCTGTAGCTGATCCCCGAAACCGCAAACGCTGTGCCCGACGCTATCCCGATCAACGCCCCGCGATTGAATATCCCGCCGCGCAGCCCATCTGTCGCCGAAAGCAGACCAACCCCAATCAAACTAATCAGCAATGCAACAAAGGCCATCGGGGTAATAGCGTCACC
>DFBM01000168.1:1718-3373 GCA_002366645.1 Rhodobacterales bacterium UBA3080 | reverse complement strand
CGAGTACCAGCACTGCCAGAACCCCGACAATCAACGGCGCCGCAAATATAAATCGCGAGAAAGTCGCTCCGGTCGTAGTCAACTGCCCCTTAAGATGCTTTTGCAGTGCAGACCGCACGTTTTGAAAAAACGCAGCACCAATCGCGATCAGAACCCAAAGTTCCATATGGCCTCCCTTCGGATCCTGGCATTATACCTGCGGCACATACTCGTAATACGAATCGAGTTCTTCCACACGCTTAACGCTGAACCCTTGCTGCACATAAAATCCGTTTGCCTTGCTTTTATTCAACGCGCATAGACGCACCGGTACGTTCCGTTCCGAGGCGCGCGCTTTTACATGGGCAATTACTTCGCCACCGACTCCATACCCCTGTTCGGTGGGAGAAACATAAAGGTGATCAAGGAAGATATGATCTTCGCAATCTTTCATCACGAAAAATCCGATCAAAATACCGTCTCGTTCAATTTTGCAGGTCGCTTCGGCGGAAAAGCCCTCAAGAAACCTGTTGCGCGCCCGTTCGGGGTCAAATCTTCCCACAGCCTCCAGACTTGGGCGCATAGCTGCGACCCTCAGGTCCGCCAGAACATCGGCATCACTTGCTGTGCAATGAAGGAATTTTATACTCATATTTTCACAGCTTTTTCGCCATATCGCGTAGCGGGACTTTCTGGATTTTTCCGGTCGAGGTTTTCGGAACCTCCATAAAAACAACCGTCCGCGGCACCTTGAAGCTGGCCAATCGCTCGCGGCAATGTGCGATTATTTCAGCATCTCCCACTTCCGCTCCGGGCTTCAGCTCCACAAAAGCACAGGGCGTTTCGCCCCATTTATCGTCAGGGCGCGCAACCACTGCACAGGCTGCCACCGCGTCATGTGCGTAAAGCACTCCTTCGATTTCAATCGACGAGATGTTCTCGCCGCCCGAGATAATAATATCCTTGGCCCGATCGCGCAGCTGAATGTACCCGTCCGGATGCACAACGCCCAGATCACCGGAGTGGAACCAACCACCTGCAAAAGCTTCGTCCGTAGCTTCAGGGTTGTCTAGATACCCTTTCATAGCGATGTTACCGCGCATCATCACCTCGCCCATGGTTTCGCCGTCATGAGGAACCTCAAGCATAGTGTCCGGATCGATCACTTTCGTATCTTCTTGAACCATATACGAAACACCCTGCCGCGCTTTCAGGTTTGCTTGCTTGCCAATCGGCAATTCGTCCCACTCATCGTGCCAAGCGCAAGATACGCTTGGGCCGTACGTCTCGGTAAGGCCATAAGCGTGGGTGACCTCGAAACCCTCTTCATTCATCGATTGCAGAACCTTGGCAGGCGGAGGGGCCGCCGCTGTCATCACCTTGCACAAATGATCAAACGGGCGCTTCTCGTCCGTTGCATTTATCATAAAGCTTAGCACAATCGGTGCGCCGCACAGGTGGTCTACACCGTTGTCAGCAATCGAGTTATAAATATTCGCCGCCGTCACCTTACGTATACAGACATTGGTCCCCGCCTTAGCCGCAACCGTCCATGGAAAGCACCAGCCGTTGCAGTGGAACATCGGCAGCGTCCACAAATATGTCGGATGCGCCGCCATATTCCATTCCAGCGTGTTGCCAACCGCGTTCAGATATGCCCCGCGATAGTGGTAAAC
>DFBM01000168.1:0-1638 GCA_002366645.1 Rhodobacterales bacterium UBA3080 | reverse complement strand
GCGTCAGGATCGTCAATATCGATCAAAATTGGGGTGTTCTTGGCCAGCACAACTGCCTCTTTAACGGTCGTGGAAAACTCGCGGTCAGTGACCAGAAGCTTAATATCGGCATGGTCGATGATGTAGGCAATCGTTCGTGCGTCAAGACGGTAGTTCAGCGCGTTCAGCACCATTCCCGCCATCGGAACTCCGAAATGCCCCTCATAAAGCTCGGGCGTGTTGGCCGCCATATATCCAACCACGTCACCCTTTTCCAACCCTGCGCTGGTCAGGGACGAGGCCAACTGCCGACAGCGCGCATAGGTCTCGGCCCATGTTCGGCGGGTTTTCCCATAAATTACCGCTGTGTGATCGGGATACGTCAACGCGCTGCGATTCATAAAAGAAACCGGTGAAAGCGGCACGTAGTTTGCTGCTGTCTTTGGCAAATTCATATGGGCATGAGGCATTGGGGGGTATCTCCTTCGCAAGTGTCGAATCGAGATTACCCTGAACCAAACCGCGCGTCACGCCCAGAAGGCGACCAACCGGTTAATCGTCCGTAAATCGATTATCCCGCGGGAACCCACGCGGCGCCATCCGCCCTGCGGAGGCTCGCTTACCCATCCAGTCCAGTAATTCGGTTTCGGTACGCGTGCGACCCGCCGGATCCTTCCAGCTTAGACCATCGGCGAGCGTAAAGGTTTTTGCGTCCGAAAGTTGGCCTTCTTTGTCGGCATACTTCTGCAACCGAACGCCTTTGCCACGTCCCATTTCCGGCAATTCCGTCAGCGGGAAGATCAAGACCTTACGGTTCAAACCAACGCAAGCAACATGGTCACCCTTAACCGGCTTACAGACCAGCGCCCGTACATCGCCCTTGACGTTCAAGACCTGCCGACCGGTGCGGGTCTGGGCGATCACGTCATCTTCGGCAACTACAAACCCGTCACCGGCCGTCGACGCCAACAACAACTTGCGGCCCGTTTTGTGCAAGAATAGATCGACCATCTCGGCTTCGTTCGGCATGTCTACCATAAGGCGGATCGGCTCACCCATTCCCCGCCCACCGGGCAGGTTCGAACAGGCAATCGTGTAGAAACGGCCGTTGCTGGCAAAGGCCACCAGCTTATCGGTTGTTTCAGCGTGCAGGATAAACCGCCCCTCGTCACCGTCTTTGAACTTCAGTTCAGAATCGAGTGCCACATGCCCCTTCAACGCCCTGATCCAACCCATAGACGAGCAAACAACGGTTATCGGTTCGCGTTCGATCATCGCCTCGATTGGCACTTCTTCAAATTCGGGCGCTTCAGCCAGCTCTGTACGGCGCGCGCCGCCTTCGCTGTTTTTGCCGAAAGCTTTACGAGTATCTCGGAGCTGCTCTGAAATTTTCGCCCATTGCAAGTCTTCGCTATCCAGCAAATCTTCGATCTCGGCACGTTCAACCAGCAAGGCATCACGTTCGTTACGCAACTCCATCTCTTCAAGCTTGCGCAGCGAGCGCAGCCGCATATTCAGAATCGCGTCGGCCTGCAGCTCGGTCAGTTCGAACTCCGCCATCAAAGTGGCTTTGACCTCATCTTCATACCGGATAATTTCGATCACGCGATCAAGGTTGAGGAAGGCTATAATATACCCTTCCAACACTTCCAGCCGCGC
>DFBM01000098.1 GCA_002366645.1 Rhodobacterales bacterium UBA3080 | reverse complement strand
CCATAGGCGCTGACGTCAGACACGTGGAATAATCGCACATCCGTGACTAATTAACCATTCTCTGTCCTCTTCTGACAGATATATGCCGCCAGCATTATCACTGTAGTAATTCATCCCCCGCCCTTTGTTAGATGGTAACCGAGCCATTGAATTTTCCTAGCTATAAAGCGCTATCTTTATCTTCGCGTGTGAGGTCGATTCTTGGAGCCACTATATGCGTTAAATATTGGTGATCCCAATAAATGAAATGCCTATCGTTTTCAAAGTAGTTACTGGACTGCCAATTGTTCTGAATTCTTTTCAAAAAATTTGAATCCATGCTCTCATATAAGCCTTGTTTAACGTGCCACCGATATGGATATTCATCTTTGTCTACTAGAAGTTCGTGTATATACATATACAAAGTCGGCTGTAAAAAAATCACGGTTGTAATTGCCCCAACATTTTCAAAAGTTAAAGTTGGGCAATTTGTTTCTTGATCAATACTATCTCTAGCCTCACCTTCGACAAGCATCACAAGCTCACCAACGGTTTCCTTATCAATTCTGATGATAGCGTTGCACATTAAGGATACCTCGTTTTCCAACCGCCCCAATAAATAGTAGGAGGGCCATTACCAGTCACGGTTGTCCCGGATGACTCAGGATTGTATATTACTGGATTTCCGTCAGAATCTGTACCCCTAAGCTTTCCACCACCTATCTCAATATATTCACCTCCTGTGATTTCTTCGAAGTCTTCTTCCGCTTGCTTCTCACCACCGTCTTTACTGGCTTGTTTTCCATCACGCGTACCACCATCTGGATGTGGCTTGGCTCCTGGTATTGGACCGGCCTGCTCTTCTTCTGCAGATTCCTCATCATTTTCGTTATCAGATTCATCATTGACAACATTTGAGGCCCAACCCTCTGCGGCCTGATTGAGCATACTCAGTATGTTCGATACAGCGCCCATAATCCCGCTAGTTATTGGACCGAATACGGGGTCCCGACAGGGTTCCGCCGCTGCGCAAATCGCCCCCGCCGTTGCCGCGCTTAAACCGACGTATTGTATCGCCGCCATCGACAACCCACTCGGGTCGGACCAGTTAAATGGATTATTCTCAACGTAAGTGTAAATATTGAGATCACCCGCCGCGAAGCCAATCGGGGCCGCTGATACAAACTGCACCAGTGCCGGATCGTAGTAGCGGGCACGGTAGTAATAGAGACCGGTTTCGGCGTCGTACTCCCGGGCTGTGTAGGCAAACGGTTGACTGAGAGTGCCAGTGACCTGCGTTAGCCGGCCGAAACTATCGTAGGTATACTCGGCAGCTTTGGTGCCGGTGACCGGATCGATAACGGCAAGGATGGAGCCCTGACGGTCAGCATAGACCTCGTTGATCGCACCGGTGCCCGCACCTGTGGTGCCGGAATACGCCTCAAACGCCAGTGGTTCATCGACCTTGGAACCATGCAGCCAGCGTCGCACCAAAACCCCATCGGAATACTCCAGCAGAATGTCGTTGGCGACAGAGCTATACGGATTCCATGCGTCGTAAACATAGGCCGTCTCGGCCCCGTCCACCACCTTCGCAATCCGCCGCCCCAGCGCGTCGTAGTGGTAGGTTGCCACCGTCCCGTCGCCGGAATCGTAGGCCACCAGTTTGTTGACGGAATTGAAGGTATAAGCCTCCACCACGCCGCCCAACTTGGCGGTCCGGCTGATGCGGTTGCCCTTGGAATCATAGCCGTAAGTGTAGTCCGAATCCTCGGTCAGGCGGTTGTGGTCGTCGGACAGATACAGGTTCGAGAGGTGCGAGCTGAGGCGGTTCCCCTCGCCGTCATAAGAGAAATCCTCAACCGGGATAGGCGTGCCACCGTCAACGGTCGGGATACCCTCCGAGACCATGACCAGACGGTTGAGGTTGTCGTAGTCGATCTCGATAGACTTGACCGGATCGAGCAGATCACGGATCCCCGCCAGCTGGCCGTCAACGGAATAGTCATAGGCGAGGTTCGTCAGCGTCACGCCGTTCTGGGCGTGGGTCAGGCTGGCCAGCCGACCGTCCGTGTAAGACATGCTGCTGTTGCGCCCGGTAGTTGAACTCAGCCCAATGCGGCGCCCGAAGGCGTCATAGGTGGACCTGTCACGAGCTGGCGCCGAAGTCCTGACGGTTGTCGGCACAGGCGAGCAGGCTCATATCCACCTTGAGGCTATGCAGGCGGTTCGCACTATCCGTGAACTGAGGGTCGTCGGCCGGACAATAGACTCGGCCGAACGCTTCGCAGACGAAACCCGAAAGCGTTATGGTGATCCAACCGTAACGTCGACGGATTCTGTACAAGAGGCCGCTACAGGCGCAGACATCATCTGTACCGTCACGTCCGCCCGCGAAACCGTGTAGCATGGAGATTGGGTCAGTGAAGGGTGTCATGTAAACGCCGTCGGTGCCTCAATCCCGAGCATGCGCGAAATTGATCAGGAGATGGTTTTGAAGGCCGCGCTATAAGTCGATTATCGCCCCTCTGCCTTTGCGCAAGCGGGTGAGATTATCGCCGCGCTTGAAAGCGGCGCGATGACCGAAGATCATGTTTTGGGCGAAATCGGCGAAGTTTTGCAGGGCAAGGCCAAGGGTCGAGAATCCGACGATACGATCACGCTATACCGCTCGATGGGGATCGCGGCGCAAGACCTGATTTGTGCTCATCATGTCATGATTGAGGCAGGGGAACTCGGGATCGGGACTGACGTTTCCATTATGTGATCTGCAAAAACGCTTGTTAGGCGATAATTTGCACGCTACTTTTCCAGCATTGCGATTGCAGAAAAGTGGTACAGTAAATGGTTATGCAGAGTTTCGAGAAATCCGTATTCTCCACCGATGCTGTCGACGGCAAACCCCTACAGCACGATGTTTACACCAAAGGCGACGGTCCGGTTATTCTGCTGATACAGGAACTGCCCGGCATCGGCACCGAGACCCTGCGACTTGCCGACAAACTGGTTAACGCTGGCTTTCGGGTCGTGATGCCGCATATTTTCGGCCCACTAGGCAAGCTTTCGTTCATCGGCAACACCGCGCGGTTGTTTTGCATGCGCCGCGAGTTCTCTCTGTTTGCAAAAAAGCGCAGCAGTCCGGTGGTGAACTGGTTGCGCGCACTAAGTGCAGAGCTGAAACAGCAATATGACGTGCCGGGCATCGGCGTGATCGGCATGTGCCTGTCTGGAAACTTTGCCATTTCGTTAATGGCAGATAATGCGGTGCTGGCGGGTGTATCCTCGCAGCCTTCTTTACCACTTGGCGGCCAGAGTGCACTGCATATGTCGGACGAGGACGTAGCACAAATCCGCGAGAGTCTGGACGAAAAAGGCGCGATGCTGGCGTTCCGTTTCGCTGGTGATAAACTTTGCACGCAAACCAAGTTTACGGCACTGGATGCGGCGTTTAACGACGACAAAGAACGGATCAAGCTTACGAATATCGTCGGGAACGCACACTCGTTACTAACTATGCATTTCATCGACGAGGTTGGTTCCCCCACGGACGAGGCGTTGCGGGAAGTGATTGCCTATTTTGGTGACAAACTTTCGGATAATACGGCAGAACCGATTGCACGCGCGACAGATGCAAGTTCGCCTTCTTCGTCGGCCTGAATTACCCATACCGGAACTTCGCCCGCCCAAGACAGATTTGCCGTGATACGTTCACGAATTGTCGTGGCGTTCTCGCCCACACCGCCGGTAAAAACCAAGCCGTCGACGCCCTGCATTGTAGCGATCATAGAGCCGGCATGACGACATACCCAGTAAATATAATGGTCGATTGCAAACCGATCTTCGGGGCGTTCTGACTCTAGCAGGGATTTCATATCCGCGTTGCCGCCAGACAATCCCCTGAGGCCACTTTCCCTATTTAGCAAATGTTCCAACGCGTCTGCATCCATGCCCTCGGTACGCATCAAGTGGAGTATAACGCCGACATCCATCGCGCCCGCCCGCGTGGCCATGACGAGACCGTCCATAGGCGAAAACCCCATGGTCGTGGCCACGCCCTTACCGTTAACGATTGCCGCAAGGCTGGCCCCTGCCCCCAAATGCAACGCCAGAACGCGCCGTGGCAGCGTGGCGGTTGTTTCTTGCGAAAAGCGCCGGACAAGAGAGGCGTAACTTAGGCCGTGAAATCCATACCGTCGAATTCCCTTGTCTCGCAGGTTTTTGGGCAAAGGAATAGTCGTTGCCTCAGCGGGGTTATCGGCGTGAAAGGCTGTGTCAAAGCAGGCGACTTGCCGCAAATCCGGATACATGGCGGTAAGGTTGCCGATCACGTCGAGAGCTGGCGGGTTGTGAAGCGGTGCCAGTGCCGCCGCACTTTGAATGTCCGCCAACACTTCCGACGTTATTTCTGCTGGTGCATTTCTATCGCCACCGTGAACGATCCGGTGGCTTGCAATCGCCGGCGCGTCAGACAAACCGGCGTTCTGGGTCATCCAATCCATTGCTGCTGTGATGGCTTGCGCATGATCACCCGCATTTACCGCCGCTGTATTACCTCCGGCAATAAGTCTTGCGTCCGGCCCGATCGCCGCGATCTGGCCAGCAATAATCAACCGGTCACTATGCAATTCGTAGGCAGCAAACTTAAGGCTCGACGATCCGGCATTCAAAGTTAGAATCCACGCGCCGTCGATCCCCATTGTCAGCCCTAAACCTTCTGCGGCCGCATATCGGAAGCGCTAATACCGGCAACCGAAACCGGCGTTGTCATAGCGTCGCGGCGGAACGGCTCGCCCAACTCCTGATTTAGCATAACCTCGATAAACGTTGTCACACCGTCGTTCATCTGCGCTTTCACCGCAGTATCGAGTGCGTGCGTCAAACCTTCCATCGACGTTGCAACCACACCTGTCACCCCGCAGGCATTCGCGATATCGGCGTAGGAGACGTTGTAGTCCAACTCGGTCCCGACGAAGTTGTCGTTATACCAAAGCGTGGTGTTACGCTTCTCCGCGCCCCATTGGTAGTTGCGGAAAATAACCATGGTAATGGCTGGCCATTCGTCACGACCACAGGCCGTCATCTCGTTCATCGAGATCCCGAACGCGCCGTCACCGGCAAACCCAACTACAGGCGTATCCGGCTGACCGATCTTGGCCCCTAGGATAGCTGGAAAACTGTAACCGCACGGGCCGAAAAGACCCGGTGCCAGATACTTACGGCCATTCTCGAATGTCGGATAGGCGTTACCAATCGCACAGGCGTTGCCGATGTCCGACGAGATAATCGCCTCCTTCGGCAAGGCCGCCTGAATGGCACGCCATGCTTTTCGCGGTGACATGTGCTCCGGCTTGGCTCCGCGCGCACGCTGGTTCCATGTCGTGCCCTCGTCGTCTTCCTCGTGATCCATAGACGTCAACATCTGCGCCCAGGATGACTTGGTTTGTGCAATCAGATCGCGGCGCTCCGAACGGCCCGCATCGCCGGCGCTGCTGTCGAGTTGGGCCAGAACCTGTTCCGCAACTTGCTTGGCATCCCCCACAATTCCAACCGTCACCGGCTTGGTTAAACCGATCCGGTCGGCGTTTATATCCACCTGAATGATTTTCGCGGCCGTCGGCCAATAATCGATGCCATAGCCCGGAAGCGTGGAGAACGGGTTTAACCGCGTGCCCAACGCCAAAACAACGTCAGCCTTGGCAATAAGCTCCATCGCCGCCTTTGATCCGTTATACCCCAAAGGCCCTGCGAACAACGGATGCGAACCGGGGAAGGCGTCATTGTGCTGGTAGCCACAACAAACCGGCGCGTCCAGACGCTCCGCCAGATTCTTGGAAGCCTCGATCGCTCCGCCGATAACCACGCCGGCCCCGTTCAGGATCACCGGAAACTTCGCACCGGACAACAACTTGGCCGCCTCGGAAATCGCGTTCACCCCGCCCGCAGGGCGTTCGAAATCTACAATCGCGGGCAAATCGATGTCGATAACCTGAGTCCACATATCCCGCGGCACGTTTATCTGCGCAGGGGCCGACAGACGCTTTGCTTTCATAATCACACGGTTCAGGACCTCGGCCACCCGCGACGGGTCGCGGACTTCTTCCTGATAGGCCACGCAATCCTTGAACATGTTCATCTGCTCGACTTCCTGAAAACCACCCTGCCCGATGGTCTTGTTGGCAGCCTGCGGCGTCACTAGCAGCATTGGTGTGTGGTTCCAGTAGGCCGTCTTGACCGGTGTCACAAAGTTCGCAATCCCGGGGCCGTTCTGCGCAATCGCCATAGTCATCTTACCCGAAGCACGCGAGAAGCCATCCGCCATCATCCCGCCGGAATACTCGTGCGCACAATCCCAGAACGTAATCCCGGCCGCCGGAAAATAGTCCGAAATCGGCATAAAGGCCGAGCCGATAATACCAAAGGCATTGTCGATACCGTGCATTTGCAGAACCTTTACAAAGGCTTCCTCGGTGGTCATTTTCATGAGACGCATTCCTTGTGTTTGAACGGAGAGCTTAAGCTAAATTCGTGTATGACGGGGCATCTGTTTGGACGATAGGGCCAGTTTCAAGATCGGATTATATCCAGTTTTCAATATTCCCCAAGTGCTTGCTGAATTCGGGCAATTCCTTCAGGAATTTTTTCCGATGCGATCGATGAATAGGCCAATCTCAAGAAATTTCGCGGCGTGTCCGGCCAGTCAAAAAAGGCGTTGCCCGCCTCGATCAGTACGCCGTGTGCCAGAAGCCGTTCTGCTAACACCTCAGTGTCAACATGCTCGGGGGCTTCGACCCAAAACCCGGACCCGCCAAAAGACGCACGCCCCGCGACTTTCAAGTCCGTCTCCCGCAATGCCGTCTCCATCACCGCACGGCGCTTGTGAAACACATTACGGGTTTTCTTGATCATCGCATCATAATGCCCAAGCCCTAGGAAATACGCTGTTGTCCGTTGAATATGTCCCGGTGGATGCCGCAGAACAGCCGAACGCAAGGCGCGCACTTGGCGTATAAACGGCTCGGATCCGACCAGATACCCAAGCCGCAGCCCCGGAAACAGGGATTTCGAAAAGCTGCCGACATAAATAACCCGCCCGTCCACGTCCAAAGACTTCAAAGCGGGCGACGGCGATTTCAGAAAACTCATCTCGAACTCGTAGTCATCTTCGACAATCAGAAAATCCCGTTCCCGCGCGAGCTTCAACAACTCGTACCGCCGCTCCATCGGCATGGTCGCAGTGGTCGGGCACTGGTGACTAGGCGTCGTGAATAACACGTCAAAATCATCCGGCAACCGGTCGGGTGGCAACCCGTCTTCGTCAATCTCTACCGGATACTGCGTGCACCCTGAATTGTTTAAAATTTGCCGTAAACTGTAATAACCCGGGTTTTCATAGGCCGCTGAACGCCCCTCGCCCAAAAGTGTCTGCGCCACCATCCAAAGCGCATTTTGCGCGCCGACAGTTACCAAAATTTGCTCCGGACGCGCCAATATTCCGCGCCTGGGCAATGTGTGGCGCGCAATAAAGTTGATCAGTTCCGGATCGTCGTGTTCGGCATAATCCGACGTCAGGCTATCAAACTCCTTCTTGCCCAACGCTTGCAACGCACACAGACGCCATGCCGCCTGATTAAACAAGTTTGGATCAGGTTGGCCCGAAATGAACGGATACTGATAGCTCCGCCAGTCGAGAGGTTTTTGCAGGGTCTTACCGCCGGTATAATCCCTCTGAACGGCACGCGACCAATCAACAGTGTCGGCGACCATCTCCCCTTTGATCGCGGACATCGGCGCCGTCGGAGCGGTTTCCGACACGTAATATCCTGATCGTGTAGCCGAAGAAATATAGTCGTCTGCAACCAGTTCATTATAGGCCAACGTCACCGTTATCCGCGAAATTCCCAGATGCGTCGCCAGCTTTCGCGATGAAGGCAGTTTTTCCCCAGCCTGAAAACGCCCCGACAAAATTGCCGAGGCCACGATCTGCTGTATCTGCTTTTGCAGACTTCCTTGGAAATTTGGATCTAGGAAAAATGTATCTTCGGCAAGGGGCATAACATTCCTATCTGGACTTAATCGAGAGGTCAATCTGGATGTAAGAGAAGCCCAAAACCGATCCTAGTGTCAATCCAGAATACGGGGCCACGGTCCCAAACTACCACTCTTACAATTTGGATATAGGACGTATCATGGCTTTTGACGTGCAATCAAACTCGCTCGCGGAATTCTGGATTCCTTTCACCGACAACAAGGGATTCAAAGAGAACCCGCGCCTGATCACAAAGGCTAGCGGGGTCTATATGACCGACCACATGGGTGGACAGGTGATCGACGGCTCGTCCGGTTTGTTCTGTAGCCCAGCCGGCCACAGCCATCCCAAAATCATCGAAGCCGTGCATCAGGCCATGCAGGACTATACCTACGTTGCACCCTTTGGCTCCGGCCATCCGCTTAGCTTCGCGCTCGCCGAAAAAGTCGCGCGCTTGCTGCCTGAAGAGTTCAATCGTGTGTTTTTCGTCAACTCCGGATCCGAAGCCATTGATACTGCGCTAAAAATGGTAATGGCCTACCACTCGGCCCTTGGCAACGATCGCACCCGCTTCGTCAGCCGCGAGCGCGCTTACCATGGCGTCAACATCGGCGGCGTCTCCCTGTCCGGTATGGTTAACAACCGTAAAACGTTCCCGTCGGTAATGCCGAACGTCGTCATGATGCGCCACACCTGGGACGAGAACGAGCTGTTCGTGCGCGGCCAACCGGAACGCGGCGTGGAGCTGGCGAATGATCTGCAGCGCATGGTCGAAAACTACGGCGGCAACACGATCGCTGCCTGCTTCGTCGAACCGGTGGCAGGCTCAACCGGCGTTCTCGCCCCGCCGAAAGGGTATCTCGAACGCCTGCGTCAAATCTGCGACGAAAACGGAATTCTTCTGGTTTTTGACGAAGTCATAACCGGTTTTGGCCGCTTGGGCGAAAAGTTCGCCGCCGACGCGTTTGGCGTGACACCAGATATCATAACCATGGCCAAAGCGCTTACCAATGGCTCCATCCCGATGGGTGCGGTCGCCGTCACGGAGCAAGTATACGACGTCATTTCAGATCAAGCCGCCCCCGGTGCAATCGAGTTCTTTCACGGCTACACATACTCGGGCCATCCCGCGGCCTGTGCCGCCGGACTAGCCTCGCTAGACATTTTCGAAGAAGAAGGCCTGTTCGAGCGTGCAAAGGATATGACCCCCTACTTCCTCGACGCCGTCTATGGTCTCAAGGACCACCCAATGGTGAAAGACATTCGCGGCATCGGCCTCTTGGCCGCGATAGAATTGAAATCAAACGGCAAACCCGGG